>NZ_CP043504.1:1598683-1918420 GCF_008365275.1 Protaetiibacter larvae | reverse complement strand
GTCTCCGAGGCGGAGATCACCACGCAGGGCGGTAACAAGATCGTCGTCTCGATCCCCGGCACCACACCCGACCAGGCGACGCTCGACCGCATCCAGCAGTCGGCGAAGATGGAGTTCCGCGCGGTGATCCTCGCGGGATCGCCCGCCACGTCCTCGGTCTCGCCGAGCGACGAGCCGTCCGACGACGCGAGCGAGACGCCCGCGCCGACCGACACCCCGGCACCCTCCGACACGCCGAGTGTCGCGCCGACCGACGGCTCCGACGTGAACTGGGTCACCCCCGCCCTGCAGGAGCAGTACGACGCCTTCGTCTGCGACGCCGACCAGGGCTCGAGCGCGAGCGCGGCACCCGCCGACCAGCCGCTCATCACCTGCGACAACACCGGCACCGAGAAGTTCCTGCTCGGCCCGGTGGAGGTCGAGGGTGCGTCGATCAGCGACGCCCAGCCCGGGATGCGGACCACGCAGACCGGCGCCAGCACGGGCGTCTGGGTCGTGAACCTGAGCTTCAACGCGGAGGGCACCGAGCAGTTCGCGAAGGTGACCACGCGCCTCGTGCCGCTTCCGGAGCCGCGCAACCGCTTCGCGGTCGTCCTCGACGGCAGTGTCGTCATCGCGCCGACCGCGAACGTCCCGATCCCCGACGGCCGAGCCGAGATCTCGGGCGGCTTCACCCAGCAGTCGGCCAAGACCCTCGCCGACCAGCTTCGCTTCGGCGCGCTGCCGGTGGGCTTCACCGTCGAGAGCCGCGAGACGATCTCCGCCACGCTCGGAACGAGTCAGCTGCAGAGCGGCCTCATCGCGGGCATCATCGGACTCGTCCTGGTGTTCGTGTACTCGCTCTTCCAGTACCGACTGCTCGGCACGGTGACGATCGCATCGCTCGTCGTGGCGGCGGTGGTCACCTACCTGGTGGTCAACATCCTGTCGTGGCGAGAGGGATACCGGCTCTCGCTCGCGGGCGTCGCGGGCCTCATCGTGGCGATCGGTTTCACGGCCGACTCGTTCATCGTGTACTTCGAGCGCATCCGCGACGAGCTGCGCGACGGACGCGGTCTCGTCGGCGCCGTCGAGGCGGGCTGGAAGCGCGCCCTGCGCACGGTGCTCGCCGCCAAGAGCGTCAACCTGCTCTCCGCGATCATCCTCTACATCCTCGCGGTGGGCTCGGTGCGCGGTTTCGCGCTCACGCTCGGCATCACGACCGTCATCGACGTCATCATCGTGATCCTCTTCACCCACCCGATGCTGCAGCTGCTCGCCACCACGCGGTTCTTCTCGAGCGGGCATCCGCTGAGCGGCCTCGACCCGACGGCGCTCGGCGCCGTCTACCGCGGCCGCGCGGAGTTCCGCTTCTCGGCGGAGGCGCGGCGTGCGGGCGCGAGCCGGGAGGCGGAGCGTCGTCAGACCATCGCCGAGCGCAAGGCGGCGGAGCTCGAGGCGGCGTCGAGCTCGAAGCCCGCGACGTCCACGAAGCCCGCGAACGGGAAGAAGGAGGCCCGCTGATGGCGAACAGCCCGTTCCAGCGTCTCGGCAACGACCTCTACACGGGCGCGCGCAGCGTCGACTTCGTCGGCAAGCGCCGCATCTGGTTCTCGATCGCCATCGTGCTCGTGCTCGTCGCGATCGCGATCCCGTTCATCCGCGGGGTCGGCAACTTCGGGGCCGGGTTCAACTTCGGCATCGAGTTCCGCGGCGGATCGCAGTTCCTCGTCGCCGAGGTGCCCGAATCGCAGCTGCCGATCGACACCGACCTCGCCGAGACCGCCGTCCACGACGTCGTGCCGAACGCCGTCGTGCGCATCAGCACGGTCGGCCAGAACGGCGTGCGCGTGCAGACCGACCAGCTCACCGACCCGCAGACCGCGAGCGTGACCGAGAACCTGCGCGACGCCTACGCGACCCAGGAGGTCTCGTCGTCCTTCATCGGCGCCACCTGGGGTGCCGACATCACCGACGCCGCCCTGCGCGGCCTCGGCGTGTTCGTGCTGCTCGCCGCCGTCTTCATGGCGCTCTACTTCCGCACCTGGAAGATGTCGCTCGCCGCGATCATCTCGCTGCTGCACGACCTGGTGCTGACGGTCGGGGTGTATGCGGCGACCGGCTGGGAGATCACGCCGGCGGCCGTCATCGGCTTCCTCACGATCCTCGGCTACTCGCTCTACGACACCGTCGTGGTGTTCGACAAGATCCGCGAGAACACCACGGAGCTGGGCGACGACTCGACGCGGACGTTCGGCGAGACCGTCAACCTCGCGGTCAACCAGACGCTCGTCCGCTCGATCAACACCGGTGTCGTGGCCGCCCTGCCGGTCGCCGCGATCCTCTTCATCGGTGCCTTCGTGCTCGGTGCCGACACGCTGCGCGACATCTCCCTCGCCCTGCTCGTGGGAACCATCGTAGGCACCTATTCGACCCCGGCCGTGGCGGCGCCGCTCTACGCGACCTTCCGCCAGGGCGAGGCCGAGATCGCCAAGCGCGACAAGCGCGTGCGTGCGCTGCGCGCGAAGGTCGCCGCCTGATGCCGGTCGCGTGCGCGCTCCCCGCCTAGAATCAGCAGTCCGGGGAGGACGCACGCGATGAGCAGTGACACGCAAGGTGCCGTGGGGTCGCGACGCGCCCTGCTGCCGCGACTGTTCTCCCGCGCCCAGCCGACCGGCGCCGTCGACCGGCTGCTCAAGACGGTGCGCTCGCACCACCCGAAGGCCGATCTCACGATCGTCGAGCGGGCGTACAGCGCCGCCGAACGGGCGCACGACGGCCAGACGCGCCGCAGCGGCGAGCCGTACATCACGCATCCCGTCGCGGTCGCGCAGATCCTCGCCGACCTCGGCATCGGACCGAAGACCATCGCGGCAGCGCTGCTGCACGACACCGTCGAGGACACCGAGTACACCCTCGACATGCTGCGCGCCGACTTCGGCGACGAGATCGCCATGCTCGTCGACGGCGTCACGAAGCTCGACAAGCTCAAGTACGGCGACTCGGCGCAGGCCGAGACGGTCCGCAAGATGGTGGTCGCGATGTCGAAGGACATCCGCGTGCTCATCATCAAGCTCGCCGACCGGCTGCACAACGCCCGCACCTGGGGTTTCGTGCCGCAGGAGTCCGCCGCCCGCAAGGCGCAGGAGACGCTCGAGATCTACGCGCCGCTCGCGCACCGCCTCGGCATCCAGACCATCAAATGGGAGCTCGAGGACCTCAGCTTCGCGGTGCTCTACCCGAAGCTCTACGTCGAGATCGAGAGTCTCGTGCGCGACCGCACGCCGCAGCGCGAGGAGTTCGTGCAGCAGGTCATCGACGCGGTGAACGAGGATCTGCGCTCCGCCAAGATCAAGGGCCAGGTCGTCGGGCGCCCCAAGCAGTACTACTCGATCTACCAGAAGATGGTGCTGCGCGGCCGCGAGTTCGACGAGATCTACGATCTGGTCGGCATCCGGGTGCTCGTGAACTCGATCCGAGACTGCTACGCCGTGCTGGGGGCGATCCACGCGCGCTGGAACCCGCTCCCCGGCCGCTTCAAGGACTACATCGCGACCCCGAAGTTCAACCTCTACCAGTCGCTCCACACGACGGTCATCGGGCCGAAGGGACGCGCGGTCGAGATCCAGATCCGCACCCAGGAGATGCACCAGCGCGCCGAGTTCGGTGTCGCAGCGCACTGGGCGTACAAGGAGCGGATGGCGACCGGTCGCAGCGAGGACCGCTCGCAGGCGAGCACCGAGATGGCCTGGCTCGCGCACATCAGCGACTGGCAGGCGGAGACGGCCGATCCGGGCGAGTTCCTCGACAACCTCCGTTTCGAGATCGGGGCCAAGGAGGTCTACGTCTTCACGCCGCAGGGCAAGGTCATCGGCCTCCCCGCAGGCGCCACCCCCGTCGACTTCGCCTATGCCGTGCACACCGAGGTCGGGCACCGCACCATGGGTGCGAAGGTCAACGGACGGCTCGTCCCGCTCGAGTCGACGCTCGGATCCGGGGATGTCGTCGAGATCTTCACCTCGAAGAACCCGGACGCCGCCCCCAGTCAGGACTGGCTCAACTTCGTCAAGTCCGCGCGCGCCCGCAACAAGATCCGCGGCTGGTTCACCAAGGAGCGCCGCGAGGAGGCGGTCGAGCAGGGCAAGGACTCGATCGCGCGCGCGATGCGCAAGCAGAACCTGCCCCTGCAGAAGCTCATGAGTCAGGACGTCGTCACCGCGGTCGCCTCGCAGATGCGCTACGACGGCGTCGAGGCGCTGTACGCGGCCGTCGGCGAGGGGCACGTCTCGACCCAGTCGGTCATCGAGAAGGTGCTCGCGTCGCTGCAGACCGAGCCGGAGGTCGAGGAGACCACCTTCGACTTCACCCCCAAGGGCCGCAACCGGCAGCTGCGTCCCAGCGATTCCGGGGTGCTCGTGCGCGGCGCGCCCGACATCCTCGTGAAGCTCGCGAAGTGCTGCACCCCGGTGCCGGGCGATGAGATCGTCGGGTTCGTGACGCGCGGTTCGGGCGTCTCGGTGCACCGCTCGGACTGCGTCAACGTGAAGACCCTGCTGGCCGAGCCGGACCGCATGATCGATGTGCAGTGGGCGCCGACCTCATCGAGTCTGTTCCTCGTGCAGATCCAGGTGGAGGCGCTCGACCGCTCGGGGCTGCTGTCGGATGTCACGCGCGTGCTCTCGGAGAACCACGTCAACATCCTCTCGGCGACGGTCTCGACCTCGAGCGATCGGCTGGCGCTCAGTCGCTTCGTGTTCGAGATGGGCGACACGGTCCACCTGGATCGCCTGCTCAACGCCGTGCGGCGCATCGACGCCGTCTACGACGTCTACCGCGTCAACTCCGGCTGAGCCGCGAGCGCGGCGCGCACCCGGTCGGCGGCCATCCGCTTCCCGGCCAGATTGCGCCCTCGGTCCATGGTCTCGATGACGCGATCCGCATCGAAGGCGCCGAGTCGCGCGAGCGCGCGGACGAGCCCCGCCTCCTTCGGCCCGAACTCGGCGCGAAAGCGCGCGAGGTCGATCACCGTGCGCAGCGGCGTCGTGACGGCACCCGTGCCGAAACGGACCACATCGTCGGGATGCACGATGCTCTCCCGGACGTCGATCTCATCGCCGGGTGCCGGTCGCCAACGGGCGGACAGCTCGACGAGGTACTCGGGGCGACGCGGCACGCGCCAGCTGGCGCCCCACACCCAGGCGGCCGTCTCGCCGGCCGCGATGAGGCGTCGTGAGCGCCGGTCGCTCACCGCCGCCACTCGCACCGCCGGCGAGTCGGCGATGTCGAGCGGCACGGTGGCGTCGCCGAGCAGGTAGCTCTCACCGTCGAGACGGATCGCCTGCAGTTCGGGTTCGGCGAAACCGTCGATGAGGGGGAACGGGGTCACGACTCCAGCATCCGCACCCGGAGCCGCGGCGCGGCAGCCCCGACCGGGCTCCGTGGAGAAACCGGCCTGGGGACAGCGGCGAGCGCGGCTCAGCCGAGTGCGTCGAGCCAGGCCTTCTGCGCGGCGATCGACTCCTCGGCCTTCTTGACGCCGGCCTTGTCGCCCGCCTTCTTCGCGGCGGCGAGCTCGTCCTCGGCCTTCGCGATGGCCTGGGCGAGCTTCTCGGCGAAGCCCTGCGAACGCGCCTGCTTCTCCGGGTCGGTGCGGTTCCAGTGGTCGTCCTCGAGCTTGCGGACGGCCGTCTCGACCTTGCGGAGGCGATCCTCGATCACGCGCACCTGGTCGCGCGGCACCTTGCCGATCTCGTCCCAGCGGCGCTGGATGGCGCTCAATGCGGTGCGCGCGGCGCCGCGATCGGTCGCGGTGAGCAGCGGCTCCGCCTCCGCGAGCAGGGCGAGCTTCTTCTCGAGGTTCGCCGAGAACTCCACGTCCTCGATGGCGTCCGCCTCGGCCTTCGCGCCGTAGAGCACGTCGCCGGCCGCCTTGAAACGCGCCCAGAGCGCGTCGTCGACCTTCTTGCCGGCGCGCCCGGCGGCCTTCCAGTCGTCGAGCAGGCGACGGTAGTCCGGGATCGCGTCGGCGCCGCGGGAGGCGAGCGCCTCGGCGCGCTCGACGAGGGACTGCTTGCGCGTGCGGGCGTCGCGGTGGACGCTGTCGAGCTCGGCGAAGAACGCCTTGCGTCCGCTCTCGATCGTGGAGCGTGCGGCGCGGAAGCGCCTCCAGAGCTCGTCGCCGTCCTTCTTCGGGATGCGCGGCGTCGCGTGCTGAGCCGCCTGCCACCGCGCGAAGAGCGCGTCGAGCTGACCCGAGAGCTGCTTCCACTGGGCCTTCGAGAGGTCTTGCGCCGCAAGCGTCTCGGCCTCCGCGACGATCGCCTCGCGCTCGGCGAGCGCGTCCGCGATGGCCTGCTGGGTCTGCGCCGACTGCTTCTCGGTGGCCTCGCCGAGCGTCGCCGACAACCGGCCGAGGCGCTCCGCGAGCCCCTGCAGGTCGCCCACGGCGTTCGCGGTGGGGATGCTCGGGGCGAGGGCCGCGACGGCCTTCGCGACATCCTGTGCGGGTGCCCCGCCGCGAAGACGCTGCTCGAGCAGGCCCACTTGGCCCTCGAGCTCGGTGAACTTGCGCGTGTAGTAGGCGAGCGCCTCCTCGGGCGTCGCGCCGGGGTACTGCCCGACGGCGCGCTCGCCGTCGGCCTCCCGCACGTACACGGTGCCGTCCTCGTCGACGCGACCCCACGGGGCCGTCTGCTCGTCGCTCACTGCTCTCCCACCTCGTTCGACGTCGGCTGCCTCTCGCCGACCCGTGCCAGCCTATTGCAGCGTGAGGCTCGTGATGGTGGTCGGAATCGCGGGCTGGCCCGTGCCGTCCTGCCCGAGCGTGGCCGGGTCGATCCCGGCGGAGGTGATCTGCTGGATGAGCTGGTCGAGGCCGCTCGTGACGCTGCCGACCACGCTGTAGCCACCGGCGGCATCGCCCGGGAGGGTCGTGTCGGCGGTGATGATGAAGAACTGGTGGCCGTTGCTGAAGCCGTCGCCGCCGACGCGCGCCATCGCGATCGTGCCGGCCGGGTAGACGCCGTCGGCGGGCGCGTTCTCGACCGGGCCGTAGTGGTAGTCGGGGTCGCTTGCACCCGTTCCGTCGAGCGAGCCGCACTGGAGGAAGGAGAAGCCGTCCGAGTTCGCGAGGCGGTGGCAGGTCTTGCCGACGAAGTAGCCGTCACGCTGGTCCTGGATCCATCCCGACACGGCCTGCGGCGCAGCCGCGCCGTCGAGCGAGATGCCGAGGGTGACGTCGTTGAGGACGAGCTCGCCCGTCCAGGTCCGCCCCTCCGCGAGCGAGGGATCCGGTGCGCCGACGTTCTGGCCGGCGTCGTCGCTCGCCTCCGGCGAGGCGCTCGGGGCGGGGGGCGGCACACCGGGGCCGACCGAGAAGTACAGCACCTGGGTGGTGATCGCGAGGGCCGCGACCACGATGCCGCCGATGATGCCGATGAGGTTGTCGCGCCGGCGGCGACGCCCCTGGGCCTGGTGGACCGACTGCCGCGCCTGGTAGACGCGCAGGCGCTCGCGTGCTTCACGCTGCTCGCGCTGATCCCGGTTCGATGCCACTGCGATCCTCTCGACGCCCGATGTGCGGGCGTCGCCCGTGGGTCCAGCTCGACTTTAGTCAGCCGTCCAGGGGGCTCCAAACCCGGCGACCTCGCGCGTCGGAGCCCGCGGATAGCATGAGCGCATGAGCGGCCAGCAGGGGCTCCGCACGGGATCGACCCCGCTGGCGGTGCGGATGCGACCGACCTCGCTCGCCGAGGTCGCGGGGCAGCGTCATCTGCTGAAGCCCGGTTCGCCGCTCGTGAGCCTCGCCGAGGATGCCGGCGGTGCCGCCGGAGCCGTGTCGGTGATCCTCTGGGGCCCGCCCGGTACCGGCAAGACGACCCTCGCCCAGGCGATCGCGCGCAGCTCCGGGCGCCGGTTCGTGGAGCTCTCGGCGGTGACGGCCGGGGTCAAGGACGTGCGCCAGGTCATGGAGGAGGCGAAGTCCACGCGTGACCTCTACGGCATCTCGACCGTGCTGTTCCTCGACGAGATCCACCGCTTCACGAAGGCGCAGCAGGACGCCCTGTTGCCGGGGGTCGAGAACGGCTGGGTCGTGCTCGTCGCGGCCACCACCGAGAACCCCTCGTTCTCGGTGGTCGCTCCGCTGCTGTCCCGCTCGCTGCTGCTCACCCTCGAACCGCTGTCGGACGACGATCTCGGCGTCCTCGTCGATCGTGCGCTGACCGATCCGCGCGGGCTCGACGGGGCGGTGACGCTCAGCGCCGACGCGCGGGCGGCCATCATCCGGCTCGCCTCGGGTGATGCACGCCGGGCTCTCACGGCGCTCGAGGCGGCGGCGATCGTCGCCGCGAGCGGCGACGCCGACGGCGTTCCCGAGGTGACCGCCGAGGTCGTCGCCCAGGCCGTCGATCGGGCGCTGCTGCGTTACGACCGTCAGGGCGACGAGCACTACGACGTCATCAGCGCCTTCATCAAGTCGGTGCGCGGCTCCGACGTCGACGCGGCGCTCCACTACCTCGCGCGGATGATCGAGGCGGGGGAGGACCCGCGTTTCATCGCCCGGCGCATCATGATCTCGGCGGCGGAGGACATCGGCATGGCCGACCCTCAGGCCCTCACGATCGCGGTGTCCGCGGCGGAGGGCGTCGCGCTCATCGGCATGCCCGAGGGGAGGATCCTGCTCGCCGAGGCGGTCGTGTACCTCGCGACGGCGCCCAAGTCGAACGCCGCCTACACGGCCCTCGACGCGGCCATCGCCGACGTGCGCGCCGGTCGGATCGGGCGCGTGCCGACCCATCTGCGCGACGCGCACTACCCGGGCGCGAAGCGGCTCGGCCACGGCAAGGGCTACCGCTACGCGCACGACGCGCCGTTCAGCGTGGCCGAGCAGCAGTACCTTCCCGACGAGCTCGTCGGGCGGCGCTACTACGACCCGACCGGGAACGGCTACGAGCGCGAGGTGGGTCCGCGGCTCGAGCGGCTGCGCGCGCTGCTGGAGGGCAGGCCGATGCCGAAGCGCGAGGACTCCAAGGACGAGTAGCCGGTCTGGTAAGCTTGTCCGGTTCGACTCCGAACACATCCCACCTTCAGATCCGCCGGTCGCGTCGACGTGCGCCCGGATCGCCGGATGGCGGGATGCACGTCTGTGAGCCGCGAAAGCCGCGGCCACGTGTTGGAAGGACATCATGCCCACCAAGTCCCAGGACCGCCGCAAGGTCCGTCTGTCCCGTGCGCTCGGCATCCCGCTGACGCCGAAGGCCGCCAAGTACCTCGAGAAGCGTCCCTACGCTCCGGGTGAGCACGGCCGCACCAAGCGCAAGGCCGACAGCGACTACGCCGTCCGTCTCCGCGAGAAGCAGCGCCTCCGCGAGCAGTACGGCATCCGCGAGAAGCAGCTCCGCATCGTCTTCGACGAGGCCCGCCGCGCGCAGGGTCTGACCGGTGAGAACCTCGTCGAGCTGCTCGAGATGCGCCTCGACGCCCTCGTGCTGCGTGCCGGCTTCGCCCGCACCACCGCGCAGGCCCGCCAGTTCGTCGTGCACCGCCACATCCTCGTCGACGGCAAGATCGTCGACCGCCCCTCGTTCCGCGTGAAGCCGGGTCAGCTCATCCACGTGAAGGAGCGCTCGGAGGGCACCGAGCCCTTCCAGGTCGCCGCGGCCGGTGGCCACGTCGATGTGCTGCCGAAGACTCCGGGCTACCTCGAGGTCGAGCTCGACAAGCTCCAGGCGCGCCTCGTGCGTCGCCCGAAGCGCGCGGAGGTCCCCGTGACCGCCGAGGTGCAGCTCGTGGTCGAGTACTACGCAGCCCGCTGAGCCGTAACACGTCACGAAGGCCCTCGGATCTCTCCGGGGGCCTTCGTCGTCCCACCGGAGGTCATAGGCTAGGAGGGTTGACGGCATTCGCCGCCGCGACGCGAACGAAGGAGAACCACGATGAAGGGTGCACTGCTTCTGGTCGTCGGAGTCGCTATCGGCTTCGTCGTCGCCCACGAGGTGGCCAAGACCGAGAAGGGCAAGCAGTTCTTCTCGGAGGTCGATGGCAAGGCCAAGGAGTTCGGCGACGCTGTCGTGCAGGGCTACAAGGCCCGCGAGGCCGAGCTCCGCGCCGCGGTCGCGAACGCGCAGGACGCGATCGACGACCTGGCCAAGCGCGCCAAGGCCTAGAACCCCCTCGCCGTCGGGCCGGCGGCCCGCAAGTCCACGTCCTTCGGGACGCAGTCAAGGAACCCACTGTGCAGACCGCTGAGATCCAACGTCGCTGGCTGAGCTTCTTCGGCGACCGCGGCCACACCGTCGTCCCGTCGGCGTCGCTCGTGAGCGACGACCCCACCCTGCTGTTCACGGTCGCCGGCATGGTGCCGTTCATCCCGTACTTCACGGGCGTCGTCCCCGCCCCGTTCCCGCGGGCGACGAGCGTGCAGAAGTGCATCCGCACCCTCGACATCGAGGAGGTCGGCAAGACCACCCGGCACGGCACCTTCTTCCAGATGAACGGCAACTTCTCCTTCGGCGACTACTTCAAGGAGGGGGCGATCTCCTACGCCTGGGAGCTGCTGACGAGCTCCGAGTCGGATGGCGGTCTCGGCTTCGAGGAGCGGGACCTGTGGGTGACCGTCTACGAGGACGACGACGAGGCGATCGAGCTGTGGAAGCGGGTCGCGGGCCTCCCCGAGCACCGGATCCAGCGTCTCGGCAAGTCCGACAACTACTGGCACACGGGTCAGCCCGGCCCCGGCGGTCCCTGCTCGGAGATCTACTTCGACCGCGGCCCGCAGTTCGGCGCGGACGGGGGCCCGGCGGTCGACGACACCCGGTATCTCGAGATCTGGAACCTCGTGTTCATGCAGTACCTCCTCAAGGAGGTGCGCTCGAAGACCGACTTCGACATCGCCGGCGAGCTGCCCAAGAAGAACATCGACACCGGCATGGGCATGGAGCGCGTCGCGTTCATCAAGCAGGGCGTCGACAACATGTACGAGATCGACCAGGTGCGGCCCGTGCTCGACCGAGCGGCGGAGCTCTCGGGTCGCCGCTACGGCGCCGAGCACGATGACGACGTGCGGATGCGCGTCATCGCCGACCACGTGCGGTCGAGCCTCATGCTCATGACCGACGGCGTGTCGCCGTCGAACGAGGGGCGCGGCTACATCCTGCGCCGGCTGCTGCGTCGCGTCGTGCGCGCCATGCGCCTGCTCGGCGTGGATGCCCCGAGCTTCGCGGAGCTGTTCGACGCCTCCCGGCTCGCGATGCGCGACGCCTACCCGGAGGTCGACGCCGAGTACGAGCGCACCTCGCGGCTGGCGCTCGGCGAGGAGGAGACCTTCCTGCGCACCCTCGCGAGCGGCACCACGATCCTGGATGTCGCGGTCGCCGACACGAAGCGGGCGGGGGCGCCCGCGCTCTCGGGCGACACGGCGTTCCTCCTGCACGACACCTTCGGATTCCCGATCGATCTGACCCTCGAGGTCGCCGAGGAGGCGGGACTCACGGTCGACCGCGGCGCCTTCGACGCGCTCATGACGGAGCAGCGCGCCCGCGCCAAAGCGGATGCCAAGGCCAAGAAGGGCAAGCTCGCCGACCTCTCGGTGTATTCGGAGTTCCGGGCGCAGGGCGAGACGGTGTTCACCGGCTACGACTACCTGCAGACCGACTCGCGGATCCTGGGGCTCATCGCGGACGGGGTGCCCGTGCAGTCGGCGGCGGCGGGCGACATCGTCGAGGTGATCCTGGCGGAGTCGGCGCTCTACGCCGAGTCGGGTGGTCAGGCGGCCGACAAGGGCTCGATCCTCGGCAACGGCTTCGATCTCGAGGTGCTCGACGTGCAGCGTCCGGTGAAGGGGCTCATCAGCCACACCGTGCAGGTGCGGTCGGGCGAGGTCGGCGTGGGGGCGGCGGCGACCTCGGTCGTGGATCGCGAGTACCGGCACTCGGCCGCGCAGGCGCATTCGGCGACCCATCTCGTGCATGCCGCACTCCGGCAGACGCTGGGCCAGGAGGCGCACCAGTCGGGTTCCTTCAACAAGGCCGGCTACATGCGTCTCGACTTCTCGTGGAATCAGGCGCTGTCGCCCGCGACGCGCAGCGAGATCGAGGAGATCGCCAACAACGCGGTGCGCGACAACCTCGAGGTGGTCACGCGGATCCTGCCGCTCGACGAGGCCCGCAAGGCCGGCGCGATGGCGCTGTTCGGCGAGAAGTACGGCGACACCGTGCGCATGGTCGACATCGGCGGCCCCTGGTCGCGCGAGCTCTGCGCGGGCACGCACGTGCGCAGCTCCGCGGAGGTGGGCATCGTGAACCTGGTGTCCGAGTCGAGCGTCGGATCGACGAATCGTCGTGTCGAGGCGCTCGTGGGCCTCGACGCCTTCCGCGATCTCGCGGCCGAGCGTGCCATCGTGCACCAGTTGACCTCGAGCCTCAAGACTCCGCGTGAGCAGCTTCCGGAGCGCATCGCGGATCTCGTGGCGCAGCTCAAGGCGGCCGAGAAGAAGCTCGCCGCCTTCGAGGCGAGCCGGCTCTCCGGGCGGGTGCCGGCGCTTGCCGAGCAGGCCGCGCGGGTGGGGGCTGTGCTCGCGGTGCTCGAGGATGTCGGCGAACTCCAGTCGGCGGACGAGTTGCGCACCCTGGCGACGTCGGTGCGCGAGCGTCTCGCCGCGGAGTCGGCCGTCGTGGCCCTCGCGGCGCGGATCGGCGACAAGCCCGCCGTGATCGTCGCCACGACACCCGCCGCGCGCGACGCGGGCGCGAAGGCGGGGGCGCTCGCGCGTGCCGCGGCTGCCGTGCTCGGCGGCGGCGGCGGCGGCAAGGACGACCTCGCCCAGGGCGGCGGCAGCGACGTGGCGGCGATCGCCTCGGCGCTGCAGGCGATCCGCGGCGAACTCGGCGGCTGATGCGACGCGGCGTCCGGATCGGCGTCGACGTCGGCCGCGCCCGCGTCGGGGTGGCCCGGTGCGACCCGGACGGCCTGCTCGCGACGCCGATCGAGACCCTCGCACGGGATGACGGCACCGTTCGCGCCGTGCTCGCGCACGCGGAGGAGCTCGACGCCACGGAGTTCGTGGTCGGACTCCCGCTCTCGCTGAGCGGCGGCGACACGCCCTCGACGACCGACGCGCGGCTGTTCGCCGACGAGCTCGCAGCGGCATCCGACCGGCCCGTCCGGCTCGTCGACGAGCGGCTCAGCACCGTCACCGCGCACCGGCAGCTCCAGGCCGGCGGCCGGCGCGCGAAGGGCTCGCGCTCCGTGGTCGACCAGGTGGCCGCTGTTATCATCCTTCAGAACGCCCTCGATTCCGAGCGGGCGTCGGGTCGTCCCCCGGGATCCGTCGTCCTCCGCACGAAAGATCCTGACAGTGGTTCCTGACCCGGACTGGGACGACATCTTCCGTCCCGCGACGCAGCCGACGACGACGGTGACCGATCCCGCGCGCACCGCGACGCCGTCGCCCGAGCTCAGCTCGCGTCGCGCCCTGCGCGAGGCGCAGCAGGACAGCTCGCGCGGACCGTCGCGGCGTCCCGCGGGGGCACCGCGCAAGCGGCGCCGTTCGCGGAAGTGGATCGGCTGGCTCATCGCGACGATCGTGATCGTCGGCCTCGTGGCGGGCGCCGGCGTGACCGTGTGGACGCTCTTCGAGGATCGCATCCGCGCCGTGCTCGGCATCGCCGACCCCATCGACTACTCGGGCACCGGCAACGGCACCGAGGTGACGATCGTCATCGAATCGGGCGACATCGGCTCGGACATCGCCACCAAACTCCACGACGCCGGCGTCACCATGACCTTCGACGCCTTCTACCAGTTGCTGCTCGCGAACCCCGACGTCACCTTCGAGCCGGGCAACTTCCGGCTCCAGCAGCAGATGAGCGCGGCCGCCGCGCTGGCCGCCCTGCAGGATCCGGCGAACAAGATCGTCAACCAGGTGACGATCCCCGAGGGCGTCACGGCGCAGAGCGCGCTCGAGCTGATCGCCTCCGCGACGAGCATCCCGGTGGCGGACCTCCAGGCGGAGGCCGCCAACTTCGCGCAGTTCGGGGTGCCGGCGAACGCGAAGAGCATCGAAGGCTACCTGTTCCCGGCGACCTACGACTTCGACCCGGGTATCACCGCGGTCGACGCGATCAGGATGCTCGTCGACAAGATGACCGAGACCCTCGACGCGGCGGGCGTCGCGCCCGAGAACCGCTTCACGGTGCTCACGATGGCCTCGATCATCCAGCGCGAGTCCGGCCCCAACGCGGAGGACATGCCGAAGATCGCCCGCGTGTTCCAGAACCGCCTGGATCGCGGGATGCACCTGCAGTCCGACGCCACCATCCACTACGGCCTCGGCGACACCTCGAGTGTGTGGACCACGCAGGAGCAGCGCGACGACGCCTCCAACCCGTGGAACACCTACGCGAACCCCGGCCTGCCGGTCGGGCCGATCGGGCTGCCCGGTGCGGCCGCGATCGACGCCGCCGTGCACCCGGCGGACGGCGGATGGCTGTACTTCGTGACGGTGAACCTCAAGACCGGCGAGACGGTGTTCTCCAACACCCTCGCCGAGCACGAGAGGGCAGCCGACCAGCTCTACGCCTGGTGCAAGGAGAGCGACGAGAACGCCGCCTACTGTGGCTGAGCCGCCGGTGCACCGGCTCGCGGTGCTCGGCTCGCCGATCGCCCACTCGCGGTCGCCGCAGCTGCAGCTCGCGGCCTATCGCGTGCTCGGACTGCCGTGGAGCTACGAACGCGTCGAGGTGACCGAGGCGGGTCTCGCGCCGTTCCTCGGCGGGCTCGACGCCTCCTGGCGCGGGCTCTCGCTCACCATGCCGCTCAAGCGCAGGGTTCCGGGGTTGGTGCCCGAGGTCGACCCGGTCGCGGCACGCACGGCGCAGGCCAACACGATCCTGCTCGACGCGGGTCGCCCCGTCCGCGCCTTCAACACCGATGTGCACGGCATCGTGGCGGCGTTCGCGGAGGCGGGGGTCCGCTCGGCGGACGAGGCGACCGTGATCGGCGGGGGTGCGACCGCGGAGAGCGCGGTGGTGGCGCTGCAGCAGCTGGGCGCGCGCGTCACCCTCGCCGTGCGCGATCCGGCGAAGGCGGAGAGCACCGCGAGCTTCCGCGGCATCCGGGTCGTGCCGCTCTCCGAGGCGCGGGATGCGCTCGCGGCGAGCCGCGCCGTGGTCAGCACGATCCCGCCGCGTGCCGAGTTCAGCCTGGAGGTTCCGGCGCTGTCGGAGGAACAGCGACTGCTCGACGTGGCTTACGACCCGTGGCCGTCGGCGCTCGGGTCTCGCTGGCAGGCGGCGGGCGGCGGCGTCGTGCACGGGGTGCGGATGCTGCTGCACCAGGCCGTGCACCAGGTGCGGATCTTCGTGGGCGGCGACCCGGAGCTCGCCCTGCCCGACGAGGACGCCGTCATCCGGGCGATGAGCGCCGCTGTGGAATGATCGAGTCATGCTGCGTTGGTTGACGGCCGGTGAGTCGCACGGACCCGAACTGGTGGCGATCCTCGAGGGGCTCCCGGCCGATGTGCCGATCCTTCCCGAGCAGATCCAGGCCGACCTGCAACGGCGCACCCTCGGCTACGGCCGCGGCGCCCGCATGAAGTTCGAGCAGGACGAGCTGACGATCTCGGGCGGCATCCGCTTCGGGCGCACGATGGGCAGTCCGGTCGCGTTGCGGATCGGCAACACCGAGTGGCCCCGCTGGGTCGAGGTCATGTCACCCGTCCCGGTCGACCCGGAGACGCTTCCCAAGGGTCGCGGAGCGGCCCTCACGAGGCCGCGCCCGGGCCACGCCGACCTCGTCGGCATGCAGAAGTACGACTTCCCCGAGGCGCGGAACGTGCTCGAGCGCGCGAGCGCCCGCGAGACGGCGGCACGGGTCGCGCTCGGCGCCGTCGCACGCGCCTTCCTCGGCGAGCTCGGCATCCGGCTCGTCTCGCACACCCTCTCGATCGAGACCGTGCGGGTGCCCGAGCAGTCGCCGTTGCCGACCCCCGACGACGTCGACGCGCTCGACGCCGACCTGCTGCGCTGCTTCGACCCCGCCACCTCCGCACGGATGGTCGAGCGGATCGACCGCGCCCACGACGACGGGGACACCCTCGGCGGGGTCGTCGAGGTGCTCGCCTACGGCGTGCCCCCGGGGCTCGGCAGCTACGCGCAATGGGATCGTCGCCTCGACGCGCAGCTCGCCGCCGCGCTCATGGGCATCCAGGCGATCAAGGGCGTCGAGGTCGGCGACGGCTTCGAGACGACGCGTCGACCCGGATCGCAGGCGCACGACGAGCTCGTGGCCCACGGCGGCGTCATCCGCCGCGAGTCCGACAAGGCGGGGGGCACCGAGGGAGGCATGTCGACCGGCACCATCCTGCGCGTGCGCGCGGGGATGAAGCCCATCGCGACCGTGCCCCACGCGCTCCGCACGGTCGACGTCGCCACGGGGGAGGCAGCCCAGGCGCACCACCAGCGCTCCGACGTGTGCGCGGTGCCGGCCGCGGGCGTCGTCGCCGAGGCGATGGTCGCGCTCGTGCTCGCGAACGCCGTGCTCGAGAAGTTCGGCGGAGACTCGGTGGGCGAGACCCGTCGCAACCTCGAGGCCTACCTCGCGGCGATCCCCGACGCCCTCCGCACCGGCGGCGTCACGGCATGAGCGGTCCTGTCGCGGTCTTCATCGGCCCCATGGGCGCGGGGAAGACCCGCATCGGACGACGCGTCGCGCGCGAGCTCGGCGTGCCGTTCACCGACACGGACAAGGTCATCGTGGCCGCGCACGGCCCCATCGCGGCCCTGTTCGACAGCCACGGGGAACCGCATTTCCGCGCCCTCGAGCGCGCCGCCGTGCGCGACGCCCTCGCCGGCGAGGGGGTCGTGTCGCTCGGGGGCGGCGCGGTGCTCGACCCCGAGACGCGGACCGCACTCGCGGCGCATCCCGTGGTGTACCTCTCGGTGACGGCCGACGCCGTCGCCGACCGCCTCGCGGACGGCAAACGCCCGCTCGTCCGGGGCGGCATCGAGGACTGGCAGCGCATCTACGACGCGCGGCGCCCGATCTACGAGGAGCTCGCGACCCTCGAGCTCTCCACCGCGCACCGTGCCGACCGCGACATCGCGCAGGACGTGCTGAACTGGCTGGAGGCCCGATGAGCGAGGAGACGACCGTCATCCCGGTGCGCGGCACCGACGGGATGCGCGACTACGAGGTCCTCGTCGGACGCGGCCTCCTCGGGCGGCTCGCCGAGCACCTCGGGCCACGCGTCGCGAAGATCCTCATCATCCACGCGCCCACCCTCGCCGCCCGGGCCGAGGCGCTCCGCGAAGAGCTCTCGGACCGCTACCAGGTGCTGCTGGCCGAGGTGCCGGATGCCGAGGGCGCCAAGCGCGTCGAGGTCGCCGCGTTCTGCTGGCAGATCCTCGGGCAGACCGACTTCACCCGCAGCGACGCCATCGTCGGGCTCGGCGGGGGAGCGACCACCGACCTCGCAGGCTTCGTCGCGGCGACCTGGTTGCGCGGCGTCGATGTCATCCAGATCCCGACGACGGTGCTCGGCATGGTGGATGCCGCGGTCGGCGGCAAGACCGGCATCAACACGGCAGAAGGCAAGAACCTGGTCGGAGCCTTCTGGGCTCCGCGCGTCGTGCTGTGCGAGCTGGAGCTGCTCGACACCCTGCCGCGCAACGAGATCCTCGCCGGCTACGCCGAGGTCGTGAAGGCCGGGTTCATCTGGTTCCCGGAGATCCTCGACATCGTCGAGGCCGATCCGGTGCGCGCCACCGACCCCGCGACGCCCGAGTTCCGCCGCGCGCTCGAGCTCGCGATCCGGATGAAGGCGCACGTCGTGGGGGAGGACTTCACGGAGCAGGGGCTGCGCGAGATCCTCAACTACGGGCACACCCTCGGCCACGCGATCGAGCACGCCGAGCGCTACCAGTGGCGGCACGGCGCCGCCATCTCGATCGGCATGATGTTCGCGGCCCAGCTGTCGTTGCTCACCCGATCCCTCAGCGAGGCGGATGTCGAACGCCATCGCCGCATCCTCGACTCGCTCGACCTGCCCACGAGCTATCCGGCGGGCCGCTGGCCCACCCTGCTCGCCTCGATGCGGCGTGACAAGAAGGCGCGCGGCGCCCTCATGCGCTTCATCGTGCTCGACGGCATCGGGCGCGCGACCGTGCTGCAGGGCCCCGAGGAGCAGCTGCTCTTCGCCGCGTACCAGGAGATCGCGAGCTGACTCACTAGGCTCGGGGCATGCCTCGCGTGCTCGTGCTCAATGGACCCAACCTCGGACGGTTGGGGAGCCGGGAGCCAGACGTCTACGGCTCTCAGGACCTCGCCGCGCTGCGCACCCTGCTCGCGGCGGAGGCGGGCGACGACGTCGAGGTGGAGGTGCGGCAGACGGACGACGAGGCGGAGCTCATCCACTGGCTGCACGAGGCCGTGGATGCCGCGACGCCCGTGATCCTCAACCCCGCGGCGTTCACCCACTACAGCTACGGGCTGCGCGATGCGGCGGCGCTCGTGACCAAGGCGGGCATCCCGCTCGTCGAGGTGCACATCTCGAACCCGCATGCGCGCGAGGAGTTCCGGCACCGCAGCGTCATCTCGGGGATCGCGACCGGGGTCATCGCGGGCTTCGGCTTCGATTCCTACGTGCTCGCCCTCGACGCGGTTCGCCGCGCCACCCCCACGGGGTGAGGTTCGGCGCGCCACCCCCACGGGGTGAGGTTCGGCGCGCCACCCCCACGGGGTGAGGTTCGGCGCGCCACACCCGCTGGTCGAGGAGCGCCGAAGGCGCGTATCGAAACCCTTCGTTACACTCGTACGGGCGCATTCCGCCCCCTCTCCCGACGAACGGAACCTGCGAAGCATCATGGCCACGACGAACGACATCAAGAACGGCAGCGTCCTCAACATCGACGGACAGCTCTGGAACGTGGTCGAATTCCAGCACGTCAAGCCCGGCAAGGGCGGCGCCTTCGTGCGCACCAAGCTCAAGAACGTCGTCTCGGGCAAGGTCGTGGACCGCACCTTCAACGCGGGCACCAAGATCGACTTCGCGACCGTCGACCGCCGCGACTTCCAGTACCTGTACCGCGACGGCGACGGCTTCGTGTTCATGGACACCGACGACTACGACCAGATCACGGTCTCGCCGGTGGTCGTGGGCGACGCCGCGAACTTCATGCTCGAGAACCAGAACGTGCAGATCGCGATCCACGAGGGCGAGGCGCTCTACGTGGAGCTGCCGACCTCGGTGATCCTCGAGGTCACCTACACCGAGCCGGGCCTCCAGGGCGACCGCTCGAGCGCCGGGACGAAGCCCGCGACCGTCGAGACCGGCTACGAGATCCAGGTTCCGCTGTTCCTTGAGCAGGGCACCAAGATCAAGGTCGACACGCGCGACGGCTCGTACCTCGGCCGCGTCTGAGCCCCGGTGAGCTCCCGCACCAAGGCCCGCAAACGGGCCCTCGACATCCTGTACGGGGCCGACCTGCGCGAGCGCCCGCTCGCGGACGCCCTCGCCGAGGAGGCGCTGCGCGCCACCCAGCAGCCGCAGCGCGAAGGCTCCTGGCCGTACGCGCGTGAGATCGCGAGCGGCGTCGACGAGCATCGGGCGGAGCTCGACGCGCTCATCGCCGAGCACGCCCACGGTTGGACTCTGGAGCGGATGCCCGTGCTCGACCGGGCGATCATCCGCCTCGGCGCGTGGGAGATCCTCTTCAACGACGAGGTTCCCGAAGGCGTCGCCATCGCGGAGGCCGTGCAGCTGGCATCCGAGCTCAGCACCGACGATTCGGCCGGCTTCGTGAACGGCGTGCTGTCGGCGATCGCACACAGCCGCTGATCCGCTCTTCGTGACGCCGTATGGCGGTTCATGTCATTTCATGACGGTTCGTTTTGCGGTGCCTTCGGGGGCTTCTCTACGGTCGAGCGGGTGACCATCGCCGACGTCTCCGTTGCGCCCGCGCTGCCGGTGCGCGTCCGGGATGTCGTACGTCGATTCCCCAGCCCGGATGGCGCGGATCGGATCGTGCTCCGCGGCATCGACCTCGAGATCGGCGCGGGGGAGATCGTGGCGCTGCTCGGCCCCTCCGGCTGCGGCAAGTCGACGCTGCTCCGGCTCGTGTCGGGCCTGGATCGTGCGGACGCAGGCGAGGTCGCGATCGACGGGGAAGCCGTGGCGCCGGTCGACCAGCGTTGCGCGGTCGCCTTCCAGGAGCCGCGGCTGCTGCCCTGGCGCACGATCGAACGCAATGTGGAGCTCGGTCTGCCCCGCGGCACCGATCGACGGGCGGGACGCGAGCGGGTGGCCGAACTGTTGCGTCTGGTCCAACTGGACCACGCGCGTGCTCTGCGCCCGCGTCAGGTGTCCGGAGGCATGGCGCAGCGCACATCCCTGGCGCGCGCGCTCGCCCGCAACCCCGGCGTGCTGCTGCTCGACGAGCCGTTCGGCGCTCTCGACGCGCTCACCCGACTGACGATGCAGGATCTGCTCCTCGAGGTGCACGCCGCCGAGCCCGCCACGATCCTGCTCGTGACCCACGATGTCGACGAGGCCCTTCAGCTGGCCGACCGGATCGTCCTCCTGGGCGCCGATGGCGGCGAACCGGGTGCCACGATCCGCCGGGTGCTCGAGGTCGACAAGCCCCGCCCGCGCGATCGCACCGACGCCGAGCTGGCCGACGTGCGCGCCGAGCTCCTGACGCTGCTCGGCGTCGACACGCACCACCCCTGACCGACCATCCCATCCCGCACCGCCCCCACACAGCACTGGAGGAATCCCCCACCATGAAGAAGAGCATCCTGGCCGCCGCCGCGGCCGCTACCGCCGCAGCGCTCGCGCTGACCGGCTGCGTCGCCGGAGAGGGCGCGCCCGTCGAGGCCGACGCCGCTGCGGGGAGCACCGGCTGGAGCGCTTCGGTGCTCAACATCGACTTCGCGACCTACAACCCGCTGAGCCTCATCATCAAGGACCAGGGCTGGCTCGAGGCGGCGCTCGGCGACGAGGTGACCGTCAACTGGGTGCAGTCGGCCGGCTCCAACAAGGCCAACGAAGCGCTCCGTGCCGGTGCCATCGACGTCGGGTCGACCGCCGGCTCGGCGGCGCTGCTCGCGCGTTCGAACGGCTCGCCCATCCAGGTGATCGACATCTACAGCCAGCCGAACTGGGCCGCACTCCTCGTGCCGTCGAGCTCATCGATCTCCTCCGTCGAGGAGCTGCGCGGCACGCACATCGCCGCGACCAAGGGCACCGACCCCTACTTCTTCCTGCTCCAGTCGCTCGCCGAGGCGGGCGTCGGGCTCGACGAGGTGACGGTCGAGAACCTCCAGCACGCCGACGGCAAAGCCGCGATCGAAGCGGGCGCCGTCGACGCGTGGTCGGGGCTCGACCCGCTGCTGTCGACGAGCGTCGAGTCGGGTGCGACGAAGATCATCTACGACAACATCGACTTCAACAGCTACGGCTTCCTCAACGCCACCGAGTCGTTCCTCACGAAGAGCCCCGACCTTGCGCAGCTCGTCGTGAACGCCTACGAGAAGGCGCGCGCCTGGGCCCAGGAGAACCCCGAGGAGACCGCGGCGATCCTCGCCGAGGTCGCGGGCATCGACATCGCCGTCGCGACCGCGGTGATCGCCGACCGCACGAACCTCGGCGTCGACCCGGTCCCGGGGCAGGCCCAGCTCGATGTGCTGTCGGTGATCGGCCCGATCTTCGTGGAGAGCGGCGACGTCGCCGACCAGGCGTCCATCGACAAGGCGCTCTCGACCCTGCTCGAGCCCTCGTACGCCGAGAAGGCCGACCCCAGGGCGCTCTGAGCGACTCGGAGTCGAGCACATGAGCGCGAGCCAGACGACCGGTGAGGCGGCCCCCGCGACGGGGGCCGCCTCACCGGCGCGCTCGCGCGCCCTGCGCGAGCGCGGGTGGTGGCCCGTCGTCGGGGGCGCCCTGCTGCCCCTCGCGGTGCTCGCCGCGTGGTGGGCGGTGACCGAGTTCACCGACGTCCCCGCGTACCGACTGCCCTCGCCCGCGGATGTGGTGCGCGCCGCCGCGGATCTCGGAGCGTCCGGTCAGCTGTCCCGCGACATCGCGATCTCCACGCAGCGCGTCCTGCAGGGCTTCACGCTCGGCTCGCTCATCGGGATCGTGCTCGGCTCGCTCATCGGCCTCTCGAAGACCGCGAGCGTGCTGCTCTCGCCGACCATCGGGGCGCTGCGCGCGGTGCCCTCGCTCGCCTGGGTGCCGCTGCTCGTGCTCTACGTCGGCATCGGCGAGCCCCCGAAGATCATCCTCATCACGATCGGCGCCGCCTTCCCCGTGCTGACGACCCTCTCGATCGCCCTGCGGCACGTCGATCCGCAGCTCGTCGAGGTGGGCCGGGCGTATGGACTGAAGCCGCTCGGTCTGCTCGCCGCGGTCCAGCTGCCCGCGGTCATCCCGGCACTCGTGAGCGGGCTGCGGCTCGCCCTCGCCCAGTCGTGGCTGTTCCTCGTCGCGGCGGAGCTGCTCTCGAGCTCGATGGGGCTCGGCTTCCTGCTCATCGACTCGGGCAACAACGGCCGCGTCGACCGGATCTTCCTCGCCATCATCGTGCTCGCCATCCTCGGCAAGGCCACGGATGCGCTCATCGGTCTGCTCGAGAGGTGGCTCAACCGCCGCTGGGGCTGATCCGCGCGCTATGCTGGAGGCACCCAGACATCCTTTAAGTCCGTCCCGAGAGGCGGGGAAGGAGGTCAGAATGCCGGCACGTACGGTGCTGCAGAGCTCTGACATCACGCGCGCGCTCACGCGCATCTCGCACGAGATCCTCGAGTCCAATCGCGGCGGCTCGGATCTGGTCCTCCTCGGCATCCCCACGCGCGGTGCCGTGCTGGCGGAACGCATCGCGACGCTCCTGGATCGCATCGAGCCGGGTGCCGGCACGGTCGGCGCGCTCGACGTGACGATGTACCGCGACGACCTGGACCGCCATCCCACCCGCACGCCGAGCCCGACGCGGCTGCCCGCGGGCGGCATCGACGGCAAGACCGTCGTGCTCGTGGACGACGTGCTCTACTCGGGTCGCACGATCCGCGCCGCCCTCGATGCGATCGGCGACCTCGGACGGCCGCGCGCGGTGCGCCTCGCGGTGCTCGTCGACCGCGGTCACCGCGAGCTGCCGATCCGGGCCGACTTCGTCGGCAAGAACCTGCCCACGGCGGCGGTCGAGCGGATCTTCGTCAAACTCGTCGAGACCGACGGCGCGGACGCCGTGACGATCGAGGGCGACGCGGAGGGGGAGAGCGCATGAGGCATCTGCTGTCGACCATCGGCCTCGAGCGGGCCCAGGCGATCGCGATCCTGGATCTCGCCGAGGACATGGCGGATGTCGCGACCCGCGCCGTGCCGAAGCTTCCGACCCTGCGCGGCCGCACCGTCGCGAACCTCTTCTTCGAGGACTCCACCCGCACGCGCCTCAGCTTCGAGGCCGCCGCCAAGCGACTCTCCGCCGACGTCATCACCTTCAGCGCGAAAGGCTCGAGCGTCTCGAAGGGGGAGAGCCTCAAGGACACCGCGCAGACGATCGCGGCGATGGGCGTCGACGCGGTCGTGCTGCGGCATCCCGCGTCGGGTGCCGCCCAGGTGCTCGCCGAGTCGGGCTGGATCGACGCGGCGGTCGTGAACGCGGGCGACGGCACCCATCAGCACCCCACTCAGGCGCTCCTGGATGCCTACACGATCCGCAAGACGCTGCACGGCGCCGCCTCGCGCGGGCGCGACCTCGACGGCCTGCGCGTGACGATCGTCGGCGACATCCTGCACTCGCGGGTCGCCCGCTCGAACGTCTGGCTGCTGACCGCGCTCGGCGCCCAGGTGCACCTCGTCGGCCCGCGCACTCTCCTGCCGGCGGGGGTCGAGAGCTGGCCCGTCACGGTCGGCACCGACCTCGATGCGGCGATCGACGCGCACCCCGATGCGCTCATGATGCTGCGCGTGCAGCAGGAGCGGATGCACGCCGCCTTCTTCCCCCACGAACGCGAATACTCGACCGGCTGGGGGCTCGGCGACGAGCGCTTCGCGCGTCTCGCCGCGGATACCATGGTCATGCACCCCGGACCCATGAACCGCGGCCTCGAGATCTCCGCGTCCGCCGCGGACTCGCCGCGGTCGGTCGTCCTCGACCAGGTCACGAACGGGGTGTCGATACGGATGGCGGTGCTCTACCTCGTGCTCTCAGGTGCTGATCCGCGGGAGGTCGCGGCATGACGTCGATCCTCATCCGGGGGGCGACGCTCCCCGACGGCTCGACGACCGATCTGCTCGTCGAGAACGGGGTCGTCGCCGAGCGCGGCGCGGGTCTCAGCCGTGCGGGCGCGCGCACGATCGCCGCCGACGGCCTGGTCGCGCTGCCCGGACTCGTCGACCTGCACACCCACCTGCGGGAGCCCGGTTTCGAGCAGAGCGAGACGGTCCTCACCGGCACGCGCGCGGCGGCGGCGGGCGGCTTCACGGCCGTCCACGCGATGGCGAACACCTCGCCGGTGGCCGACACCGCGGGCGTCGTCGAGCAGGTCGCGTCGCTCGGGGCTCAGCACGGCTACGCGACCGTGCGCCCGATCGGCGCCGTCACCCAGGGGCTCGCGGGGGAGCGGCTCGCCGAGATCGGCGCGATGGCGCTCTCGCGGGCGGCGGTGCGGGTGTTCAGCGACGACGGCAAGTGCGTCCACGACGCACTGCTCATGCGTCGCGCGCTCGAGTACGTCTCGACCTTCGACGGCGTCGTCGCCCAGCACGCCCAGGAGCCGCGGCTCACCGAGGGCGCGCAGATGAACGAGGGCGCCCTGAGCTCCGAGCTCGGGCTCGCCGGCTGGCCCGCCGTCGCCGAAGAGGCGATCATCGCCCGCGACGTGCTGCTCGCGGACGCCGTCGGCGCGCGCCTGCACGTCTGCCACGTCTCGACGGCCGGCAGCGTCGAGGTGGTGCGCTGGGCGAAGGCGCGCGGCATCCGCGTGACCGCCGAGGTGACCCCCCACCACCTGCTCCTCACGGAGGACTCGGCACGCGGCTACGACGCGCGCTTCAAGGTGAACCCGCCGCTGCGTCGCGACGAGGACGTGCACGCGCTGCGTGCCGCGCTCGTGGACGGCACGATCGACATCGTCGCGACCGACCACGCCCCGCATCCGGTCGAGACGAAGGAGTGCGCCTGGCAGGAGGCCTCCTTCGGGATGGTCGGACTCGAGAGCGCCCTCTCCGTGGTGCAGGCCGCGATGGTCGACACGGGACTGCTCGGCTGGGCGGATGTCGCCCGCGTGCTGTCGAAGGCACCCGCCGAGATCGGCCGCCTGGGCGGCTACGACGCGCCGTTCGAGCCCGGGAGCCCCGCGCACCTGACGCTCGTCGACCCCGCCGCGCACAGCGTCTTCGCGGTGTCGAGCCTGCACGGCAAGGGCGTCAACTCGCCCTACCTCGGCCGGGAGCTGCCCGGTCGGGTGGTCGCGACGATCCACGGCGGCGTGCCGACCGTGCTGGACGGCGAGCTGCGGCCCGCCGAGGAGGTGTCCCGTGGCTGAGGAGTTCGCCCGATTCTGGCCCGCACTCATCGTGGCGGGGATGCTCATCCTCGCGCTCGTGCTCATGTGGCTCGGCTGGCGGAACCGTCGCAAGCGCCAGGCGGCCCTCGACGTCGTCCCCGTGCCGCCCGCCGAGATCGGCGAGGAGTTCGCCCGCGAACGGGCGCTGTACGTCGCCACGACCCTGGCCGAGCAGCCGCTCGAGCGGGTCGTGGTGGGCGGTCTCGGCTTCCGGGCGCAGGCGGAGCTCGTGCTGGCCCGCGGCGGCATCGTGCTCTCCCTCGCCGGACGGCCGAGCGCGTTCATCCCGCTCGCCGACATCCGCGGCGTCGGGCTCGCGAGCTGGGCGATCGACAAGGGCGTGGAGGAGGGCGGCCTGGTCTTCGTGCGCTGGGTGCTCGGCGAGACACCCGTCGACAGCTACCTGCGCTCGGCCGACCCCGACCGGCTGCTCGCGCAGCTCACCGAGCTTTCCCCCACCGCGGCCGCGGCCGCACGGCGCGAGAACGCGCCCACCGACCCCTCAGGAGAGGCAACCGCATGATCGACAGCGAACCCGCGGTCCTGGTGCTCGAAGACGGCACGCGCTATTCCGGGAGCGCCTACGGCGCCCGCGGGCGCACCCTCGGCGAGGCCGTGTTCGCGACCGGGATGACCGGCTACCAGGAGACGCTCACCGACCCCAGCTACGCGGGTCAGATCGTCGTGCAGACGGCCCCGCACATCGGCAACACGGGGGTCAACGACGAGGACCCCGAATCGCGCCGGATCTGGGTGGCGGGCTACGTCGTGCGCGACCCCTCGCGCGTGGTCTCCAACTTCCGTGCCACGCGCAGCCTCGACGACGACCTCGCCGGGAACGGCATCGTCGGCATCAGCGGCATCGACACGCGCGCCCTCACCCGCCGACTGCGGGATGCGGGCGCCATGCGCGCCGGGATCTTCTCGGGTGCCGACACCGCGTTGGCGGCGGACGAGCAGCTCGCGATCGTGCGCTCGGGCGCCCAGATGGCCGGCCTGAACCTCTCGGCGGAGGTCTCGGTGTCGAGCGCGACCGTCACCCCCGCGGTCGGCGAACGGCTCGGCAATCTCGCGGTGCTCGACCTCGGGGTGAAGCAGCGCACGATCGACAACCTCGCCGAGCGCGGCTTCGAGGTGCACGTTCTGCCGCAGGACGTCACCCTCGAGGAGCTGCTCGCGATCGAGCCGGTCGCGGTGTTCTACTCGAACGGTCCCGGCGATCCGGCCGCCTCGGGCGACCACGTGCAGCTGCTGCGCGGGGTGCTCGACGAGGGGCTTCCGTTCTTCGGCATCTGCTTCGGCAACCAGCTGCTCGGCCGCGCCCTCGGCCTCGAGACCTACAAGCTCCCCTTCGGGCACCGCGGCATCAACCAGCCCGTGCTCGACAAGGCGACCGGCCGCATCGAGATCACGGCCCACAACCACGGCTTCGCGGTCGACGCCCCGCTCGAGGGCGTCATCGAGAGCCCGAACGGCTACGGCCGTCTCGAGGTGAGCCACGTGGGCCTCAACGACCGAGTCGTGGAGGGTCTGCGGGCCCTCGACATCCCCGCCTTCTCGGTGCAGTACCACCCGGAGGCGGCGGCCGGTCCGCACGACGCCAACTACCTGTTCGACCGTTTCCGCGACCTCGTCGTGGCCGACCTCGCGAAGAAGAACTAAGTGCCCAAGAGAGCCGACATCTCCAGCGTCCTCGTGATCGGGTCCGGCCCGATCGTGATCGGGCAGGCCGCCGAGTTCGACTACTCCGGCACGCAAGCCTGCCGCGTGCTGCGCGCCGAGGGCGTGCGGGTGATCCTCGTCAACCCCAACCCGGCGACGATCATGACCGACCCCGACTTCGCCGACGCGACCTACATCGAGCCGATCACGACCGAGATCCTCGAGGCGATCATCGCCCAGGAGCGCCCGGACGCCGTGCTGCCGACCCTCGGCGGGCAGACCGCGCTCAACGCGGCCATCGCGCTCGACGAGGCCGGCATCCTCGCGAAGTACGGCGTCGAGCTCATCGGCGCCAAGGTCGAGGCGATCAAGAAGGGCGAGGACCGCCAGCTCTTCAAGGACCTCGTCATCGAGGCGGGGGCGGACGTCGCCCGCTCGCACGTCGTGCACACCCTCGAGGCGGCCGTGGAGGCGGCCGAGGACCTCGGCTACCCGCTCGTGGTGCGCCCCTCGTTCACGATGGGCGGCCTCGGCTCGGGCTTCGCGCACACCCGCGAGGAGCTCGAACGCATGGTCGCCGACGGGCTGCACCAGTCGCCGACCACCGAGGTGCTGCTCGAGGAGTCGATCCTCGGGTGGAAGGAGTACGAGCTCGAGCTCATGCGCGACACGGCCGACAACACGGTCGTGGTGTGCTCGATCGAGAACGTCGACCCGGTGGGCGTGCACACGGGCGACTCGATCACGGTCGCGCCCGCCCTCACCCTCACCGACCGCGAGTACCAGCGGCTGCGCGACATCGGCATCGACATCATCCGCGCGGTCGGCGTCGACACGGGCGGCTGCAACATCCAGTTCGCCGTGCACCCCGACACGGGGCGCGTCATCGTGATCGAGATGAACCCGCGCGTCTCGCGCTCCTCGGCGCTCGCCTCGAAGGCCACCGGATTCCCGATCGCCAAGATCGCCGCGAAGCTCGCGATCGGGTACCGGCTGGATGAGATCCCCAACGACATCACGAAGGTCACGCCCGCCTCCTTCGAGCCGACCCTCGACTACATCGTCGTCAAGGTTCCGCGCTTCGCCTTCGAGAAGTTCCCCTCCGCGGACGCCACCCTCACCACGACCATGAAGTCGGTCGGCGAGGCGATGGCGATCGGGCGCAACTACACGACGGCGCTGCAGAAGGCGCTCCGCTCGCTCGAGAAGCGCGGATCGAGCTTCCACTGGGACGCGCACCTGGCTCCCAAGTCGGAGCTGATCGAGACCGCGAAGGTGCCGACCGACGGCCGCATCGTGACCGTGCAGCAGGCGCTGCGCGCGGGGGCGACCGTCGAGGAGCTCTATGCCGCGACCGGCATCGACCCCTGGTTCCTCGACCAGATCGTGCTCATCAACGAGGTCGCCGACGAGATCGCGAGCCTGCGCCCGCTCGACGAGCGCCTGTTCCGGATCGCGAAGGACCACGGCTTCTCGGACGCCCAGATCGCCCAGCTGCGCGGCCTCGCGGAGCAGGAGGTGCGCAACCTCCGCTGGCAGCTCGGGGTGCGGCCGGTCTACAAGACGGTCGACACCTGCGCGGGCGAGTTCCCGGCTCTCACGCCGTACCACTACTCGAGCTACGACCTGGAGACCGAGGTCGCGCCGAGCGAGAAGCGCAAGGTCGTCATCCTCGGCTCGGGCCCGAACCGCATCGGACAGGGCGTCGAGTTCGACTACTCCTGCGTGCACGCGAGCTTCGCGCTGCACGACGCCGGCTTCGAGACGATCATGATCAACTGCAACCCGGAGACGGTCTCGACCGACTACGACACGAGCGACCGGCTGTACTTCGAGCCGCTCACCCTCGAGGACGTGCTCGAGGTCATCCACGCCGAATCGCAGTCGGGTGAGCTCGTCGGGGTCATCGTGCAGCTCGGCGGGCAGACCGCCCTCGGGCTCGCGAAGGGACTCGAGGCGGCCGGCGTCCCGATTCTCGGCACGAGCCCGAGCGCGATCGACCTGGCCGAGGAGCGCGGGCTGTTCTCGCAGATCCTCGACCGCGCGGGACTCATCTCGCCCCGCAACGGCACCGCGACCGACGCACCGAGCGCCGTCGCGGTCGCCGAGGGGATCGGCTACCCGGTGCTCGTGCGTCCGAGCTTCGTGCTGGGCGGGCGCGGCATGGAGATCGTCTACGACACCCCCAGCCTCGAGGACTACTTCGACCGGGTGCGCGACCAGGCCATCATCGGGCCCGGCTCGCCGCTCCTCGTCGACCGCTTCCTCGACGACGCGCTCGAGATCGACATCGACGCACTGTACGACGGCGAGCGTCTCTACGTCGGCGGGATCATGGAGCACATCGAGGAGGCGGGCGTGCACTCCGGCGACTCGGCCTGCACCCTGCCGCCCGTGACGCTCGGCCGCGACGTGCTGGACCGTGTGGTCGACGCGACGCGCAAGATCGCCGAGGGCGTCGGCGTGCGCGGCCTGCTCAACGTGCAGTTCGCGATCGGCGCGGGCGTGCTCTACGTGCTCGAGGCCAACCCGCGGGCGAGCCGCACGGTGCCTTTCGTGTCGAAGGCGCTCGGCATCCCGCTCGCGAAGGCCGCCGCGCTCATGATGGCGGGCCGCACGATCGATGAGCTCGTCGCGGACGGTCTGCTGCCCGCGACGGACGGTGCGCACGTGCCGCTCGACTCCCCGGTCTCGGTCAAGGAGGCCGTGCTGCCCTTCAAGCGCTTCCGCACCCGCGAGGGCCACGTCGTCGACTCGGTGCTCGGGCCGGAGATGCGCTCCACGGGCGAGGTCATGGGCATCGACGCGGACTTCCCGCGGGCCTTCGCGAAGAGCCAGGATGCCGCGTACGGCGGGCTGCCCGAGTCCGGCACCGTGTTCGTCTCGGTCGCCGACCGCGACAAGCGCGCCGTCGTGCTGCCCGTGCTGCGCCTCTCGCAACTGGGCTTCGACATCGTGGCGACCGAGGGGACGGCGGAGGTGCTCGCCCGCAACGGCATCCGCGCGACCACGGTCCGCAAGTACTCGATGGGGCAGGGCGGCGTCGAGGGGACGATCGTCGACCTCATCAACGCGGGTCGCATCGATGTGGTCATCAACACGCCGAGCGGGCGCAGCGCCCGCGCCGACGGGGTCGAGATCCGCACGGCGACGGTGGCCGCCGACAAGCCGCTGTTCACCACGATCGCCCAGGTGGGCGCCGCGGTGGGCTCGCTCGAGGCGCGGAACGCCCCCGTGCGCGTGCGGAGCCTGCAGGCGTACGCCGCCGACCGCGCGGAGCGGGCGGCCGGATGAGCGGCGGATTTCGCGCTCGCCTCGCCGACGTCGTCGCCGAGCACGGTCCGCTGTGCGTCGGCATCGACCCGCATGCGCCGCTCCTCGCGACGTGGGGCCTGGGGGACGACGCCGCGGGGGCGCGCGAGTTCGGGCTGCGGGTCGTCGAGGCCGCCGCGGCCCGGGTCGGCATCGTGAAACCGCAGATCGCCTTCTTCGAGCGGCATGGGGCGGCCGGATACGCCGCCCTCGAGGAGGTGCTCGGCGCCGCCCGTGCGGCGGAGCTGCTCGTGATCGCCGACGTCAAGCGCGGGGACGTCGGCTCGACCGTCGACGCCTACGGCGAGGCCTGGCTGACTCCCGGATCTCCGCTCGAGGCCGACGCCATGACCGCCGTCGCCTACCAGGGCTTCGGTTCGCTCGACGGTGTCATCGCACGTGCCCGCGCCGCAGCCAAGGGCGTGTTCGTGCTCGCCGCCACCTCGAATCCCGAGAGCGCCGAGGTGCAGACGGCACGGGACGCGCAGGGCGAGACGGTCGCCGCGCAGCTGCTGCGGCACGCGGGGGAGCACGCGGGGGAGGTGGGCGTGGTCGTCGGAGCCACCGTGGATCTCGCGGAGCTCGGCATCCGGCGCGAGCAGCTCGTGCCCGTGCCCGTTCTCGCCCCCGGTTTCGGTGCTCAAGGTGCGCTGCTGCCGGAGGCACCGGCGCTGTTCGGCGACGCGCTCGGCTCCGTGCTCCCCACCGTGTCGCGCAGTGTGCTCGGTGCCGGTCCCGCCGGGATCGCCTCGGCGATCGACGCCGCGCGTCGGGAGGTCGCCGCGTGGCCGAGGTGAGGATGCCGGACGTCGATCGCGCCGCAGCGGGACGGGCGGCGATCGCTGCGCGTCGCGCCCGCGCGGCTGTGAAGCAGGCCGTGCACCACCGGCTCCGGCGCGCGCTCGACGTCGCCGAGACGGCCTGGGCCGACCCGACGACCCCCGAAGGCTCGCTGCGCGTGCGTGAGCTGCTGACGAGCATCCCCGGGATCGGGGCGACCCGCGTCGCGCGCATCATGGCGGAGCTCGGGATCGCGGACGCCAAGCGCGTCGGCGGCCTCGGCTCGCGCCAGCGCGAACGCCTGCGGGAGTGGCTCGAGGCTCGCGAGGGCGCCCCGAGCCGGCCGGTCAGCCGCCTCGTGGTGCTCGCCGGGCCGACGGCGGTCGGCAAGGGCACCGTCTCGACCTACATCCGCGACCACTATCCGGATGTGCTGCTGAGCGTGTCGGCGACCACGCGTGCACCGCGACCGGGCGAGGTCGACGGCGAGCACTACTACTTCGTGACGGACGAGGACTTCGACGCGATGATCGAGCGCGGGGACTTCCTCGAGTACGCGACCGTGCACAACGCCTCCCGCTACGGCACGCCCCGGCCGCCGATCGACGCGGCGCTCGCCCAGGGGCGCAGCGTGCTGCTCGAGATCGATCTCCAGGGCGCACGCGCCGTGCGTGCGGCCATGCCGGAGGCCCTCCTCGTCTTCCTGCTGCCGCCCAGCTGGGAGGAGCTCGTGCGCCGGCTCACGGGTCGCGGCACCGAGGACGCCGCCGAGCAGAGCCGGCGACTGGACACCGCGCGCATCGAACTCGCCGCCCAGGACGAGTTCGACGTGAAGGTCGTCAACCGCGACGTCGGCCGGGCGGCGCAGGAGGTCGTAGAATTGCTGGCAGTGCCCGGAGCCCCATCCGCGCGCACGAGATCGTGAGGAGAGCCGGAATGGCCGACAACAAGGGCATCATCGACCCGCCCATCGACGAACTGCTGTCGAAGGTCGACTCGAAGTACCAGCTGGTGATCTTCGCCTCGAAGCGCGCGCGCCAGATCAACGACTACTACGCGGACCTCCACGAGGGCTCGCTCTTCGACAACGTGGGGCCGCTCGTCGACTCCACGATCGACGACAAGCCGCTGTCGGTGGCGCTCCACGAGATCAACGAGGACAAGCTCGTCCTCACGCCGCTCGCCGAGTAGTCCCGCACTCCGGGAGAATCCGCGCCCATGACCGAGGCGTTGCGGATCGTCGTCGGCATCTCCGGCGGCATCGCCGCCTACAAGGCCGTCGGAGTGGCGCGTGAGTTCGTGCTGCGCGGGCACGACGTGCACATCGTCGCGACCCCGGCGGCTCTGCGATTCGTGGGCCGCCCGACGCTCGAGGCGATCAGCCGCAACCCGGTCGAGACGGAACTGTTCGACGGTGTCGCCGAGGTGCGGCACGTGGCCCTCGGCCAGTCGGCGGATCTGATCGTGGTCGCCCCGGCGACCGCGAACACGATCGCGAAGCTCGCGGCCGGCCTCGCCGACGACCTGCTCGGCACCACGATCCTCGCCTCGACGGCGCCGCTCGTCGTCGCCCCCGCGATGCACACGGAGATGTGGGCGAACCCGGCCACCCGCGACAACATCGCGACTCTCGAGCGCAGGGGGGTCCACGTCGTCGGCCCCGCGTCCGGGCAGTTGACCGGGAACGACAGCGGTCCGGGACGCATGTCGGAGCCGGTGGAGATCGTGGATGCCGCCCTCGCGGTCGTCCGGCCGCGCGATCTCCTCGGGCGGCGGGTGCTCGTCACCGCCGGCGGCACGCGCGAGCCGCTCGACCCGGTGCGCTTCATCGGCAACCGCTCGAGCGGCCGACAGGGCGTCGCGATCGCCGCGGCGGCGGCCGCCCGCGGCGCGGAGGTCGTGCTCGTCGCGGCGCACCTCGAGATCCCGGCGCCGCAAGGCGTGACGGTGCGCGAGGTGGGCACCGCGCGGGAACTGCGCGAGACCGTGCTCGCGGAGGGCGCGACAGCGGATGTCGTCGTCATGGCGGCGGCGGTCGCCGACTACCGCCCCGAGACCGTCGCCGACGCCAAGATCAAGAAGGAGGCGCAGGGGGAGGAGCTCGTGCTGCGCCTCGTCCGCAACCCCGACATCCTCTCCGAGCTCACCGCGACGCCGGGGCGCGACGGCAGGACCGTGATCGGCTTCGCCGCCGAGACCGAGCCCGACCGCGACGCGCTCCTGGCGCTCGGACGCGCGAAGGCCGCACGCAAGGGCGTCGACCTTCTCGTCGTCAACAGGGTCGGCTGGACCGAGGGTTTCGCCACGGAGAGCAACGCCATCGTCGTGGTGTCGAAGGGCGGCGATATAGTGACCGAGGCGAGCGGAAGCAAGCGCCAGGTCGCGGACGCGATCCTGGATCTGCTTCCCTGAACGACCCCGGCAGGCGTGTCCTTGGAGGCATGCTCGAGCGGGTTCGTGCGCCCGACCTCGACGACTCGACCGAAAGACTGTCCGTGAGCTCCTCTCTGCGCCTGTTCACCTCGGAATCCGTCACGGAAGGGCACCCCGACAAGCTCTGCGACCAGGTGAGCGACTCGATCCTCGACGCGCTGCTCACCGTCGACCCGCACGCGCGGGTGGCGGTCGAGACCCTGGTCACGACGGGGCTCGTGCACGTCGCGGGGGAGGTCTCCACGACGGGCTACGTCGAGATCCCGCAACTCGTGCGCAAGACGATCACCGACATCGGCTACAACTCCTCGGACGTCTGGTTCGACGGGCGCTCCTGCGGGGTGTCGGTGTCGATCGGCGGGCAGTCGCCCGACATCGCCCAGGGCGTCGACGACGCGTTCGAGACCCGCGAGGGATCGAGTGTCGACGACCTCGATCGTCAGGGTGCCGGCGACCAGGGCATCATGTTCGGCTACGCGACGCGCGAGACCCCCGAGCTCATGCCGTTGCCGATCTGGCTCGCGCACCGCCTCGCGGAACGGCTCAGCGAGGTGCGTCATCGCGGCGAGGTGGATTACCTGCGCCCCGACGGCAAGACCCAGGTCACGGTCGGATACGACGGCGTCGTCCCGAGGTCGATCGAGGCGATCGTGCTGTCCGCACAGCATTCGCCGAAGGTCTCGAACGAGCAGCTGCGCTCCGAGCTCCTGGAGCTCGTCGTGCGCCCCGTGCTCGAGCGCGCCGGACTCCCCTGGGAGCAGGCGGCCCGCTACATCAACCCGACAGGCCGTTTCGAGATCGGCGGACCGCAGGGCGATGCCGGTCTCACCGGTCGCAAGATCATCGTCGACACCTACGGCGGGGCGTCTCGTCACGGCGGCGGGGCCTTCTCGGGCAAGGACCCGTCGAAGGTGGACCGGTCGGCGGCCTACGCGATGCGCTGGGTCGCGAAGAACGCGGTCGCCGCGGGGCTCGCCGATCGGCTCGAGGTGCAGATCGCCTACGCGATCGGCAAGGCCGCACCCGTCGGGCTCTACGTCGAGACCTTCGGCACGGGCGCGCTGCCGGATGAGGCGATCACGAAGGCGATTCGCGAGGTGTTCGACCTGCGCCCCGCTGCGATCATCCGCGACCTCGAACTGCTGCGCCCGATCTACGCCAAGACCGCCGCCTACGGGCACTTCGGCCGCGAGCTGCCCGAGTTCAGCTGGGAGCGTCTCGACCGCGTCGACGAGCTCCGCACCGCCGCCGGGCTCTGAGATGCCGGCGGTCCCGGCCCCGCCGACGATCGCGCGCGTCATCCTCGACACCCCGCTCCCGCAGCTGGATCGGCTGCTCGACTACCGCATCCCCGCCGGGATGGAGGGGGTCGTGCCCGGTGTGCGGGTGAGCGTGCCGCTGCGGAGCGCCCAGCGGATGGCCCAGGGTTTCGTGGTCGAGCTCGCCGTACAGCAGGAGCACCCCGGGCCGCTCAGCGACGTCGAGGCGCTCGTCTCCTCCGCCGAGGTGCTGCGCCCCGAGGTGTGGCGGCTCGCGCGCGCCGTCGCCGATCGCGCCGCAGGGTCGGCGATCGACGTGCTGCGCCTCGCGATCCCGAAACGCCAGGTGCGCGTGGAGAAGAGCTGGCTCGCCGCGCGCGCGCGGGGCGCGGTCGAACCGGCGCCGCTCGAGACCCGCCCGACGCGGGTCGACGGCTACCGCGACTCCGACATCGTCGAGTTGCTCGCGGGCGGCCGTGTCGCCCTCGCCGTCGACCCCGGGGTCGTGTCGCAGGCGGGCGTCTGGGTGGGGCGCTGGGCGGTCGCGCTCGCGCAGCTCGCCGCCCGCACGGTCGCCGAGGGCGCCTCCGCGATCCTCGTCGCACCCGATCATCGCGATGCCCGGCAACTGGAGGCCGCCCTCGCGGCGCTGCTGCCCGACGACCGGATGGTGCGCTACGACTCCGCGCAGAGCGACGCCGAACGCTACCGCGGCATGCTCCGCGCGATGGGGTCCTCGCCCGTCGTCATCCTGGGCAACCGCTCGGCCGTGTACGCCCCCGCGACGCGCCTCGGGCTGCTCGCGGTGTGGAACGACGGCGACCCCCTGCTGCACGAGCCCCTGACGCCGTACGTGCATGCGCGCGACGCCGCCCTGGTCCGCCAGGAGCAGCAGGGCGGTGCGCTCGTCTTCGCCGGTCACACCCGCACGACCGAGGTGCAGCGTCTCGTCGAGCTCGGCTGGCTCGGCGAACTCGGCCCAGAACGACCGCGCCGCGCGCGCGTCGTGGCGACCGCGCACGCGCCGGGTGCGGCGTCCGACGAGCACGCGCGCATCCCGAGTCTCGCTTGGCGGGAGGCGTCGGCAGCGCTCGCGAGCGGCCCGGTGCTCGTGCAGGTGGCGCGACCGGGCTACGCCCCGGGTCTGCGCTGCGCGGAGTGCGGGACGCCGGCGCGCTGTCGACGCTGCGGCGGGCCCCTGCAGCAGACACGGGTGGCCGCGGCGCCCACCTGCCTGTGGTGCGGGGTCGCCGAGCCCGGGTGGCGCTGTGTCGAGTGCCGCGCCTCGCGCCTCACCCGGGTGGGTGCGGGCACCACGCGCACCGCGGACGAGCTGGGCCGCGCGTTCCCCGGCACGCGGGTCGTCGTCGCGGACGGCGAGCACCGCGTGCTCGAGGTGGATGAGCGACCGGCGCTCGTCGTCGCGACCCGCGGCGCCGAGCCGATCGCGGCGCGGGGGTATCGCGCCGTGCTGCTGCTCGACGGCGAGCGGATGGTCGCCCGCGAGACGCTGCGGATCGCCGAGGACTGCCTGCGTTGGTGGGCCGACGCGGCGGCCCTCGCGGCGGATGGCGCACCGGTGATGCTCGTGGGTGTCGGCGGACGTCTCGCCGCGGCCCTGTCGACGGGCAATGTCACGGCCTTCGCGCAGGCGGAGCTGGCCGATCGGCGTGCACTGGGCTTCCCGCCCGCCATGCGCGTCGCGACCCTCGAGGGCTTGCCCGACGCCGTGGCCGCCGCGCGTGCCGCCTTGCCCGCGGGCGCCGAGGTGATCGGCGAGCGTGCCGTCGAGGGGCGTTCGCGGGCGATCATCCGCTTCGACTACGCGGCGGGGGCGGCCGTGGCCCGCGCGGTGCGCGCCGAGGTCGTGCGGCAGGCCGCGAGTCGCCGCAAACCGGTGCCGGGAGCTCCGCGCACCGGGCGGGCGCCGCTGCCGTTGCGTGCGCACTTCGACGATCCCGCGCCGTTCGAGGAGTCTTGACCACCGCCCGCACGCGGCAGAATCGAGGGGTGACCCCGCTGCGCATCGTGTTCGCCGGAAGCCCCGCCGCCGCGGTGCCGAGCCTTCGAGCGCTTCTGGACGGGCCCCACGAGGTGGTCGCGGTCGTCACGCGCGAGGATGCGCCGGTCGGCCGCAAGCGCGTGCTCACCCCGACGCCCGTGGCGCAGCTCGCCGAAGCGGCGGGGGTGCCGGTCATCCGCGCGAATCGCGTGTCGGCGGTCGAGGACGAGCTGCTCGCCCTGGATGCCGAGCTGGGTGTCGTGGTCGCGTACGGCGGGCTCATCCGGGAGCCCGTGCTGAGCGCTCCGCGATACGGCTGGATCAACCTGCACTTCTCCGCGCTGCCGCGCTGGCGCGGCGCGGCCCCGGTGCAGCACGCGATCATCGCGGGGGACGAGGCCACGGCCGCGGCCGTGTTCCAGCTGGTCCCCGAGCTCGATGCCGGTCCCGTGTTCGCGCAGCGGCCGGTGGCGATCGGCCGGGTCGAGACCGCCGGACACCTGCTGGCCTCGCTCAGCGAGTCGGGCGCCGAGCTGTTGAGCGTCGTGGTCGACGACATCGCCGCCGGACGCGCGATCGCCCGCCCGCAGGAGGGCGAGGTCACCCTCGCGCCGAAACTGACCCTCGACGACGCGCGCCTCGACTGGACTCGGCCCGCCCGCCGCATCGACTCCCGCATCCGCGGGGTCACCCCCGAGCCGGGTGCGACGACCGTGCTCGACGGCGAGCGGTTCAAGATCCACGAGGCCGCCATCGCGCACGGGGCCCCCGCGCTGCCGCCAGGTCTCGTGACGCTGCGCGATGGGGCCGTCCAGGTGGGGACCGGCACCGATCCGATCCAGCTGGTCACGGTGCAGCCGGCGGGCAAGCGGGCCATGCCGGCCATCGACTGGTGGCGCGGACGGCCGGCAGCGCGGCCGACGGAGTTCTCGTGAGCAGGGTCCAACCCGCGCGTCAGCTCGCCGTCGAGGTCCTGGCGGCGGTGCGGGAGAGCGACGCCTACGCGAACCTGCTGCTGCCCGCGCGGATCCGTGAGGCGCGGCTGGATGGCGCGGATGCCGGGTTCGCCACCGAGCTCGTCTACGGCACCTTGCGCATGCAGGGCTACTACGACGCGGTGATCGCGGACGCCGCGCGTCGCCCGGTGTCGCGGATCGATCCCCCCGTGCTCGACATCCTGCGGCTCGGCGCGCACCAGCTGCTGTCGATGCGCGTCCCCGCGTACGCGGTGTCCGACGAGTCGGTGGAGCTGGTCCGGCGTGCCCGGGTGTCGTCGGCGGCGGGTTTCGTGAACGGGGTGCTGCGCACCATCGCGCGCCGTTCGGGCGAGGGGTGGCGGGAGCGGGTGCTCGCGGACCGCCACGGGAGCGACCGTTTGGCCGTCGAATACTCGCATCCGGTCTGGATCGTCGACGCCGTGCGCGCCGCCCTCGCCCTCGAGGGCGCCGCCGACGAGCTGGCCGAGCTTCTCGCCGCCGACAACGCGTCACCGCAACTGGCCTTCGCCGCGTTGCCCGGCCTGCAGGATCCCGACGTTCTGATCGCGGACCCGGACAGCCCGTTCTCGACGGGTGTCGTCTCGCCGATCGCGCTCCGGAGCGCGGGCGGGGATCCCGCCCGCATCCCCGAGGTCGCGGCCGGGCGGGTGCGCGTGCAGGACGAGGGCTCGCAACTCGCCGCGCTCGCCCTGAGCCGCGCACGCCCGGTCCGGGCAGGCGAGCGCTGGCTGGATCTGTGCGCCGGGCCGGGCGGGAAGGCCGCCGTCCTCGCCGCGGAGGCGGCTCTCGGCGGGGCCCGGCTGCTCGCGAACGAGCTCGTCCCGGCGCGCGCGGGGCTCGTGCGCAACGCCTTCGCCGTGTTCGGCGAGGCGGCACCCGAGGTGGTGGTGGGCGACGGGCGACGTTTCGGCGCAGCGGGGGAGCGCTTCGACCGGATCCTCCTCGACGCCCCCTGCACGGGCCTCGGCGCGCTCCGCCGGCGTCCGGAGGCGCGCTGGCGCAAGTCGCCGAGCGATCTGTCCGAGTTGGTGGCCCTCCAGGCCCAGTTGCTCGACGCGGCCGTCGGCGCCCTTGCCCCGGGTGGCCTCCTCGCCTATGTGACCTGCTCGCCCCATCCGGCCGAGACCCGCGAGCAGGTGGACGCCGCGCTGGCCAGGCACCACGCGCTGCGCACGGTCGACACCGCGGCCGTCGTGACCGGGATCGCGCGCGCGCCGCTCGGGCTGCCCCCCGCGCCGTCTGCGCAGCTGTGGCCGCACCGCCACGGCACCGACGCCATGTTCATCCAACTGCTCACTAGGGTCGAGGCGTGACCGCGCGCATCCAGCCCAGCATCCTGTCCGCCGATTTCGCCAATCTGCAGTCGGAGCTCGAGCGCGTCGGCACGGCGGACGGCGTGCACGTGGATGTCATGGACAACCACTTCGTGCCCAATCTCACCTTCGGCCCGCGGATGGTCGAGGCGCTGCAGCGCGTCTCGGCGCTGCCGCTCGACGTGCATCTCATGATCACGGACGCGGACCGCTGGGCGCCCGGTTACGCGGAGCTCGGGGTGTTCTCGGTGACCTTCCACGCCGAGGCCGCCCAGGACCCGGTGGCGCTCGCCCGGCGCATCCGGCAGATCGGCTCCCGCGTCGCCCTCGCCCTCAAACCCGGCACCGCTGTCGATCCGTACCTCGAGCTGCTGCCGGAGTTCGACCAGGTGCTCGTCATGACCGTCGAGCCCGGCTTCGGCGGGCAGGCCTTCATGGCCGACATGATGCCGAAGCTGCGCACCCTGCGCGCCGCGGCGGAGCGCCACGGCATCGAGTTGTGGCTGCAGGTGGACGGCGGCATCGCCCCGGAGACGATCGGCATCGCGGCCGAGGCCGGCGCCGACACCTTCGTGGCCGGTTCCAGCGTCTACGGAGCAGCCGACCCGGACGCCGCGATCGCCGCACTGCGGGAGACGGCGGCCGCGGTCCACCGGCACGGCTGAATACCCCGCAACCCCCATACCGGTCGGCCTCGAGCGTTCCTAGACTCCGGCCATGCCGAGCCATCGGGTGCTTCCGCGCGCCCTCGCCACCGCCCTGATCCTCGCCCTCGCGGGCACCGCGCTCGTCGCCTGCGCCCCCTTGACCGCGAAGCGTGCCGCGGACGGCGTGATCGCCGCGGGTCAGCTTCCAGCCGACCCGGACTCGGCGCTCGGGCTGCCCGCCCTGCTCGGGATCGAGGCGGTCGCCCAGCCCGAGTTCCGCGCGCTCGACGAGGAGGAGACCCGGGGGCTCGACGGGGTGCGCATCCTCAACGAGTCCGAATGCCGCACCGCGCCGGACGCCCGGAGCGCCCAGCGCCCGCCGTGCCGTTTCGAGCTCGCCTTCGCGCGTCTGCCCGACGGGCTCGAGGTGGGCGCGGTCCTCGGCGCCGGTGTGACCGCGAGCACCCCGGCGGGGCTGCTCGCGCGGGTGACGGCGATCGCGGGCACGACCGTGCAGGCGAGCGAGGCGAGTCTGGGGGACGCCCTCGTGCAGGGAGAGTTCCTCGTGGAGCGCGCTTTCGGCGCCGCGGACGTCGTGAGCACCGATCTCGCCGACGGGGTGACGCTCGGGGTCCGGCCGAACGCCGCCGGCGGGGCACCGGGCCAGCCGGGCACGGCGCGCGCCAAGGAGGTGGGGGGCTCCCTCCCGCTGACGATCGACGTCGACCTGGTCGCGGGAGTCCACGCGACCGGCACCGTCGAGCTGGGCCTCACCTGCGGGGCCTACGGCGGCCTCACCTGGCAGAAGTTCGCCGGCCACAAGGTCTACCCGAACGGCATCTACTTCGACGCACGCTGCACGGCGAGCGAGACCGCGTCCGCCGCGATCACGGTCGGCTCGGGCAGCACCATCGAGGCGCGCACGGAGCTCGGCGCGATCGATCTCTCGCCCATCAGCTTCTGGATCGGCCCCGTCCCGGTGGTCCTCGTGCCGCAGCTTCGTCTCGCGCTCACCGCATCGGGGTCGATCGTGGCGGGGATGAGCTTCGGCGCCTCCCAGCACGGCAGCGTGACCGCAGGCATCGGCTACAACGACGGGTTCTACGCCGTGAAGGCGAACTCGATGGAGTTCGGCTCGGAGTCGGCGGCGGGCAGCGGCCGCCTCAGCGCCCGCCTGAGCCTCGAGGCCAGTCAGGCGCTTCTGCTGTACGGCATCGTGGGTCCCGCCCTCGTCGAGGATCTCTCGCTCTCCCTGGAGGGCAAGGCCGCGCCGGAGAAGCCCGTGTGGTGCCTCACGGGCGGTGTGGACCTCGGCGCGAGCCTCGACGTCGACCTGAAGATCAAGCACCTGCGGTGGGGCCCGGAGTCGCTCTATGAGAAGTCCGTCGACCTCTCGTGCGCCGCCAACCAGGCCCCGACGATCCAGCTGCACGTCGCCGGCGCGGTCTACCCCGGTGTCACCGGCGCGGCAGGTCCGCGCTTCATCGGTGACGCGATGGATCTCGAAGACGGTGCGCTCCCGATCCATTGGACGAGCGACCGGGACGGCGAGCTCGGCGACAGCACCAACACGGTGCCGCTCGATGTGCCCGGGCTGTCGCTTGGCACGCATCTCATCACGGCCACCGCGACGGACCTCGACGGAGCGACCACGACGGCGACGGTCACCGTGAAAGCGCTCTCCGGTGATCCCACCCTGACGTTCCAGGTGCAGAAGGGCGCCGCCTTCCAAGCCACGACCCAGCTGAGCGGCACCCAGGGCGGCTCGGGCTACCTCCGGGCGGTCATGACCTCGCCCGTGCCCTTCGTGATCGGCAACTGCGGGACGATGACGTGGTCCTCGCCCCTGCCGATCACCGACCTCGGCACCGGCGCGTGCGACTTCCGGGTCGACTTCACGCAGACCGGCACCCACACGATCACCGGAACCGTCACCGATCCGAACGGCAAGCACGCGTCCGCGAGCATCACCGTCGTGGTGGCCGCCGCGCCGCCGACCCCGACGCTCACCCTCACCCCGATCACGGCCGCGAAATACGACGGGACCCCGCTGCCGAACGGGGGAGTCGTCGGCCCGGGAGACCGGGTGGTGCTCGTGGTCAACTCGAACGCCGGCACCATCGGCGTGCCGGTGCGCTACGACTGGGAGGTCCAGCAGCGCACCGCGAGCGGAGTGGGTGCCTGGACGCCGCTCACGGGGTCCGGCGACTCGGGCAGCGGATCCGCCCGTGAGTGGACGACGCCCGCCCAGAACAGCGCGACGGGGTACACGATCCGGGTGTGGCTCGTGAACACGGCGACCGGCGCGTACTGGGGTCAGTCGATCCTCACCGTCTCGTACCTGCGGCCGCCCGCCTGACGCGGGCCCCCGCCGTCTGCTTGACTGGGAGCATGAGCGACAAGACCAAGCCCGAGATCGACTTCATCGAGGGCCCGGCGCCCGCCGAGCTCGTCATCACCGACCTCGTGGTCGGCGACGGTGCCGAGGCCGCGCCAGGCGCGACCGTCGACGTCCACTACGTCGGTGTCGACTTCGAGACGGGCGAGCAGTTCGACGCGAGCTGGGATCGCGGCGCGTCGATCCAGTTCCCGCTCGCCGGTCTCATCAAGGGCTGGCAGGACGGCATCCCCGGGATGAAGGTGGGCGGCCGCCGCCGGCTCGTCGTGCCGCCCGCACAGGCCTACGGCCCTGCCGGATCCGGCCATCGGCTCAGCGGACGCACCCTCGTCTTCGTGATCGACCTGCTGGGCGTGCGCTGACGCGCGTGAAGTGCTCGGGCGCCCGGTAGCCTAGCCGGGTGAAGACCTTCGACGCCCTCTTCGAGGAGCTCAGCGCCAAGGCCGTCGCGCGTCCCGAGGGGTCGCGCACCGTCGCGGAGCTCGACGCCGGCGTCCACGCGATCGGCAAGAAGATCGTCGAGGAGGCCGCCGAGGTCTGGATGGCCGCCGAATACCAGTCCGACGCCGAGACGGCGGAGGAGATCTCGCAGCTGCTGTACCACCTGCAGGTGCTCATGATCGCCAAGGGTCTCACGCTCGAGGACATCTCCCGACATCTGTGAACTCATCCGATCGATGACCGTTCACGACCAGAAAGCCCTCCCCCTCGGAGAAGGACAGACATGCTGAGAATCGCCGTGCCCAACAAGGGCACGCTGTCGGAGACCGCCGTCGAGATGCTCCGCGAGGCGGGCTATGCGACGCGTCGCGACCCCAAGGAGCTCATCGTCACCGATGCGCGCAACGACGTGGAGTTCTTCTACCTGCGCCCGCGCGACATCGCCACCTACGTCGGCTCGGGGGCGCTCGACGTCGGCATCACGGGCCGCGACCTCCTGCTCGACTCGCACTCCGCCGCCGTCGAGATCGACGCGCTCGACTTCGGCGCCTCGACCTTCCGCTTCGCCGGCCCGATCGGGCGCTTCGCGAGCCTGCAGGACCTCCAGGGGGTGCGCGTCGCGACGAGCTACGACGGTCTCGTGACCGAGTTCCTCGCCGCCGAGGGCGTCACCGCGACGGTCGTGCGTCTCGACGGCGCCGTCGAGTCCGCCGTGCGCCTCGGGGTCGCGGATGCGGTCGCCGACGTCGTGGAGACCGGCAGCACGCTGCGCAAGCAGGGGCTCGAGATCTTCGGGCCCGTCATCCTCGAGTCGTCCGCCGTGCTCATCGCGGCCCGCGAGGGGGTGCCGGGGCTCGACACCCTGCGTCGCCGCATCCAGGGCGTCATGGTCGCGCACCAGTACGTGCTCGTCGACTACGACCTGCCGGCCGCGCTCATCGAGGAGGCGTCCCGCATCACCCCGGGACTCGAGTCGCCGACCGTCTCGCCGCTGCGCGACACGGGCTGGGTGGCGGTGCGCGTCATGGTGCCGCGCACCGAGACCAATCACGTCATGGACGAGCTCTACGCCCTCGGCGCGCGTGCGATCCTCGTGAGCGCCATCCACGCGGCGAGGATCTGATGGCCGTCGTCGTGCGGGTCATCCCGTGCCTCGACGTCGCCGCGGGCCGGGTGGTCAAGGGAGTGAACTTCCAGGGCCTCCGGGATGCCGGCGACCCGGTCGAGCTCGCGCGGCGCTATTTCGAGCAGGGCGCCGACGAGCTCACCTTCCTCGATGTGACCGCCACGGTCGAGGACCGCTCGACGATGTACGACACCGTCACCGCGACCGCCGAGCAGGTGTTCATCCCTCTGACGGTCGGCGGCGGGGTGCGCAGCACCGAGGATGTGGCGCGACTGCTCGGGCACGGGGCCGACAAGGTCGGGGTCAACTCGGCCGCGATCGCGCGCCCGGCGCTGCTCGGCGAGATCGCCGACCGCTTCGGTGCGCAGGTGTGCGTGCTGTCGCTCGACGTCAAGCGCTCCCCGCGCACCGCATCGGGTTTCGTGGTCACGACCCACGGCGGACGCACCGAGACGGATCGTGACGCCTTGGAGTGGGCACGGGAGGCCATCGAGCGCGGGGCGGGGGAGCTGCTCGTGAACTCGATCGACGCCGACGGCACCCAAGAGGGCTTCGACCTCGAGCTCGTCGCGGCCATGCGCGCCCTCTCGAGCGTGCCGGTCATCGCGAGCGGCGGCGCGGGTGCGGCGGCGCACTTCGCGCCCGCGGTCGCGGCAGGCGCCGACGCGGTGCTCGCGGCATCCGTGTTCCACAATGGAGAACTCACCGTGGGCGACGTCAAGTCGGCCCTCGCCGAAGCCGGAATCGAGGTCCGATGAGCACCGAACAGATCATCAGCCGCGCGACGTTCAACGCCGACGGTCTGCTGCCCGCGATCATCCAGCAGCACGACAGCGGCGAGGTGCTCATGCTCGGCTACATGGATGCCGAGGCCCTGCGGCGCACCCTCACCCAGGGGCGGGTGACCTTCTGGTCGCGCAGCCGTCAGGAGTACTGGCGCAAGGGCGACACGAGCGGCAACCGCCAGTACGTGAAGGCCGCGGCACTCGACTGCGATGGCGACACCCTGCTCGTGCAGGTGGATCAGCTCGGCCCCGCCTGCCACACGGGCGCCCGCAGCTGCTTCGATGTCGACCCCCTCGCGGCGGTCGTCGGCGACGCCTCGGAGGCGGGCTCGTGACGACCACCTCCCGGGCCGAGTTCGACGCCGCGGTGACGGCGGGTCACCGGGTGATCCCGGTGCTGCGCGAACTCTTCGCGGACGGCGAGACGCCCGTCGGCGTCTACCGCAAGGTCGCCGGCGGCAAGCCCGGAACCTTCCTGCTCGAGTCGGCCGAGCAAGGCGGGATCTGGTCGCGGTGGTCGTTCGTCGGTGCCGGTTCGCTCGGCGTGCTGACGCAGACGCGCGACGCCTCCGGCGACCGCGCCGAGTGGCTCGACTACGGACTGGATGCGCGACGGGCGCTCGGGGAGGACGCCCCGACCGCCCCGCTCGAGGCGCTCGGACGACTCTACGACCGCTGGCGCACGCCGCCGCAGGACGGGCATCCGCCGCTCACGGGCGGCCTCGTCGGCTTCATCGGCTGGGAGGCCGTTCGCCAGCTCGAGCATCTGCCCGAGGTGCCGCCCGAGGAGGTGGCGCTTCCGGGTCAGGCACTCGCCTTCGTCTCCGAGCTCATCGCCCTCGACCACCGCACCGGCACCGCGACCCTCATCGCGGCCGTGCTCAACGACGGGATCGACGCCCCGGACGCCGCCTGGTCGGGCGCTCAAGCCCGCCTCGACGCCCTGCAGCTCGCGCTCGCGCAGCCCACGCCCACCGAGCTCGCCGAGGTCGACCTCGCCGCCCCTGCCACGCCCCGCGCCCGCATCACACCCGAGGCCTACCAGGCCTCCGTCGTGCGCTCCAAGGAGTTCATCCGCGACGGCGACGTGTTCCAGGTGGTCATCTCGCAGCGTTTCGACCACGAGCTCGCCGCGACCCCGCTCGAGGTGTATCGGGTGCTGCGGGTCCTCAACCCCAGCCCGTACATGTATCTGCTGAGTCTCGAGACCCCCGCGGGGCGGCCGTACGCGATCGTGGGCTCCTCGCCCGAGGCGCTCGTCAAGGTGCAACGCGGTCGGGTGTTCACGCATCCGATCGCGGGCTCCCGGCCCCGGGGCGAGACCCCGGAACGGGATGTCGAGCTCGCCGACGAGCTGCTCGCCGACCCCAAGGAGCAGGCCGAGCACCTCATGCTCGTCGACCTCGCTCGCAACGACCTCTCGAAGGTCTGCACGGCGGGCAGCGTCGAGGTGACCGAGTTCATGCAGGTCGAGCGCTTCAGCCACATCATGCACCTCGTCTCGAGCGTCGAAGGCGACCTGCGCCCCGACGCCACCTCGGTGGACGTGTTCCGCGCGACCTTCCCGGCCGGCACGCTCTCGGGCGCCCCGAAGCCGCGGGCGCTCGAGATCATCGACGAGCTCGAGGTGGCCCAGCGCGGGCTCTACGGCGGGGTGGTCGGCTACTTCGACCTCGCGGGCGACGCGGACCTCGCGATCGCCATCCGCACCGCGACGCTCATCGGCGACACCGCGCACGTGCAGGCGGGGGCGGGTCTCGTGGCCGACTCCGATCCCGTGTCGGAGCACATCGAGGCGCAGAATAAGGCGGCCGCTCCGCTGCGCGCCGTCGCCATCGCGAACGCCATGCGCCGGATCGGCTGAGACATGACGGGGGCCAGGCTGCGCGGGCTGCTGCTCGGGATCACGGCGGTGCTCGCCGGGCTCGTGCTGCTCGCCTGGTCGCAGCCGTGGTTCACGCTGACCCTCACCCCCGGCAGCGGCGAGGGAGCCCCGCTCGTGGTGCGCGGGGACGTCGCGGCCGGCGCTCTCGCCCCGCTCGCACTGACGACCCTCGCGCTCGTCGCGGCACTCGCCATCTCCGGCCGCGTCTTCCGGGTGATCCTCGGGGTGCTCGAGGCCTTCGTGGGCGTGAGCGTCGTCATCGTGGCCGCCGTCGCGCTCGGGGATCCCGCGGGAGCGTCGGCGAGTGCCGTCACCTCGGCGACGGCCGTCACGGGGCATGACTCGGTACGGGCGCTCATCGAGTCGGTGGACTCCTCCGCGTGGCCCGTCGTCGCCGTCGTGCTCGGCGCGATCCTGGCTGTCACCGGTGCGCTCTGCGCCGTCACGGGGCCGCGCTGGCCGGTCTCCGGACGTCGCTACAGCCGTACCCGGACGGCGCCCGTGGAGGGCGCCGAACCCGACCCGATCGCCGAATGGGACGCGCTGAGCGAGGGCGACGACCCGACCGGCACCGCCCGCTAGACTGACCCTGCCCGCCACGCGGGCGTTCCCCGCGGGCATCCCACCCGCGACGTTCTCTCGAAGGAGCCCCCACGTGACCGACACGCACGATCCCGGACACGGCAACTCGCCCGCTGCCTGGGTCGCGGTGATCATCATGCTGATCGCCTTCACGATCGGTACTTTCGCGTTCTGGTTCGAGCTGCCGTGGCTGGTCTGGGCGTCGGCCGGCCTCCTCGTGCTCGGGCTCATCACGGGTGCCGTGCTCGCGAAGCTCGGCTACGGGGTCAAGGGCCCCAAGTACGCGCCGAAGGCGCACTCCTAGCGTGCTGTCCGAACTCGTCGCCGGGGCTCTCGCCGACGCCTCGGAGCGTCGCGCTGCCCGCAGCCTCGCCCAGGTCGAGGCGGATGCCCTCGCCGCGGGCGCGCCGCGAGACGCGCTCGCCGCACTGGCACCCGCCGACCGCGTGAAGATCATCGCCGAGGTGAAGCGCGCGAGCCCGTCGCGCGGCTCCCTGGCCGAGATCCGCGACCCCGCCGGGCTCGCCGTGTCGTACCAGGCGGGCGGCGCGAGCGCCATCAGCGTCCTCACCGAGCAGCGTCGCTTCGGCGGCTCGCTCGCCGACCTGAGCGAGGTGCGCTCGGCCGTCGACGTGCCCGTGCTGCGCAAGGACTTCATCGCCGACCCGTATCAGGTGTTCGAGGCACGCGCCGCGGGCGCCGACCTCGTGCTGCTCATCGTGGCGGCGCTCGATCAGCCGGTGCTGCGCGAGCTGCACGAGCTCATCGGCCAGCTGGGGATGACGGCGCTCGTGGAGGCGCACAGCGCCGAGGAGGTGGATCGCGCCCTCGAGATCGGCGCCGCCATCGTCGGCGTCAACGCCCGCGACCTCTCGACCTTCCACCTCGACCGCGACCTGTTCGGAACCCTCGCCGGATCGATCCCCTCGGGCGTCGTACGGGTCGCGGAGTCGGCGGTCGGCTCGCCCGCCGATGTCAGCCACTATCGCGAGGCGGGGGCCGATGTCGTCCTCATCGGCGAGGCCCTCGTGACGGGCGACGACCCGATCGCCACCCTGCAATCGTTCCTGGCCGCCGGATGAGCGCCTCGCTCCGCGATCAGCCGGGCCCGTTCTTCGGCGAGTACGGCGGGCGGTTCATGCCCGAGTCGCTCATCGCCGCGATCGACGAGCTCGCCGCCGCATACGCCTCGGCGAAGGCCGACCCCGCGTTCCAGGCGGAACTCGCGGAACTGCATCGCAGCTACACGGGCCGCCCCTCGATCATCACCGAGGTGCCGCGGTTCGCCGCCCACGCCGGGGGCGCCCGCATCATCCTCAAGCGCGAGGACCTCAACCACACGGGCTCGCACAAGATCAACAACGTGCTCGGTCAGGCGCTCCTCACCCGTCGCATCGGGAAGACGCGTGTCATCGCCGAGACGGGGGCCGGACAGCACGGCGTCGCCACCGCGACGGCCGCGGCGCTCTTCGGTCTCGAGTGCACGATCTACATGGGCGAGGTCGACACCCAGCGCCAGGCGCTCAATGTGGCCCGGATGCGGCTGCTGGGCGCCGAGGTCGTCTCGGTCACGACCGGCTCCCGCACCCTCAAGGACGCCATCAACGAGGCCTACCGCGAGTGGGTGCAGAGCGTGGAGACGACCAACTACATCTTCGGCACCGCGGCCGGCCCGCATCCCTTCCCCGCGATGGTGCGCGACTTCCAGAAGATCATCGGCGAGGAGGCGCGCGCCCAGGTGCTCGAGCTCACGGGACGCCTCCCGGATGCCGTCGCGGCCTGCGTGGGCGGCGGCTCGAACGCGATCGGCATCTTCCACGCCTTCCTCGACGACCCCGGCGTCGCCCTCTACGGCTTCGAGGCGGCGGGCGACGGCGTCGACACGGAGCGGCACGCCGCATCCATCGAGCGCGGCCGCCCCGGGGTGCTGCACGGCGCCCGCAGCTACCTGCTGCAGGACGAGGACGGCCAGACGATCGAGTCGCACTCGATCTCGGCGGGCCTCGACTACCCGGGCGTCGGTCCCGAGCACGCCTTCCTCGCGGACACGGGGCGCGCGAGGTACCTTCCCGCGACCGACACCGAGGCGATGGAGGCCCTGCGGCTGCTGAGCCGCACGGAGGGCATCATCCCGGCGATCGAGTCCGCGCACGCCCTCGCGGGCGCCCTGCGACTGGGGCGCGAGCTCGGACCGGAGGCGATCATCCTCGTGAACCTCTCGGGTCGCGGCGACAAGGACGTGGCGACGGCGGGACACTGGTTCGGCCTGTTCGACGACGGGGCGGTGCAGTCGTGAGCGAGCTCGATACGCCGGTTTCGCCGGCTGCTCGATCGGCGAGGACGGGAGACGCCCTCGCCCGCGGGAAGGCGCTCATCGGCTACCTGCCCGTCGGCTTCCCCGACCTCGCGACGAGCATCGACGCGGCCGTCGCGCTCGTCGAGAACGGGGTCGACGCCCTCGAGCTCGGCCTGCCGTATTCCGATCCGGTCATGGACGGCCACGCCATCCAGAAGGCCACCGAGCAGGCCCTCACGGGCGGCTTCCGCACCCGCGACGTCTTCACGGCCGTGGAGGCGGTGCGCGCCCGCGTCGACGTGCCGGTGCTCGTCATGACCTACTGGAACCCCGTGCTGCAGTACGGACCCGCGCGGTTCGCCGACGCGCTCCGCGACGCCGGGGGAGCGGGCCTCATCACGCCCGACATCACCCCCGACTCCGCCGAGGTCTGGATCGCCGAGAGCGAGCGCACCGGACTCGACCGGGTCTTCCTCGCGGCGCCGTCATCCACCGATGCGCGCCTCGCCGAGACCGTCGCGGCGAGCCGCGGCTTCGTCTACGCCGTGTCGACCATGGGCATCACGGGTGCCCGTGCGAGCGTCGACGCCCGGGCGCGCGCGCTCGTGGCGCGACTCCGCGCCGCCGGCGCGACCGGGCCCGACACTCTCGCGGCGTGCGTCGGCGTCGGCATCTCGACGGCCGAGCAGGTCGCCGAAGTCCTGTCCTATGCCGACGGCGCCATCGTGGGCGCCGCACTCGTCACCGCCGTCGCCGAGGGCGGCGTCGCAGGCGCCGCGCGCGCGGCCTCCGCTCTCTCCCAGGGAAAGTAGTATTCAGATCGTGTCCGTGCCCTTCAGCATCCCGAGCCCGCCGCCGGAGTGGAAGCAGCTCCACCTCCCGATCGGCGAATGGCTGCACGGGATCCTGCCCTTCGTCCCCGAGGACTGGGCGATCCGGATCACGACGTACGCGATCGTCATCATCATCGGCATCTTCTCCGCGGTCGTCATCGCCAACCGTCGCCTGACGCAGCGCGGAGGCGAGCCGTGGGTCATCGTCGACGTGGGCATCTGGGCGGTCGTGCTCGGCATCGTCGGCGCGCGGTTCTACCACGTCATCACCCACCTGGACGACTTCTTCGGCCCCGGGCACCCGGACCCGTGGAACATCTTCGCCGAGGGCAACGTCTGGGCGATCTGGCAGGGCGGCGGCGCCATCTTCGGCGCCCTCATCTTCGGCGCCCTCGGCGTCGTGATCGGCTGCCGCATCACCGGCCTGCGCTTCTGGACCGTCGCCGACGCCATCGCCCCGGGGCTGCTCATCGCGCAGGCCTTCGGCCGTCTCGGCAACTGGTTCAACCAGGAGCTCTTCGGGCTGCCCACCGACCTGCCGTGGGGCCTCGTGATCGACCGGCCCAACCCGGCGATCCCGGACGGCATCCCGGACGACGTGCTCTTCCACCCGACGTTCCTCTACGAGCTGCTCTGGAACCTGGCCGGCTTCGTGTTCATCCTGCTCATCGAGAACCGCGTCCGCCGCGTCTCCGGCAAGGTGCTTCCCGCCTTCGAGCGCCGCGACTTCTGGCAGTGGGGCAAGGTGCTGGGCCTGTACTTCATCTGGTACGGCATCGGGCGCACCTGGTTCGAGTCGATCCGCCTCGACCCCAGCGAGACCTTCCTCGGCATCCGCTCGAACGTGTGGGCCGCGCTCGGCACCATCGTGCTCGGCCTCGTGATCATCATCGTCCAGTCGCGACGCCACCCCGGCCTCGAACCCGACCCGTATCTGCCGGGTCGCCGACCGGTGCCTGCGGCTGCGCTAGACTCGGAGGACACCTATTCGGATTCGGACGAGCCGGGCGATGATGCCGCGGAGGTCACCGAAGTCGCCGCCACAAGCGGCTCGACCCGAGCAAGCTAGTTCCGCACACCACGCCGACCAGCCGGAGCGCCATGGCGGCGCTCTCGGTATCTACAGTTGACCGTTGGGCCATCGACGTCCCACTTCCAGTTCCATCGTGAGGACGGTTGCCATGGCGCAGTCTCGAAGCACCCCCGGATCGGGCCCACTCGACCCGTTTGCGCGCTTCGGCGCGATCCCGGAGGCACAGGGGCTCTACAACCCGCGCTTCGAACGCGACGCCTGCGGACTCGCGATGGTCGCGACGCTCCGCGGCACCGCCGGGCACGACATCGTCACCAACGCGCTCGACGCGCTGCGCCACCTCGAGCACCGCGGCGCGGTGGGCTCCGACGCCGGCACGGGCGACGGTGCGGGCATCATCACCCAGATCCCGGACGCCTTCCTGCGCGCGGTCGTGGACTTCGCGCTGCCGCCCGTCGGCCAGTACGCCGTGGGCATGGCGTTCCTGCCCCTCGAGGAGGACGCACGGGAGGCCGAGAAGGCCGCGTTCGGCGCGATCGCCACCGAGGAGGGCCTCGAGGTCATCGGCTGGCGCGAGGTGCCCACCGACCCCACCCACCTCGGAACCCTCGCCCGGGAGGCCGCACCCGCCTTCGAGCAGGTCTTCGTGCGTTCGCGTCGCAGCGACGCCGCGGGCACGCCGCTCGCCGGCATCGCCCTCGACCGGCAGACCTTCCGGCTGCGCAAGCGCGCCGAGCGCGAGCTCGGCTCCTACCTGCCGTCCTTGTCGAGCCGCACCCTCGTCTACAAGGGGATGGTCACGACCCTTCAGCTGGAGCCGTTCTATCCGGACCTCTCGGACGAGCGCTTCGCGACCAAGCTCGCCCTCGTGCACTCGCGCTACTCCACCAACACCTTCCCGTCGTGGCCGCTCGCCCAGCCGTTCCGGATGATCGCCCACAACGGCGAGATCAACACCGTGCAGGGCAACCGCAACTGGATGCGCGCCCGCCAGAGCCAGCTCGAGTCCGCCGACCTCGGCGACCTGCGTCCGCTGTTCCCGATCGTGTCGGAAGGTGCGAGCGACTCGGCCTCCTTCGACGAGGTCGTGGAGCTGCTGACTCTGGGCGGCCGCAGCCTGCCGCACGCGATCATGATGATGGTGCCGGAGGCCTGGGAGAACCAGCTCGACATCGACCCGGCCCGCCGCGACTTCTACGACTACCACTCGGCGCTCATGGAGCCGTGGGACGGCCCCGCCGCGCTCGTCTTCACCGACGGCTCCCTCGTGGGCGCCACCCTCGACCGGAACGGCCTGCGCCCGGGGCGCTTCCTCGTGACCGACGACGGTCTCGTGGTGCTTGCGAGCGAGATCGGCGTGCTCGACTTCCCGGCCGACAAGATCGTCCGCAAGGGGCGGCTGCGTCCCGGCCGGATGTTCCTCATCGACACGGTCGAGGGGCGCATCATCGAGGACGACGAGATCAAGTCGCAGCTCGCCGCCGAGCAGCCCTACGGGGAATGGGTCGAGGCCAGCCGCATCGAGCTCGAGGACCTCCCGCCGCGTGAGCACGTCGTCCACACGGCCGCCTCGGTCACCCGCCGTCAGCGCACCTTCGGCTACACCGAGGAAGAGGTGCGGATCCTCATCACCCCGATGGCGCAGAACGGTGCGGAGCCGCTCGGCGCCATGGGCTCCGACACGCCCATCGCGGTGCTGTCCGAGCGCCCCCGCCTGCTGTTCGACTACTTCACCCAGGCGTTCGCGCAGGTGACCAATCCGCCGCTCGACTCCATCCGCGAAGAGGTCGTCACCTCCATGCGCCTCGGCCTCGGACCCGAGCGCAACCTGCTCACCGCGACCCCCGAGCACGCGCGCCAGATCGTGCTCGACTTCCCGGTGATCGACAACGACGAGCTCGCGAAGATCATCCGCATCGGCGCCGAGGACGGAACGCGCCTCACCCACACCATCAAGGGCCTGTACCGCTTCGAGTCGGGCAAGCGCGCGATGGAGAAGCGCATCGACGAGATGTGCGCCGAGGCCGACGCCGCCATCGCGGCGGGCGCCCAGTTCATCGTGCTCTCCGACCGCGACTCGACGGGCGACCTCGCCCCGATCCCGTCGCTGCTCATGGTCGCGGCGGTGCACCACCACCTCATCCGCCAGGAGACCCGCATGCGGGTCGGCCTCATCGTGGAGACGGGCGACGCCCGCGAGGTGCATCATGCGGCCCTGCTGCTCGGCTACGGCGCCTCGGCGATCAACCCGTACCTCGCCATGGAGACCGCGGAGCAGCTCGTCGCGAGCGGCATGATCTCGGGCATCTCCGCCGAGAAGGCCGTCAAGAACCTCATCAAGGCGCTCGGCAAGGGCGTGCTCAAGATCATGTCCAAGATGGGCATCTCGGTCATCGGCTCCTACGCGGGCGCCCAGGCCTTCGAGGCCGTCGGGCTCAGCCAGGCGTTCGTCGACCGCTACTTCACCGGCACCACGACCCTGCTCGGCGGCGTCGGCATCGACGTGATCGCGGCCGAGAACCTCGCCCGCCACGCGAGCGCCTACCCCGAGAACGCCGGCGAGAAGGTGCACGAGCGCCTCGAGACCGGCGGCGAGTACCAGTGGCGCCGCGAGGGCCCGCCGCACCTGTTCAGCCCGGAGACGGTCTTCAAGCTCCAGCACTCGACCCGCACGCGCCGCTTCGACGTGTTCCGCGAGTACACGAAGTCGGTCGACGAGCAGGCCGAGCGCCTCATGACGCTGCGCGGACTGTTCCGCCTCAAGACGGGCGCACGCCCCGCCGTGCCGCTCGACGAGGTCGAGCCGATCTCCTCGATCCTCACGCGCTTCAACACGGGGGCCATGAGCTACGGCTCGATCTCCCGCGAGGCGCACGAGACCCTCGCGATCGCCATGAACAACATCGGCGGGCGCTCCAACACGGGCGAGGGCGGCGAGGATGTCGACCGCCTGCTCGACCCGCGTCGCCGCAGCCGCATCAAGCAGGTCGCGTCCGGCCGCTTCGGGGTGACGAGCATGTATCTCACCCACGCCACCGACATCCAGATCAAGATGGCGCAAGGCGCCAAGCCCGGCGAGGGCGGGCAGCTGCCTCCCGGCAAGGTGTACCCGTGGATCGCCCGCACGCGCGGCGGCACCCCCGGCGTCGGGCTCATCTCGCCGCCGCCGCACCACGACATCTACTCGATCGAGGACCTCAAGCAGCTCATCTTCGACGTCAAGCGCGCCAACCCCGAGGCGCGGGTGCACGTCAAGCTCGTGAGCCAGTCGGGCATCGGCGCGGTCGCCGCGGGCGTGACCAAGGCGCTCGCGGATGTCGTGCTCGTGTCGGGTCACGACGGCGGCACCGGCGCATCTCCGCTCAACTCGCTCAAGCACGCGGGCACCCCGTGGGAGATCGGCCTCGCCGAGACCCAGCACACCCTCATGCTCAACGGCATGCGCGACCGCGTCGTGGTGCAGGTGGACGGTCAGATGAAGACCGGTCGGGACGTCATCGTGGCGGCGCTGCTCGGCGCCGAGGAGTACGGCTTCGCGACCGCGCCGCTCGTCGTGTCGGGCTGCATCCTCATGCGCGTGTGCCACCTCGACACCTGCCCGGTCGGCGTGGCGACGCAGAACCCCGAATTGCGGGCCCGCTTCAGCGGCAAGCCGGAGTTCGTGGAGACCTTCTTCGAGTTCCTCGCCCAGGAGGTGCGCGAGTACCTCGCCGAGCTGGGCTTCCGCTCGCTCGACGAGGCGATCGGCCACTCGGAGCTGCTCGACGTCGACCGCGCCGTCGAGCACTGGAAGGCGGACGGTCTCGACCTCGAGCCGGTGCTCGTGGGCCCCGAGTTCGCCGAGGACGAGCCGCGCAACAACCGTCGCGGCCAGGAGCACGAGCTGGACGAGCACTTCGACCAGGAGCTCATCCGCCTCGCCGCCGACGCCCTCGAGCACGGCACGCCCGTCGAGCTGGATCTCCCGATCAAGAACACCGAGCGCGCCGTCGGCACCATGCTCGGTCACGAGGTCACCAAGCGCCATGGCGAGCACGGCCTCCCCGAAGGTACCATCCAGGTGACGCTCCACGGCGCCGCGGGCCAGTCGCTCGGCGCCTTCATGCCCAACGGCATCACGCTGCGGCTCGAAGGCGACTCGAACGACTACGTCGGCAAGGGTCTCTCGGGCGGCCAGATCGTCGTCCGGCCCCCGCGCGGCGCCGTGTTCCCGGCCGAGCGCAACGTCATCGCGGGCAATGTGATCGGTTACGGCGCGACGCGCGGATCGATCTTCATCCGCGGCGTCGTGGGGGAGCGGTTCCTGGTGCGCAACTCCGGCGCGACCGCCGTGGTCGAAGGCGTCGGCGACCACGCGCTCGAGTACATGACGGGCGGTCTCGCCCTCATCCTGGGCGGAACCGGACGCAACCTCGGCGCCGGCATGTCCGGCGGCACCGCATACGTCTACGAGCTGCGTCGGGAGCGGGTCAACCGCGACTCGCTCGCGAACGGCGAGCTCGAACTGCTGCCGCTCGACTCCGCCGACGTGGCCATCGTCACCGACCTGCTCGCGACCCACATCGCCGAGACCGACTCCGCACTCGCGAAGCGCCTGCTGGAGACGCCTGAGGAGACCATGAGCAAGTTCGTCAAGGTGCTGCCGCGCGACTACGCGGCCGTGCTCGAAACCCGCCGCCAGGCCGCCGACGAGGGGCTCGACCCCGACGGCGACGTCGTCTGGGGCCGCATCATGGAAGTGACGGGGGGCTGATCATGGCTGACCCGAAGGGGTTCCTCAAGGTTCAGGAGCGCGAGCTGCCGAAACGGCGGCCGGTCGCCGTGCGCATCATGGACTGGAAAGAGGTCTACGAGGACCAGGACCGCACGCAGTTGCGCCGGCAGGCCGGACGCTGCATGGACTGCGGCGTGCCGTTCTGCCATCACGGCTGCCCGCTCGGCAACCTCATCCCGGAGTGGAACGACCTCACCTGGCGCGGCGAGGGCCGGCAGGCCATCGAACGCCTGCACGCGACCAACAACTTCCCGGAGTTCACCGGACGGCTGTGCCCCGCGCCCTGCGAGTCGGCCTGCGTGCTCGGCATCAACCAGCCGCCGGTCACCATCAAGCAGGTCGAGGTGTCGATCATCGACCACGCGTTCCAGAACGGCTGGGTGCAGCCGCACGCACCCGAGCGACTGACCGGCAAGACGGTCGCGGTGGTCGGCTCCGGCCCCGCGGGGCTCGCCGCCGCACAGCAGCTCACCCGCGCGGGCCACACGGTGGCCGTGTACGAGCGGGACGACCGCATCGGCGGCCTGCTGCGCTACGGCATCCCCGACTTCAAGATGGAGAAGCGCCAGATCGAGCAGCGCCTCGCCCAGATGCAGGCCGAAGGCACGCGCTTCCGCGCGGGCGTCGAGATCGGCGTCGACATCTCCTGGGCCGAGCTGCGCGAGCGCTACGACGCCGTCGTCATCGCGACCGGGTCGACCGTCCCGCGCGAGCTGCCGATCCCCGGCCGCGACCTGCTCGGCGTGCACTTCGCCATGGACTACCTCGTTCAGCAGAACAAGGTGGTCGCGGGCGACAGTGTCCCCGAACAGCTCACGGCGCACGGCAAGCATGTGGTGGTCATCGGCGGCGGCGACACCGGCGCCGACTGCATCGGCACCGCGCACCGCCAGGGCGCGCTCAGCGTCACCAACCTCGCGATCGGCTACCAGCCGCCCACCGAGCGCCCCGAGCACCAGCCGTGGCCCATGACGCCGACCCTCTTCGAGGTCTCGAGCGCCCACGAGGAGGGCGGCGAGCGCGTCTACCTCGCCTCCACCGTCGAGTTCCTCGGCAACGAGGCCGGCGAGGTGCGTGCGCTCCGCGTGGCCGAGACGGAGTACGTCGACGGGCGCCGGGTGCCGAAGTCGGGCACCGAGCGCGAGATCCCCGCCGACCTCGTGCTCATCGCGATGGGCTTCACCGGCCCCGAGAAGGATTCGCTCGAGGAGCAGCTGCACGTGCCGTTCGACGGGCGCGGCAACGTGACCCGTGACGGTCAGTACGCCACGACGGAGCCGGGCGTGTTCGTCGCCGGTGACGCCGGGCGCGGCCAGTCGCTCATCGTCTGGGCCATCGCGGAGGGACGCGCCGTGGCATCCGCCGTCGACCGCTACCTCGAGGGCGACACCCAGCTGCCCTTCCCGGTGAACCCCACCGACCGCGGCATCGGCCTCTGAGCCCCCCGACCACACCACCCACCCCTACTGAAGGAATCATGAGACGAGCCAAGATCGTCGCGACGCTGGGACCCGCCACGTCGAGCTACGAGAACCTCCGCGCCATCATCGACGCGGGCGTCAACGTCGCGCGGATGAACCTCAGCCACGGCAGCTATGACGTGCACGAGGAGATCTACGCCAACATCCGGCGCGCCGCCGCGGACGCCGGTCAGCCGGTCGCCGTGCTCGTCGACCTGCAGGGGCCCAAGATCCGCCTCGGCAAGTTCGAGAACGGGCCGCACGAGCTCGCCGTCGGCGACATCTTCACGATCACGACCGAGGACGTGCCCGGCACCAAGGAGCTCGTCGGCACGACCTTCAAGGGTCTGCCGCAGGACGTGAAGCCGGGCGACTTCCTGCTCATCGACGACGGCAAGGTGAAGGTCCAGGTGCTCGACACCGACGGCGTGCGCGTGCGCACCCAGGTGATCGTCGCCGGTCCCGTGTCGAACAACAAGGGCATCAACCTGCCCGGCGTCGCCGTCAACGTGCCGGCGCTCTCCGAGAAGGACGAGGCCGACCTGCGCTGGGGCCTCGGGCTCGGCGCGGACTACATCGCGCTGTCGTTCGTGCGCGACGCGCGCGACGTGACCCGCGTGCACGAGATCATGGCGGAGGAGGGGCGCAAGGTGCCCGTCATCGCCAAGATCGAGAAGCCGCAGGCGGTCGACGCCCTCGAGGAGATCATCGACGCCTTCGACGGCATCATGGTCGCCCGCGGCGACCTCGCCGTCGAACTGCCGCTGGAGGCGGTCCCGGTGGTGCAGAAGCACGCCGTGGAGCTGTGTCGTCGGATGGCGAAGCCCGTCATCGTGGCCACCCAGATGCTCGAGTCGATGACGCACTCGCCGGTGCCGACCCGTGCCGAGGCCTCCGACGTCGCCAACGCCGTGCTCGACGGCGCCGACGCGGTCATGCTCTCCGGTGAGACGAGCGTGGGCGAGTACCCGGTCGTGACCGTGCAGACGATGGCCCGCATCATCGCCTCCACCGAGGAGCACGGACTGGAGCGCATCGCGCCGCTCGGCACCAAGCCCCGCACGCAGGGCGGGGCGATCACCCTCGCCGCGGCCGAGGTCGCGAGCTTCGTGGACGCCAAGTTCGTGTGCGTCTTCACCGAGTCCGGCGACTCGGCGCGCCGCATGTCGCGGCTGCGCTTCCCGATCCCCATGAAGGCCTTCACGCCGGATGAGGCGATCCGCCGCCGGATGAACCTCACCTGGGGCATCGAGTCGTTCCTCGTCGAGCGCGTCAAGCACACCGACGCCATGTACAAGCAGGTCGACGAGATCCTCCTCGAGAACAAGCTCGCGGAACTCGGCGACAAGGTGGTCGTGATCTCGGGATCCCCTCCCGGCATCCCCGGCTCCACCAACGACCTGCGCGTGCACGTCGTGGGCGACGCCATCAACCGGGTCACCCCGGTGTGGGAGTCCGGCGACCACGCCGACTGAGCCGGTCACCCGTCGAGGCAGTGGGCTTCGACGAGCTGGAACGAGCGTCCGAGCCCCGTCGGGTCGGCGAGGATGAGCACGGCGCGTTTCCGCGGCGGGACCGGCGTGCTCGTCCCGACGAGCTGCGTGACGACGACGTCGCCCACCATGACGTCCGCCGTGACGAGGAACCCCGCCTGGCAGCCGTCGCCCGACTGCAGGTTGTACACGACGCACGCCGTGCGCCCGCAGTTCTCCCACGGCGGCTCGTTCGCCTTCAGGTAGTCGGTGCCGCGCTTGAGGATCGTCCAGCCGTCACCGGTCTGGATGTTGTCCCAGAGGTCGGCGAGGCTCGAGATCCCCGAGATCGGCACGCCGTCCGAGTCGATGACGACCCGCGGCCCGTCCGCGACATCCGACGCGGGCGGATGCGCCGCGACGAGGGCCGATGCGGCCACCGCGATCGCCCCGATGACGATGACGAGCGCGCCGATCGCACGCCGACGGGTCTGTCCGCGCGGCGAGCTGCGCGGTGCGGAGGCAACGGTGACGCCCACAGGGCGATGCTACGTCCGGACCCGCCGCGACGTACCCCCCGAACTCGCGGTAGACCGGTCGGACCCGGCACCGCGAGGATGCACTGGTGAGCGATGTCGAGGTGGTTCAGGCGCAGACGCTGGCCTCGCTCGGACGGAACGCGGAGGCCGCCGCCATCTTCGCGCCGCACCTCGCCCAGCATCCCGATGATCGCGGCTGCGCAGAGGTACCGGTGGTGGGACTCGAACCCACATGCCCTCACGGACAACCGATTTTGAGTCGGTCGCGTCTGCCATTCCGCCACACCGGCTCGCGAGCCCCGGACATCCGGATACCTCGCGGCAACCTGACGTTACCGTAGGATCGATCCGTGAGTGAGTCGGAAGCCACCCCCAGCGCACCCCGTCGCGTCGTCGTCGCGGAGGACGAGTCGCTCATCCGTCTCGACATCGTCGAGATCCTGCGCGACAACGGCTTCGACGTGGTCGGTGAGGCCGGCGACGGCGAGACGGCTGTGGCCCTCGCCACCGAACTGCGCCCGGATCTCGTCGTCATGGATGTGAAGATGCCGCAGCTCGACGGCATCTCGGCGGCCGAGCGGCTCAGCAAGAACCACATCGCGCCGGTCGTGCTGCTCACCGCGTTCAGCCAGAAGGAGCTCGTGGAGCGGGCGAGCGAGGCGGGCGCTCTCGCCTACGTCGTCAAGCCGTTCACCCCGAACGACCTGCTGCCGGCGATCGAGATCGCGCTCAGCCGCTACCAGCAGATCGTGACCCTCGAGGCCGAGGTCGCCGACATGGTCGAGCGCTTCGAGACCCGCAAGCTCGTCGACCGCGCCAAGGGCCTGCTCAACGAGAAGATGGGCCTGACCGAGCCCGAGGCCTTCCGCTGGATCCAGAAGGCGTCCATGGACCGCCGCCTCACCATGCACGACGTCGCCCAGGCGATCATCGACCAGCTCGCCCCCAAGAAGTAACCCGCGAGCTGTCAGTTCCTGCAGTTTGCGCGGCCGAAACGTGCAACAACTGACATCTCGCGGGATCAGTCGCGGGACTTCAGGTAGTTGGTCATGCGGACGGTGGAGAGGCGTCGGCCCTCCTCGTCGGTCATGACGATCTCGTGGGTGGCGAGGGTGCGTCCCAGCACGAGGGCCGTGCAGGTGCCGGTGACCCAGCCATCGGTGATCGAGCGGCTGTGGCTCGCGTTGATCTCGATGCCGACCGCGATGCGGCCGGGGCCGGCGTGGATGGCGGACGAGATCGAGCCGAGCGACTCGCCGAGCACCACGTGGGCGCCGCCGTGCAGCAGCCCCACCACCTGCCGGTTCCCCTCGACGGGCATCCGCGCGACCGAGCGGGACGCCGACAGTTCGAGGAACTCGATGCCCATCTTGCGGGCCAGCTCGCCGCCTCCGCTGTCGCCGATGCGCGCGATGAGCTCCGGGTCGAGGTCGGGCGGGAGGATCACCATGAGCGCTCCATCGGGTCGGTCCATCAGGTCGGTGGCGTGTCGGGGCCGGTCGCTAGGCTGAGCGCGTGCCGGACTCGGAAAAGCCTACGCTCCTGCTCATCGACGGCCATTCGCTGGCCTTCCGAGCCTTCTACGCTCTGCCGGTCGACAGTTTCGTGACGCGCGACGGGCAGCACACGAACGCCATCCACGGCTTCCTGTCGATGCTGCTCCTGCTGCTGCAGAACGAGAAGCCCACGCATCTGGGCGTGGCCTTCGACATCTCGCGCTACTCGTTCCGCACGCGCGAATACGCCGAGTACAAGGGAACTCGCGGAGAGACGCCGCCCGAGTTCATCGGCCAGGTGCCGCTGCTCGAAGAGGCCCTGCACGCCATGAACATCCAGACGATCTCGAAGGAGGACTTCGAGGCCGACGACATCCTGGCGACCCTGTCGAAGCAGGGTGCGGAGGCGGGCTATCGCGTGCTCGTCGTCTCGGGCGACCGCGACACCATCCAGCTCGTCGACGATGACGTGACGCTGCTCTACCCGAACGCGCGCGGGGTCTCCGAGCTCAAGAAGTACGACACGGATGCCGTGCTCGAGCGGTACGGCATCCGCCCCGAGCAGTACCCCGAGATCGCGGCGCTCGTGGGGGAGACCAGCGACAATCTGCCCGGCGTCGACAAGGTCGGCGAGAAGACGGCCGTGAAGTGGATCCAGCAGTACGGCACCGTCGACGAACTGCTCTCGCACGCCGACGAGATCACGGGCGTCGTGGGCCAGAACCTGCGGGCCCAGCAGGATCGCGTCGTCCGCAACCGGCGTCTCAACCGGCTGGTTCGCGACGTGGAGCTGCCGGTGACGCCCGCGCAGCTCGAACGGCGTCCCATCGACCCCGCCGCAGTGCGCGCCGTGTTCGACCGCCTGCAGTTCCGCAGCCTGCTCGACCGGGTGTTCAAGATCGAGGGCGCCGCCGCGGATGCGGGGCTCGTCGAGTCGGATGCCGCGGAGGGTGCGATCGGCGCGCCCGTGGTGCGCACCATGGTCGACGAGGAGCTCGCCAAGTGGCTCGCCACCCAGTCGCAGGACGGCACCGTGCCGCTCGGCCTCCGGGTGTCGACGGTCGGCGGCTCGATCGAGGGCTTCGGCATCGCGAGCCTCACCGAGAGCGCCTGGGTGCCGTGGGCGCCCGGCCGTCCCGACTACACGGCGCTCGAGGGCTGGCTCGCGAGCGACGCCCCCAAACTGCTGCACGACGCCAAGCGACAGCTGAAGGCCCTCGCGGGCGTCGGGCTCGCGCTCGACGGCATCGCGGGCGACACGGCCCTCTCCGCCTGGCTGCTGCGCCCCGGCACGAAGGCCGACAGCCTCGGGGGGCTCGTCTACTACTACCTCGGCGAGTCGCTGCCCGAACCCGACCCGAGCCAGCTCGTGCCCGAGACCGAGCCGCTCAGCCCCGCCACCGAGGCCTGGTACCTCGTGCGGCTCGCCGCCGAGCTCGACGCGCGCCTCGACCCCGGCTCGCTCTCGGTGCAGCACGATATCGAGGTGCCGCTCATCCCGGTGCTCGGGCGGATGGAGCTGCAGGGCGTCACCGTCTCGGCCGAGGTCCTCGGCGAGCTCAACAGCCGTCTCGGCGCGCAGGCGGCCGAGATCGCGCAGCAGGCCTACGTCGAGATCGGCCGCGAGGTGAACCTCGGCTCGCCCAAGCAGCTGCAGGAGGTGCTCTTCGATCAGCTCGGCATGCCGAAGACCCGCGCCAACAAGACCGGCTACTCGACCGACGCGCAGGCTCTCGCCGACCTGCAGGAGCAGCATCCGCATCCCTTCCTCGAGCTGCTGCTGCAGCACCGGGACGCCACCAAGATCCGTCAGATCGTCGAGACCCTGCAGACGGCGATCGGGCCGGACGGCCGCATCCACACGAGCTACGAGCAGACCGGCTCGGCCACCGGCCGCATCTCGTCGAACGACCCGAACCTGCAGAACATCCCCGTGAAGACCGAGGTGGGTCGCGAGGTGCGGTCCGCGTTCCTCTCGGGCGAGGGCTTCGAGACGCTCCTCACCGCGGACTATTCGCAGATCGAGATGCGGATCATGGCGCACCTCTCGGAGGACGAGGGGCTCATCGAGGCGTTCCGCTCGGGGGAGGACCTGCACCGTTTCGTCGGCGCCCGCATCTTCGGGGTCGCCCCCGCCGAGGTGACGCCGGTCATGCGCACCAAGGTGAAGGCGATGTCCTACGGCCTCGCCTACGGTCTCTCCGCATTCGGGCTCAGCAAGCAGCTGCGGATCGAGGTCTCGGAGGCGAAGGAGCTCATGGCCGACTACTTCGCCCGCTTCGGCGCCGTCCGCGACTATCTGCGCGGGGTGGTCGAGCAGGCGCGGATCGACGGCTACACGACCACGATCTTCGGGCGCCGTCGCCCCTTCTCCGATCTCACCTCCACCAACCGGGTGCTGCGCGAGAACGCCGAGCGGCAGGCGCTCAACTCGCCCATCCAGGGTTCCGCCGCCGACATCATCAAGCGGGCGATGCTCACGATCGACGCGGAGATCCGTTCCCGGCGCCTCGACTCGCGGATGCTGCTGCAGGTGCACGACGAGCTCGTGTTCGAGGTGGCGCCGGGTGAGCGCGAGCAGCTCACCGGGATCGTGACGGCGGGGATGGCGGGCGCTGCCGAGCTCTCGGTGCCGCTCGATGTGCAGTTGGGGACTGGCCCCAACTGGGATGCTGCCGCACACTAGTACGCATCATGCGGGGCAGAGCCGCCGGGAGGGTCAACGATGCCGCAGCGTACGGTCGTGGTCGCGTCAGGCGTCGGCCTGCACGCGCGTCCCGCCGCGCTGTTCTCGCAGGAGGCAGCGAAGGCGCCCGCCGCGGTGGTTCTGACGGCGGCGTCCGGTCGTTCGGCGAACGCCGCGAGCATTCTCGGGGTGCTCTCGCTCGGCATCGACCACGGCGAGCGCGTCACCCTGTCGAGTGAGGGCGAGGGTGCGGATGCCGCCCTCGACGCTCTCGTGGCGATGCTGCAGCGCGACCTCGACCTGGAGTAGCCGCCCCGCCATAGGCTTGGTGGCATGACCGAGTCGCGCCCCGCCACCCCCATCGATGCGATCGCGGAGGGCTGGGTCGACACCCTCGTCGACCTCGTGCCCGACGTCGCCATCTACATCGGCGTCCCGGGACGCACGGGGGAGTACGGCGACCTCTCGCCGGCCGGCCATGACGCCCTCGCCGACGCGACCCGCGCGCTCGTCACCCGGCTCGAGGCGGAGCCCCCCGTGGATGCGGTCGACGAGGTCACGAAGGCCGACCTGCTGGCCGAGGCGCGCCTCTCCCTCGAGGCGCACGAGGCGCGCCTCCACCTGCGCGATCTCAACGTGATCGCCTCGCCCGCCCAGGAGATCCGCGAGTCCTTCGACCTCATGCCGACCGCGACCGAGGGCGACTGGGCCACGATCGCCGAACGGCTCGGCAACCTCCCGGGCGCGGTCGACGGCTACCTCGCGACGCTCCGGGCGGGGATCGCGGAGGGGGTCGTCCCCGCGAAGCGTCAGGTGCGCGAGGTGGCCGAGCAGGCGCGGCGCAATGCGAGCGCCGACGGCTTCTTCCGGGATTTCGCCGCGAACGCGGCACCGGATTCCGGCGAGCTGCCCGCCGCTCTGCGCGCCGATCTGTCCCGCGGCGCGGAGCTCTCGGCCGCGGCCTACGACCGCCTCGCCGACTTCCTCGATTCCGAACTCCTGCCGGTCGCGAGCGAACGGGACGGCGTCGGCCGCGAGCTCTACGCCCTCCGTTCGCGCCACTTCCTGGGCGCCGTCGTCGACCTCGACGAGACCTACGCGTGGGGCATCGAGGAGCTCGAGCGCATGATCGACGAGCAGACCCGGGTCGCCCACGAGGTGCTGCCCGGTGCGAGCGTCGCCGAGGCCGTCGCGCATCTCGAGCAGGATGCGACACGCAAGCTGCACGGCACCGACGCGCTCAAGGCGTGGATGCAGGAGCTGAGCGACCGCGTCGTGGCCGAGCTGGGGGACAGCCACTTCGACATCCCCGAGCCGGTGCGTGCCCTCGAGTGCATGATCGCGCCCACCCAGGACGGCGGCATCTACTACACGGGGCCCTCGGACGACTTCAGCCGTCCCGGCCGGATGTGGTGGAGCGTGCCCGAAGGGGTCACCGTGTTCGACACCTGGCGCGAGAAGACCACCGTGTTCCACGAGGGCGTGCCCGGCCACCACCTGCAGATCGGCCAGGCCGTCTACAACCGTGCCCAGCTCAACACCTGGCGCCGCCAGCTGGCCGGCACGAGCGGCCACGCGGAAGGGTGGGCGCTCTACGCGGAGCGGCTCATGGAGGAGCTCGGCTACCTCGACGACCCGGCGGACCGGCTGGGGATGCTCGACGGGCAGCGGATGCGCGCGGCGCGGGTCGTGCTCGACATCGGCGTGCACCTCGGCAAGCCGAGGCCGCGCGTGCGCGGCCTCGAGAACCTCGACACGGACGGCGACTGGGATGCCGACTTCGCTCTCGAGTTCATGCGCGCGAATGTCAACATGGACGACGCCTTCGTGCGCTTCGAGGTGAACCGCTACCTCGGCTGGCCCGGTCAGGCGCCGTCCTACAAGGTGGGTCAGCGGATCTGGGAGCAGATCCGGGACGACGCCCAGCGCCGCGCCGGCGCCGCGTTCTCGTTCCGCGACTTCCACAAGCACGCCCTCGATCTCGGCGGCGTCGGGCTCGACACGCTGCGCGGCGCGCTGCTGTCGTGACCGACGTCCCGCCCCGCCCGGTCGTCATCGCGGGCGCCTCCGGATTCATGGGGGCCGCGGTCGTCGCCCACTGGCGCGCGCAGGGGCGCCCGGTCACCACTGTCGGACGCCGTGCTGGGGAGCTCGCGTGGGACGACGCGGACGGCATCCGACGCGCGCTCGACGGCGCGGCTCTGCTCGTCAACTTCGCCGGTCGCAGCGTGAACTGCCGCTACGACGCCGTGCACCGCGCCGAGATCCTCGACTCGCGCCTGCGCACGACGGGCGCCCTCGCGCGTGCGATCGCGACCGCATCCGCGCCGCCCCCGGTCTGGATCAACGCCTCCTCCGCCACCCTCTACGGCGCCGGTCATGCCGCCCCGAGCACCGAGGACTCGCCGAGCGACGGCACCGGTTTCTCGGTGGGGGTCGTCCGCGCCTGGGAGCAGGCCTTCTTCGAGCCGGAGCTGCCCGGCGTGCGTCGGGCGGCGCTCCGCACGACGATCGTGCTCGGGGATGGCGGCGCCCTCGTGCCCATGCTGAACCTCGCCCGCTGGGGCCTCGGGGGCGCCCAGTGGGACATGCCGTGGCCCGCGGGTCGCGCGCGCCGCGCCGCGGGCACGGCCTACCGCTACGGCGGCTTCCCCTTCGGGCGGCAGTGGTTCAGCTGGGTGCACCTCGACGACGTTGTCGGCGTCGTCGACGCGGTGGAGGCCGACCCGCGGCTCTCGGGGCCGATCAACCTCGGCACGCCGCACCCGGTCACCAACGCGGAGCTCATGCGCACCATCCGCCGCGCGCTCGGGATGCCGTTCGGCGTGCCTGCCCCGCGTCCCGTGCTCGAGCTCGGCGCGTGGCTCATCCGCACCGAGACGGAGCTGCTGCTCAAGAGCCGCTGGGTGCATCCGCAGCGACTGCTCGACGCCGGCTACACCTTCCGCCACCCGGAGCTGGAGCCCGCGATCCGGGCCGTCGTCGACACACGGCGTCGCACGCGTCAGGGGAGTGCGGTAGTCTAGAGCGTTGCCTTGCGCAACGTCCCTATCCGCATGCCCGCGGAGAACCCCAGAACCATCTCTCTTCGGGCTCGAGCATGTCCCTATCCGGAGCAACTACTACATGACTACCGCAACGACCGCCTCGGCCACCAAGCAGGTCGCCATCAACGACATCGGATCTGCTGAAGACTTCCTGGCCGCGGTCGAGAAGACCCTCAAGTTCTTCAACGACGGAGACCTCATCGAGGGCACCGTCGTCAAGATCGACCGCGACGAGGTCCTCCTCGACGTCGGTTACAAGACCGAGGGTGTCATCCCCTCGCGCGAGCTCTCCATCAAGCACGACGTGGACCCCACCGAGGTCGTCTCGGTCGGCGACAGCGTCGAGGCGCTCGTCCTCCAGAAGGAGGACAAGGAGGGTCGCCTCATCCTGTCCAAGAAGCGCGCCCAGTACGAGCGCGCCTGGGGCGACGTGGAGAAGATCAAGGACGCCGACGGCGTGGTGACCGGCTCGGTCATCGAGGTCGTCAAGGGCGGCCTCATCGTCGACATCGGCCTCCGCGGCTTCCTGCCGGCCTCGCTCATCGAGCTGCGCCGCGTCCGCGACCTCACCCCGTACCTGGGCCAGGAGATCGAGGCCAAGATCCTCGAGCTCGACAAGAACCGCAACAACGTCGTGCTGAGCCGCCGCGCGCTGCTCGAGCAGACCCAGTCGGAGTCGCGCTCGACCTTCCTCAACAACCTCCAGAAGGGCCAGGTCCGCAAGGGCGTCGTGTCCTCGATCGTCAACTTCGGCGCCTTCGTCGACCTGGGCGGCGTGGACGGCCTCGTGCACGTCTCCGAGCTCTCGTGGAAGCACATCGAGCACGCCTCCGAGGTCGTCGAGGTGGGCCAGGAGGTCACCGTCGAGATCCTCGAGGTCGACCTCGACCGCGAGCGCGTGTCGCTCTCGCTCAAGGCGACCCAGGAGGACCCGTGGCAGGTCTTCGCCCGCACCCACGCGATCGGCCAGATCGCACCGGGCAAGGTCACCAAGCTCGTCCCGTTCGGCGCCTTCGTGCGCGTGGCGGACGGCATCGAGGGCCTCGTGCACATCTCGGAGCTGTCGGGCAAGCACGTCGAGCTCGCCGAGCAGGTCGTGTCGGTCGGCGACGAGGTGTTCGTCAAGGTCATCGACATCGACCTCGAGCGTCGCCGCATCTCGCTGAGCCTCAAGCAGGCCAACGAGGGCATCGACCCGCACGGCACCGAGTTCGACTCGGGCCTCGCCGCCCTCTACGGCATGGTGACCGAGTACGACGAGCAGGGCAACTACAAGTACCCGGAGGGCTTCGACCCGACCTCGGGCGAGTGGCTCGAGGGCTTCGAGGCTCAGCGCGACGCCTGGGAGCAGGAGTACGCCTCCGCCCAGGCCCGTTGGGAGTCGCACAAGAAGCAGATCCTCGCGGCCGCCGAGGTCGAGGAGAGCTTCGAGGCGCGTCCCGCCGGCAACTCGTTCTCCTCGGAGAGCACCTCGGTCGGCACCCTCGCCGACGACGAGTCGCTCGCCGCACTGCGCGAGAAGCTCAGCAGCAACTCCTGAGCGCCCGCTGCCCGGCAGCGCGTTCATCCGGATGGCCGGTCCCCTCGGGGGCCGGCCATCCGGCGTCTCAGGCCGCGGATGCCGCCGCGCGCTCGCGCCGGCGGCGCCGCGCCGAACGCAGCAGCAGCACGAAACCGACGACGAGGAGCGTGAATCCCGCGAGCACGAGCAGCGGCGCGAGGAGGGCGAGTGCCACGAGCCCGAGGCTCGCGCCGTCCTCGGCGGTGCTGAGGACGGGTGCGGCCAACCCCGCCGTCGCGACGTTGGCCAGCGGGCGCACCGCCATCTTGCCGAGGTGCACGAGGAGGGCGAGCGCGATCCCGATCGCCACGGGGATCCACGCCCCCGAGGAGAAGAAGCTCTCCGGGTCGCTCACGGCGACCGTCTCGGTGCCGATCCCGCCCGCGAAGACGATGCCGCCGGATGCCGGCCGCACGATTGTCTGGATCCAGTCGTTCACCGAGTCCACCGCGGGGATCTTGTCGGCCACGACCTCGATGACGAACAGTACGCCGAGGATCACGAGCACCCACTCGTTCTCGAGCCAGGTCCAGCCGGAGGGCAGCCCGATCCAGTCGAACCGCGCGGCGAGCCCCATCGCGAGCAACGGGATGTAGGCGTTGAGTCCCGCAGCGGCCGCGAGCCCCGCACCGGTGAGCAACTCGAGCACACCGCCATGCTAGGGGGCGGGTGCACAACGCTGTAGCGCTGGGCCGTGGGCGCCAGGAATCACTGCCGCGCGCTACCTCTCGCTACAGCGTTGTGCACGGCGCCGTGCCACGATGGGGGGATGCTCGTGGCGCTCACGGGAGGCATCGCCTCCGGCAAGTCGACCGTCGCGCGACGGCTCGCCGAACTCGGGGCGATCGTCGTGGATGCGGACCGGGTGGCGCGCGAGGTCGTCGAGCCCGGCACCCCCGCACTCGCCCGCATCGCCGAGGCGTTCGGGCCCGGCGTGATCGCGGCCGACGGCACCCTCGACCGCGCGGCGCTCGGGGCGATCGTGTTCGGCGACGAGGGCGCCCGACTGCGGCTCAACGCCATCACGCATCCCGCCGTGGGCGAGCGCTCGCGCGCGCTGTTCGCGGCGGCGCTGGCCGACGATCCGGATGCCGTGGTGGTCTACGACGTCCCCCTGCTGATCGACGAGCAGGGACGCGGACGCGCGGACGAGTTCGAGCGGGTGGTCGTGGTCTCCGCCGATGAGGAGACCCGCCTCCGCCGACTGGTGGGGCTGCGCGGAATGGACGAGGCGGAGGCCCGACGCCGGATCGCCGCGCAAGCCCCCGAGGCAGCGCGCCTCGCGATCGCCGACGACATCATCGACGCGAACGGCTCGCTCGAGCACACCATCGCGCAGGTGGACGCACTGTGGCCCACCCTGCGCGGTGTCGGGGGCGCTGCCTAGGCTGGAGGCATGGAGCCCACGCGGTCGGTCCGCCCCTTCGAGGTGGTGAGCGAGTACACGCCGAGCGGCGACCAGCCGGCGGCGATCGCCGAGCTCGCGCATCGCGTGCAGGCCGGCGAGTCCGACATCGTGCTGCTCGGTGCCACGGGTACCGGCAAGTCGGCCACCACGGCCTGGCTCATCGAGCAGGTGCAGCGCCCCACGCTCGTGCTCGCCCACAACAAGACGCTCGCCGCCCAGCTGGCCAACGAGTTCCGCGAGCTCATGCCGAACAACGCCGTCGAGTACTTCGTGAGCTACTACGACTACTACCAGCCCGAGGCGTACGTGCCGCAGACCGACACCTTCATCGAGAAGGACAGCTCGGTCAACGCCGAGGTCGAGAGGTTGCGGTACTCGACCACCAACGCGCTGCTGAGCCGGCGCGACGTCGTGGTGGTCTCGACGGTGTCGTGCATCTACGGTCTCGGCGCCGCCGAGGAGTATCTGGGCGCGACGGTCGCGCTGCAGGTGGGGGAGCGCATCCCGCGTGAGCGCCTCATCCGGCGCTTCATCGACATGCAGTACGAGCGCAACGACGTGGACTTCTCGCGCGGCAAGTTCCGGGTGCGCGGCGACACGATCGAGATCATCCCCGTCTACGAGGAGCTCGCGATCCGCATCGAGATGTTCGGCGACGTGATCGAGGCGCTCTACGCGCTGCACCCGCTCACCGGCAACGTGATCCGCACCATGGACTCGATCTCCATCTTCCCGGCGACGCACTATGCGGCGAGCCCCGAGGCGATGCACCGCGCCATCCGCACCATCAAGGAGGAGCTCGCGGAGCGGCTGCCCGAGCTCGAGAAGCAGGGCAAGCTGCTCGAGGCGCAGCGCCTCCGGATGCGCACGGGCTTCGATCTCGAGATGATGGAGCAGATCGGCTTCTGCAACGGCATCGAGAACTACTCGCGGCATATCGACGGCCGGGCGCCGGGCGAGCCGCCCAACACCCTGCTCGACTACTTCCCCGACGACTTCCTCGTGGTGATCGACGAGTCGCATGTGACGGTGCCGCAGATCGGCGCGATGTACGAGGGCGACGCGAGCCGCAAGCGCACCCTCGTGGAGCACGGCTTCCGGCTCCCGAGCGCGCTCGACAACCGTCCGCTGCGCTGGGAGGAGTTCCTGGACCGCGTCGGGCAGAAGGTGTACCTCTCGGCGACCCCGGGCAAGTACGAGCTGGGGATGAGCGACGGCGTCGTCGAGCAGATCATCCGCCCCACCGGGCTCGTCGACCCGCAGATCGTGGTGAAGCCCAGCAAGGGCCAGATCGACGACCTGCTCGAGGAGATCCGCATCCGCGCCGAGCGCGACGAGCGCGTGCTCGTCACGACCCTCACCAAGAAGATGGCCGAGGAGCTCACCGACTATCTCACCGAGGCGGGCGTGCGGGTGCGCTACCTGCACGCCGATGTCGACACCCTCCGCCGCGTCGAGCTACTCACCGAGCTGCGTGCGGGCGTCTACGACGTGCTCGTTGGGATCAACCTGCTGCGTGAGGGCCTCGACCTGCCCGAGGTGTCGCTCGTGGCGATCCTCGACGCCGACAAGGAGGGCTTCCTGCGCTCCTCGACCTCGCTCATCCAGACGATCGGCCGCGCGGCCCGCAACGTCTCGGGCGAGGTGCACATGTACGCCGACAACCTCACCGACTCGATGAGGTTCGCCATCGAGGAGACCGACCGTCGCCGCGAGAAGCAGGTGGCCTACAACGTCGAGCACGGGATCGATCCGCAACCGCTGCGCAAGCGCATCGCCGACATCACGGAGGTGCTCGCCCGCGAGGAGGCCGACACGGCCAAGCTGCTCGCCGGGCGCACGGGAGGCGACGGCTCGAAGCGGACCTCGCCCACCCCGAAGCTGCGGCGCGAAGGTGTCGGGGCCTCGGGGGCCGCCGAGCTCGAATCCCTCATCTCCGACCTCAACGAGCAGATGCTGCAGGCCGCGGGCGAGCTCAAGTTCGAGCTCGCGGCGCGACTGCGCGACGAGCTCTCCGATCTCAAGAAGGAGCTCCGCAGCATGGTCGCCGCCGGGCACGTGAAATGACGATGGAACAACGTCTCAGCCTCGTGACCCTCGGGGTGCACGACCTCGCCCGAGCGCTCGCCTTCTACCGGGCGCTCGGCTGGCGGGAGAATGCCGCGCAGTCGCTCCCCGGGGAGGTCGCCTTCTTCCCGGCGGGCGGTATGGTCGTCGCGCTCTGGGATCGGGGGAAGCTCGCGGAGGACTCCGCGGTCGCCGACGGCGGCGGCTGGGGCGGCGTGACGCTCGCCCACAACGTCGAGAGTCCCGCGCTCGTCGACGCCGTGCTCGCGCAGGCGGAGGCCGCGGGCGCTCGGATCGGGCGCCCCGGTGCCGCCACCGTCTGGGGCGGCTACTCGGGTGTCTTCGTCGACCCCGATGGCCACCCCTGGGAGGTGGCCCACAACCCCGGGTGGGAGCTCGAGGCCGACGGCTCGGTGCGGCTGCCCGGCTGACACAGCCAGCCGGATGTCGGACGCCGTCCGTAGAATGGGTTCAGTGTCGATCACCCCTGTTCCCGGCAGCCAGAAGCTGAGCGTGCGGGGTGCGCGCGTGCACAACCTCAAGGACGTCGACCTCGAGATCCCGCGCGACGCCCTCGTCGTGTTCACGGGCCTCTCCGGCTCTGGCAAGTCGAGTCTCGCCTTCGACACGATCTTCGCGGAGGGCCAGCGGCGCTACGTGGAGTCGCTCTCCGCCTACGCCCGCCAGTTCCTCGGGCAGGTGGACCGTCCCGACGTCGACTTCATCGAGGGTCTGAGCCCCGCCGTCTCGATCGATCAGAAGTCCACCAACCGCAACCCGCGCTCCACAGTCGGCACGATCACCGAGATCTACGACTACATGCGTCTGCTGTGGGCCCGCATCGGCGAGCCGCATTGCCCGATCTGCGGTGAGAAGATCCAGCGCCAGACGGTGCAGCAGATCGCCGACCAGCTCATGGAGCTGCCCACGGGCACCCGCTACCAGGTGCTCGCGCCGGTGATCTCGCAGAAGAAGGGCGAGTTCGTCGACCTCTTCGCGGAGCTCTCGGCATCCGGCTACTCGCGAGCCATCGTCGACGGCGAGCTCATCCAGCTGAACGAGCCGCCGACGCTCAAGAAGCAGTACAAGCACGACATCGCCGTCGTCGTGGACCGCCTGGTGGCCGCCGACGACCTGCTCACCCGGGTGACCGACTCGGTCGAGACCGCCCTCGGCCTCACCTCGGGTGTCGTCGAGATCGACTTCGTCGACGAGGAGGCCGGCTCCCGAACGCGGCGCCGCACCTTCAGCGAGAAGCTCTCGTGCCCCAACGGCCACCCGATCCAGCTCACCGAGATCGAACCGCGCACCTTCTCGTTCAACGCGCCCTTCGGCGCCTGCCCGGAGTGCTCGGGGCTCGGCACGAAGATGGCGGTCGACACCGAGCTCGTCGTCGGCGACCCGGAGCTCAGTCTCAACGAGGGCGTCATCCTGCCCTGGAACCAGGGCGGCAAGGGGCTCTACAGCTACTTCCAGCGCCTGCTCGAGGGCCTGGCCCGCGACCTCGACTTCTCGCTCGACACCCCTTGGGGCGAGCTTCCGGACGAGGTGCGCACCGCGATCCTGCACGGCAACGACTTCGAGGTGGTCGTGCAGTGGCGCAACCGTTTCGGCCGCACCATGAAGTACTCGACAGGCTTCGAGGGCGTCATGCCGTACATCGAGCGCAAGTACCACGAGGCCGAGAGCGACTGGTCCCAGCAGCGCTACGGCGAGTACCTGCGCGAGGTGCCGTGCCCCGTGTGCGACGGCAAGCGCCTCAAGCCCGAGGTGCTCGCGGTGCAGGTCGCGGGGGAGAGCATCTCGGCGGTGTCCGAGCTCAGCCTCGTCGACGCCCACGCGTTCATGGATCGGCTTCAGCTGAGCGAGCGGGAGGCGCGCATCGCCGCCCAGGTGCTGCGCGAGATCCGGCTGCGTCTCGAGTTCCTGCTCGAGGTGGGGCTCGGCTACCTCACGATGGCCCGCGCCGCCGCGACCCTTTCCGGCGGCGAGGCGCAACGCATCCGACTGGCCACCCAGATCGGCTCCGGCCTCACGGGCGTGCTGTACGTGCTCGACGAGCCGAGCATCGGCCTGCACCAGCGCGACAACCGGCGCCTCATCGACACCCTCGTCAAGCTGCGCGACCTCGGCAACACCCTCATCGTGGTCGAGCACGACGAGGACACCATCCGCACCGCCGACTGGATCGTCGACATCGGACCGGGTGCGGGGGAGCACGGCGGCCGGGTGGTGCACTCGGGGGGCTACGCGGCCCTCCTCGACAACCACGGATCCCTGACGGGCGACTACCTCGCCGGCCGTCGCGCGATCGCGATGCCCGCGAAGCGCCGGCCCATCGACCGCTCCCGGCAGGTGACCGTCGAGGGCGCGCAGGCCAACAACCTGCAGAACGTCACGGTGAGCTTCCCGCTCGGCGCCTTCGTGGCCGTCACGGGAGTCTCCGGCTCCGGCAAGTCGAGTCTCGTCAACGACATCCTCTACAAGGTGCTCGCCAACCAGCTCAACGGCGCCCGCCAGGTGCCCGGCAAGCACAAGCGCGTCACCGGCCTCGAGCACCTCGACAAGGTCGTGCACGTGGACCAGGCGCCGATCGGCCGCACGCCGCGCTCGAACCCGGCCACCTACACGGGCGTCTTCGACCGCATCCGCACGCTGTTCTCCGAGACGATCGAGGCGAAGGCCCGTGGCTACCAGCCGGGGCGGTTCAGCTTCAACGTCAAGGGCGGACGCTGCGAGAACTGCTCGGGCGACGGCACGATCAAGATCGAGATGAACTTCCTGCCGGATGTGTACGTCGTGTGCGAGGTGTGTCATGGCGCGCGCTACAACCGCGACACCCTCCAGGTGCACTACAAGGGCAAGAACATCGCCGAAGTGCTCGACATGCCGATCTCGGAGGCCGCGGAGTTCTTCGAGCCGATCACGGCGATCCACCGCTACCTCAAGACCCTCGTCGACGTGGGCCTGGGTTACGTGCGGCTCGGGCAGAGCGCCACGACCCTCTCCGGGGGAGAGGCGCAGCGCGTGAAGCTCGCGACCGAGCTGCAGAAACGGTCCAACGGCCGCAGCATCTACTTGCTCGACGAGCCGACGACGGGACTGCACTTCGAGGATGTGCGCAAGCTGCTCGAGGTGCTGGGCGGGCTCGTCGACAAGGGCAACTCGGTCATCGTCATCGAGCACAACCTCGACGTCATCAAGAGCGCCGACTGGATCGTCGACCTCGGTCCCGAGGGCGGCTCCGGCGGCGGGCAGGTGATCGCCACCGGGACCCCCGAGCAGCTCGCCCGGAACTCCGCGAGCCACACCGGCACCTTCCTCGCCGAGCTGCTGGACTCGGAGGCGGCGGGCCGAGGGCGCCGGAAGGCGGGCTGAGCAGATGACGCCGTCCCCGCGGGCGGACGTGCTGCCGTGGCGACCGAAGGCGGGCGAGATCCCGGCGGCACCCGGTGTCTACCGCTTCTCGGATGCCTCTGGCCGCATCCTCTACGTCGGCAAGGCCGTCAACCTGCGCCAACGGCTCGCCAACTACTTCCAGCCGCTCCGGAGCCTGCACGAGCGCACGCGTCATATGGTGCTCGCGGCATCCAAGGTGGAGTGGACCGTCGTCGGCTCGGACGTCGAGGCGCTGCAGCTGGAATACACCTGGATCAAGGAGTTCGCGCCGCCCTACAACGTCAAGTTCCGCGACGACAAGACCTACCCGTACCTCGTCGTGACGCTGGGTGACGAGGCGCCGCGCGTCATGGTGTCGCGCAACCGCCGCATCCCGGGAGCGCGCTACTTCGGTCCGTATCCGAAGGTGTGGGCCGTGCGCGAGACGATCGACCTGATGATCAAGGCCTTCCCGATCCGCACCTGCTCGGACTCGAGCTACAGGCGGGCCATGCAGACGGGCCGCTCGTGCTTCCCGGGGCAGATCGGGCGCTGCGGCGGACCGTGCTCGCACAAGGTGACGATCGAGGAGCACCGCGAGATCGTCGAGCAGTTCGTCGCCTTCATGGCGAGCCACGACCGGCGCGTCATCACCCTCCTGCAACGCGAGATGAAGGACGCCTCCGACGCCTTCGAGTACGAGCGGGCCGCGAAGATCCGCGATCGGATCCAGGCGCTCGAGAACGTGCTCGAGAAGAGCGCGGTCGTGCTCCCGGAGAACACGGAGGTCGACGTGTTCGGCATCGAGGAGGACGAGCTCGCCGCGGCGGTGCAGCAGTTCGTGGTGCGCGGCGGCCGCGTGCGCGGCGTGCGCAGCTGGGTCGTCGACAAGGAGCTCGACATCGCTGCGGGCGAGCTCGTGGAGTCGGTGCTCGAGACCGCCTACGAGAACGAGCCGCCGCCGCGCGAGATCGTGGTGCCCGTGCTCCCCGACGACGCACCCGCGCTCGAGCTCTGGCTCGCCGAACGCCGCGGGCGCGGCAAGGTCTCGCTCAAGACCGCTCAGCGGGGCGACAAGGCGGCCGTGCTGCAGACGGCGACCCTGAACGCGAAGCAGGCCCTCGCGCTCTACAAGACCCGGCGCACGGCCGACTACGTGGCGCGCACCCAGGCGCTCACCGAGCTGCAGGATGCGCTCGGGCTCGACGAGGCGCCGCTGCGGATGGAGTGCTACGACGTGTCGCACCTCGGCGGCACGAACGTCGTGGCGTCGATGGTGGTCTTCGAGGACGGGCTGCCGAAGAAGAGCGCGTACCGCAAGTTCGCGGTGGCCGGCACGGTCGACGACACCGAGTCGCTCGCCCAGGTGCTGCGACGCCGGCTGGCCCGGCTCGACGAGGACGAGCGCACCGAGGAGGGCGAGGGCGACGGCACCCGCCCGCGTCGGCGCTTCGCCTACCGTCCGGGGCTCATCATCGTCGACGGCGGTCAACCGCAGGTGCAGGCGGCAGCGCGCACCCTGGAGGAGCTCGGCATCCACGATCTGCCGGTCGTCGGGATCGCGAAGCGCCTCGAGGAGGTCTGGCTCCCCGACGACGAGTTCCCCGTCATCCTGCCGCGGGGGAGCGAGGCCCTGTTCCTGCTGCAGCGCATCCGCGACGAGGCTCACCGCTTCGCGATCACCTTCCAGCGCCAGAAGCGGCGCGCCGACATCGGCACCGTGCTCTCCGAGATCCCCGGACTCGGTCCCACGCGTTCGAAGGAGCTGCTTCGGCACTTCGGTTCCGTCGCGCGCCTGAGGGCGGCGGACGTCGAGGCCATCGCCGAGGTGAAGGGCATCGGGCCCCAGCTCGCCGAGACGATCGTCGCTAGGCTGGCGTCGAGCCCCGCGGGCGGCGGGCGACAGGAAGACGAGGCATGACCGAGGGCAGCGACGGGCGCGAGATGCTGATCGTGACCGGCATGTCGGGGGCGGGCCGCTCGACGGTCGCGAACGCCCTCGAGGATCTCGGCTGGTACGTGGTCGACAACCTGCCTCCGCAGATGCTGCGCCCGCTCGTCGACCTCGGCGCGCACACGGGTGAGGCGATCCCGCGCATCGCGGCGGTCGTCGACGTGCGCGGCGGGCGGATGTTCGCCGACGCGCAGGAGCTCGTCGCCGAGCTGCGCGAATCGGATCGCGCGCGCGTCGTGTTCCTCGACGCGACCGATGCCGCCCTCGTGCGGCGGTTCGAGCAGGTGCGGCGACCGCATCCGCTGCAGGGCGACGGGACGCTCCTCGACGGCATCCTGGCGGAGCGCGCCCGGATGGCCGGGCTGCGGGAGCACAGCGATCTCGTGCTGGACACCTCCGAGCTCAACATCCATCAGCTCGCGACCCGGATCGGGGAGCTGTTCGGCGAGGACTCCGCACCGAGTCTGCGGCTCACCCTCATGAGCTTCGGCTTCAAGTACGGCCTGCCCGCGGATGCCGACATGGTCGCCGACATCCGCTTCCTGCCGAACCCGTACTGGGTGCCGGAGCTCGCCCCGCAGAGCGGCCTCGACGACGCCGTGCGGTCGTATGTGCTCGGGCAGCCGGGGGCGGAGGAGTTCATCGCCCACTACGTCGCGGCGCTGGCCGCGGTCACCGAAGGGTACCGACGCGAGAACAAGCGTCACGCTACGATCGCCGTAGGGTGTACAGGCGGCAAGCATCGCTCCGTCGCGATCGCCGAAGAGATGGCGAGTCGCCTCCGAGCGCTCCCCGGGGTCTCCGTCACCGTGCGGCATCGCGACCTGGGGCGCGAGTGAACGATCACCGGCCGCCGGCAAGCATCAAGGAAAGACGAGGGATGAGCGCGTGGCACTGACGGCGGACGTCAAGGACGAACTCGTCGCCGTCGAGGTCGGCAAGACGAGCGTGCGCGCCGCGGAGCTCGCGGCGCTGCTGCGCTTCTCCGGTGGTCTGCACATCATCTCGGGGCGCATCGCGGTCGAGTCGGAGCTCGACTCGCAGGCGGTCGCACAGCGGGTGCGCCGGGACCTCGCGGAGCTGTACGGCGTGCGGAGCGAAGGCAAGGTCATCGGCGCGAGCGGCCCGCACAAGACGACGAGCTTCGTCGTGCGCGTCGTCGACGGCGGGGAGACCCTGGCCCGGCAGACCGGGCTGCTCGATGCCCGCCGTCGCCCCATCCGCGGGCTCCCCAACCGGCTCACGACGGGATCCCGCGAGGATCTCGCAGCCATCTGGCGCGGGGCGTTCCTGGCCCGCGGCACCCTCACCGACCCGGGGCGTTCCGCGGCGCTCGAGGTGATCTGCCCCGGCAACGAGGCGGCCATGGCCCTCGTCGGGGCCGCCGGGCGCCTCAAGATCCCCGCGAAGGCGCGTGAGGTGCGCGGCGTGCACCGCGTGGTGATCCGCGAGGGCGAGGCGATCGCCGCCATGCTCCGGCTCATGGGCGCCGTCCAGGCGGTGACCGCGTGGGAGGAGCTGCGCCAGCGCCGCGAGGTGCGGGCGACCGCCAACCGCCTGGTGAACTTCGACGATGCGAACCTCCGCCGCTCCGCGCAGGCCGCCGTCGCCGCCTGCGCGCGCGTCGAGCGCGCCCTCGAGATCCTCGGCGACGAGGTGCCCGAGCACCTGCGCTACGCGGGGGAGCTGCGCCTCGGCCACCGCGACGCGAGCCTCGACGAGCTCGGCCACTACGCCGATCCGCCCATGACGAAGGACGCCGTCGCCGGACGCATCCGGCGACTGCTCGCGATGGCCGACAAGCACGCCTCGGACCTCGGCATCCCCGGAACGGATGCCAACCTTCCGCCCGACTTCGACGAATAGATCCCACAGGAAGAAGGAGAACCATGGCCGTCTACAGCCTTCCGGAGCTGCCGTACGATTACGCGGCGCTCGAGCCGAGCATCAGCGCCCGGATCATGGAACTGCACCACGACAAGCACCACGCCACCTATGTCGCGGGCGCCAACACCGCCCTCGAGAAGCTCGAGGAGGCGCGCGAGACGGGCGACTTCGGCAACGTGCCCAAGCTCGAGAAGGACCTCGCGTTCCACCTCGGCGGCCACGTCAACCACTCGATCTTCTGGAAGAACCTCTCGCCGGACGGCGGCGACAAGCCGGTCGGCGAACTCGCCTCCGCGATCGACGAGTTCTTCGGCTCCTTCGACAAGTTCGTCGGCCACTTCAGCGCCGCCGCGAACAGCCTGCAGGGCTCCGGCTGGGCCGTGCTGGCCTGGGATCCGGTGGGCTCGCGGCTGCTCGTGCACCAGCTCTACGACCAGCAGAACAACACCCCGCTCGGCATCACGCCGATCCTGCAGCTCGACATGTGGGAGCACGCCTTCTACCTCGACTACGTGAACGTCAAGGCCGACTACGTGAAGGCCTTCTGGAACATCGCCAACTGGGCCGACGCCGGCGCCCGCTTCGAGGCCGCGCGCTCGGGCGGGGCGGGGCTGCTGCTACTGTCGTAGCAGGCGAGGTGGCCGGGGCCCGCGCCCCGGCCATCCCTCTCTCACCACACCACTCAGACACCTCGCGCCGCCGGCGCACATCAAGGAGAACTCGTGTCCGTCAAGATCGGCATCAACGGCTTCGGCCGGATCGGTCGCAACTACTTCCGTGCCGCCCTCGCCCAGGGCAGCGACCTCGAGATCGTGGCCGTGAACGACCTCACGGACAACAAGACGCTCGCGCACCTGCTCAAGTACGACTCGGTCACCGGGCGCCTCGACGCCGAGGTCGACTTCGACGGCGAGCAGATCTTCGTCAACGGCAAGGCGATCCGCGTCTTCGAGGAGCGCGACCCCGCGAACCTGAAGTGGGCCGACTACGGCGTGGACATCGTCATCGAGTCCACCGGCCGCTTCACCAAGGCCGACGACGCCCGCAAGCACATCGACGGCGGCGGCGCGAAGAAGGTCCTCATCTCGGCCCCGGCCACCGGCGAGGACGGCACCTTCGTCATCGGCGTCAACGAGGACAGCTACGACCCGGCGACGCAGCACATCATCTCGAACGCCTCGTGCACCACCAACTGCCTGGCCCCCCTGGCCAAGGTGTTCAACGACGCCTTCGGCATCGAGCGCGGCCTCATGACCACGGTGCACGCCTACACGGCCGACCAGAACCTGCAGGACGGCCCGCACAGCGACCTCCGTCGCGCCCGTGCCGCCGCCATCAACATCGTCCCCACCTCGACCGGTGCGGCGAAGGCGATCGGCCTCGTGCTGCCCGAGCTCATCGGCAAGCTCGACGGTTTCGCGCTGCGCGTCCCGGTCCCCACCGGCTCCATCACCGACCTCACCGTCACCGCGACCAAGTCGGCCAGCGTCGACGAGATCAAGGCGGTCTACAAGGAGGCGGCCGAGGGCAAGCTCAAGGGCATCCTCAAGTACACCGAGGACGAGATCGTCTCGAGCGACATCGTGACCGACCCGCACTCGTCGATCTTCGACGCGGGCCTGCTGCGCGTCATCGGCGACCAGGTGAAGCTGTCGGCGTGGTACGACAACGAGTGGGGCTACTCCAACCGTCTCGTCGACCTCACCGAGTACGTCGCCGAGCGGCTCTAAGCGTCGATGGCCCTCCGTACGATCGAGAGCCTCGCCGCGCAGTTCGGCGACGAGGGCCTCTCGGGCAAGGTCGTGCTGCTGCGCTGCGACCTCAACGTCCCGCTCAAGGACGGCGTCATCACGGATGACGGGCGCGTCCGCGCGTCCGTCCCGACCATCCGCGAGCTGCTCGCCCGCGGTGCCCAGGTCGTCGTGATGAGCCACCTCGGTCGTCCGGAGGGCGCACCCGACCCGAAATACTCGCTCGCGCCCGTCGCGGTGCGCCTCGGCGAACTGCTGGGGCGGGAGGTCGCGTTCTCGCCGGAGACCGTCGGTCCCGTCGCGGCGTCGACGATCGCGAACGCGGCCGCTCCCGGCGTGGTGCTGCTCGAGAACCTCCGCTTCAACGCGGGGGAGGCCTCGAAGTCGGATGCCGAGCGACAGGCCTTCGCGAACCAGCTCGCCGAGCTCGGCGATGTCGTGGTGTCCGACGGCTTCGGTGTCGTGCACCGCAAGCAGGCGAGCGTCTACGAGCTCGTCGCGTCGCTGCCGAGCGCCGCCGGTCTGCTCATCCAGACCGAGCTCGAGGTGCTCGACCGGCTCACCGAGAGCCCGGAGCGGCCCTACACGGTCGTGCTGGGCGGCTCGAAGGTCTCCGACAAGCTCGGTGTCATCGGCCACCTGCTGCCGCGCGTGGACGCCCTGCTCGTCGGCGGCGGCATGCTCTTCACCTTCCTCGCGGCACAGGGTCACGCGGTGGCGTCGAGCCTCCTCGAGGCGGACCAGCTCGACACCGTGCGCGGCTACCTCGCCGAGGCGGAGCGCCTCGGCGTCGAGCTCGTGCTGCCGACGGATGTCGTGGTCGCCTCCGGCTTCTCGGCGGACGCGGAGCACGTGGTGGCCGCCGCCGATGCCATCGAGGACACCGCCTTCGGCGCCTCCGGCATCGGACTCGACATCGGTCCCGACACGGCAGCGGCCTTCGCGGCGCGCGTGAGCGCCTCGAAGACCGTGTTCTGGAACGGCCCGATGGGCGTGTTCGAGTTCCCCGCCTTCGCGGCCGGCACCCGCGCTGTCGCCGAAGCACTCACCCGGGTCGAGGGCCTCGGAGTGGTCGGCGGGGGCGACTCCGCCGCCGCGATCCGCCAGCTCGGCTTCGCCGACGATCAGTTCGGCCACGTCTCGACCGGCGGTGGCGCGAGCCTCGAGTTCCTCGAGGGCAAAAAGCTCCCCGGACTGGAGGTCCTCGGATGGCAGTGACCGGCGCCCGCACCCCGCTCATCGCGGGCAACTGGAAGATGAACCTCGACCACCTGCAGTCGATCGCCTTCGTCCAGAAGCTCGCCTGGAGCCTGCGCGACGCGAACCTCGACTTCGGCTCGGTCGAGGTCGCGGTGTTCCCGCCGTTCACCGACCTCCGCTCGGTGCAGACCCTCGTGTCGGCCGACGACCTCCCGATCGCCTTCGGCGCCCAGGACCTGTCGGCGCACGACTCCGGTGCCTACACGGGTGAGATCTCGGGTGCCTTCCTCGCCGCCCTCGACGCGAGGTACGTCATCATCGGGCATTCCGAGCGTCGCCAGTACCACGGCGAGACGGATGAGCTCATCGCCGCGAAGGTCGCCGCGGCCCACCGTCACGGTCTCGTGCCGATCATCTGCGTCGGCGAGACCGCCGAGGACCTCGAGACGCACGGACCGAGCGCCGTCCCGGTCGCACAGCTGCGCATCGCGCTCGAGGGAGTCGTCGCGGGTTCGGAGATCGTCGTCGCCTACGAGCCGGTCTGGGCGATCGGCTCGGGTCAGGCGGCCACGAGCGCCCAGGCCCAGCAGGTCTGCGAGGCGCTGCGCGCCGTCGTCGCGGAGGTCCTCGGCGACGAGGCGGCCGCCGCGACCCGCATCCTCTACGGGGGTTCCGTGAAGGCCGCGAACATCGCCGGCTTCCTCAAGGAGCCGGACGTCGACGGCGCCCTCGTCGGCGGTGCGAGCCTGCAGCTCGAGGAGTTCGCGAGCATCGTGCGCTTCAAGAGCCACGTCGGCACGCTGTAGCGCGAGCCCTCGCCTATACTGATCCTCGGCCCACACAGCCCGATAACCGGCCCCCGGCCGCTCGTTTCTCACCGGAAAGTAGTCCCATGGAAGTTCTCTGGTCGATCATGCAGGTCGCCTTCCAGATCCTGCTCGGCATCACCAGCCTTCTGCTGACCCTGCTGATCCTGCTGCACAAGGGCCGCGGTGGTGGGCTCTCCGACATGTTCGGCGGCGGCGTGACGAGCAACCTCGGCGCATCCGGCGTCGCGGAGCGCAACCTGAACCGCATCACGGTCGCGCTCGGCCTGCTCTGGTTCGTGTCGATCGTCGTGCTGGGCCTGCTCACCAAGTTCGGCGTCGGCGCCTGACGCCGGCTCCTTCCACCACCACGAGGAGACAGCATGGCATCGGGCGGTAGCGCTATCCGGGGATCCCGCGTCGGATCCGGCCCCATGGGGGAGCAGGACCGCGGGTATCACGCGGATCGCGTCGCGATCTCCTACTGGGACGCCCAGGGCAACGAGACCGTGCGCTACTTCGCGGCGAATCTCCCCGCCGAGGAGATCCCGGATGTCATCGACAGCCCCTCGACGGGGCTCCCGGCCGGTCGCGACAGGGAGAACCCTCCGCAGCTCGCGAAGACCGAGCCGTACAAGACGCACCTCGCCTACGTGAAGGAGCGCCGCAGCGAGGCGGAGGCCGAGCAGATCCTCGACGAGGCGCTGCAGCAGCTCCGGGAGCGGCGCGGCACCGCCCGCTGATCGAGGGCTCTCAGCCCCGCACGTCGTGCGCGGCGGTCCAGTACCGTTCGCGTTCGAGGAGGTTCTCCGGCACCTCGGCCGCGGCATCCTTGTCGACGAAGAACACCGTGCGCGCTCGACCGCCGATGCCCGCGACCGGCACCTCGTTCGGGCTCGCTTCGGCGAGGGCGAGCCCCAGCGCACCCGCTTTGTCGGACCCCGCGAGGACGAGCCAGATCCGCTCCGACGAGTTCAGCACCGGCAGGGTGAGCGTGAGCCGCTCGGCGGGCGGTTTGGGGGAGTCGGTCTCGGCCAGAACGACGTGCTCGCGATCGCGGATCGCGTCGTGCTCGGGGAAGAGCGAGGCGATGTGACCGTCGCCGCCGACCCCGAGGAAAGTCAGGTCGAAGTGCGGGTACCGCGCACCTTCGGGAGCCGCCGCGGCGAGCTCGGCCGCGTAGGCGTCCGCCGCCTCCTGGATCGTCGCGTGCTCGCCGAGCGCCGGGAAGGCCTTGATGCGCTCGGGGGCCACCCCCAGGCTGTCGAGCAGGGCGCGGCGCGACTGCGTCTCGTTGCGTTCGGGATCGCCGCTCGGCAGGTAGCGCTCGTCGCCCCACCAGAAGGTCACGCGCGACCAGTCGACCTTGTCGCGCGCCTTGGCGCGTGCGACCGTCGCGAGCACGGCTTCGCCCATCGATCCGCCGGTGAGCACGATGTGCGCCTCCGACTTCGCCTCGAGGATCTCGCCGATTCTCTTGAGGAACCGAGCGGCGACCGCGTTCGCCAGGACGTTCTTGTCGTCGTAGACGCGCACGCGCCGCTCGGTCTCGGTCATCTGGCTCCGGTCCCCACCTTGTCGGCCGGCGTCTCGAGGAGCGCCAGCCCCTTCACGACGACCTCACCGAAGAGGTCGTCGGGGTCGAGCCTACGCAGTTCCTCGGCCAGGCAGTCGCGCAGGCTGCGGCGCGGCAGCGAGATGTCGTGGGTGGGCTGGTTGGGCTGCACGAGCGTCGCGACGGCGGCGGTGTTGCGTTCGAGGTCGACCGGGCCGGAGGGTCGCTCGAGGCGCACCCCGTGGATCCCGCTCGAGCCGAGCGCGGGGCTCGTCACCTGCAGCGTCACCGGCACCTGCAGCTGCAGCCGCAGCCAGGCGGCGAGCAGCTCGGTCGAGGGGGAGTCGGACGCCCCGCTCACGGTGACCGCGGTGACCGGCTCGTAGGGCGGCTGGTCGAGCACGGCGGCCAGCTGCGCGCGCCACAGGGTCAGTCGCGTCCATGCGAAGTCGGTGTCGCCGGGCTGGTAGTGCCGCCCGATGGTGGTGAGCGCGCCGACCGGGTCGGCGGCCTCTGCGGCGTCCGTGATGCGGCGCTGCGCGATGCGACCGAGCGGCGAGGTGCTGGGCGAGGCGGGTGCCGCGCTCGGCCACCAGACGACGACGGGCGCGTCCGGCAGCAGCAGGCTCGTCACGAGCCCCTCCTCGTCGGAGGCCGCCGCGCCGTAGGCGCGCAGCACGATGACCTCGCTCGCCCCGGCGTCGCCGCCGACACGGATCTGGCCGTCCAGCCGCGGCTCCTCCTCGACCGGCTCACGCCGACGCGAGAGCACGATGACGCGCATGGGGTGCTCGCGGGAGGCGTCGTTGGCGGCCTCGATGACCTCCTCCTCCTCACCGAGCGAGGTCGCGATGACGAGGGTCAGCACGCGCCCGAGGGCGACCGCGCCGCCCTCCTCGCGGATCTTGACGAGCGCCTTCGACAGCGCGCTCGTCGTGGTGTCGGGAAGATCGACGATCATGGTTCTCTCCGGATGTGCCGTGTGGGGATGCGAGAGCCCGGGGCCTGTCGCATCATGGCCGGCGCCAGGTGCGGCCGTCGCGCGCGAGCAGTTCGTCGGCGGACGACGGGCCCCAGGTGCCCGGCTGGTATTGCTCGAGCGCGCCGTCGAGCCCGGCCCAGTACTCCTCGACCGGGTCCAGGATCTTCCAGCTCAGCTCGACCTCCTCGTGGCGCGGGAACAGCGGCGGGTCGCCGAGCAGCACGTCGAGGATGAGACGCTCGTAGGCCTCGGGGCTCGCCTCGGTGAAGGCGTGGCCGTAGCCGAAGTCCATCGTCACGTCGCGCACCTGCATGCCCGCCCCCGGCACCTTGGAGCCGAAGCGGATCGTGACGCCCTCGTCGGGCTGCACGCGGATGACGAGCGCGTTCTGGCCGAGGGCCGAGGTCTGGCTCTCGGCGAACAGGTACTGCGGCGCGCGCTTGAAGACGACCGCGATCTCCGTCACCCGGCGCCCGAGGCGCTTGCCGGCGCGCAGGTAGAACGGCACGCCCGCCCAGCGGCGCGTGTTGATCTCGAGCTTGAGCGCCGCGTAGGTCTCGGTGACCGACTGCGGGTTCATGCCGTCCTCTTCGAGGAACCCGAGCACCTTCTCGCCGCCCTGCCATCCGCCCGCGTACTGCCCGCGCGCGGTGGCGGTGGAGAGGTCCTTCGGCAGGTGCACCGCCGAGAGCACCTTCTCCTTCTCGGCGCGCAGATCGGCGGCGTCGAACGACACCGGCTCCTCCATCGCCGTGAGGGCCAGCAGCTGCAGCAGGTGGTTCTGGATGACGTCGCGCGCGGCGCCGATGCCGTCGTAGTACCCGGCGCGGCCGCCAACGCCGATGTCCTCGGCCATCGTGATCTGCACGTGGTCGACGTAGTTGGCGTTCCAGATGGGCTCGTAGAGCTGGTTGGCGAAGCGCAGCGCCAGGATGTTCTGGACCGTCTCCTTGCCGAGATAGTGGTCGATGCGGAACACGCTGTCGGCGGGGAACACCGACTCGACGACGTCGTTGAGCTCGCGCGCCGAGGCGAGGTCGTGCCCGAAGGGCTTCTCGATGACGACGCGACGCCACTTGCCCGGTGTCTGAGCCGCGAGGCCCGAACGGCGCAGCTGCTCGGTGACGAGCGGGAACGACTTCGGCGGGATCGACAGGTAGAAGGCGTGGTTGCCCATCGTGCCGCGGCTCGCGTCGAGCTCGGCGAGGGTCTCCTTGAGGCGGTCGAAGGCCGCGTCGTCGTCGAACTCGCCCTGCACGAAGCGGAAGCCCTGCTTGAGCTGACGCCAGACATCCTCGTCGAAGGGGGTGCGCGAGTACTGCTTGACCGCGTCGTGCACGACCTTCTCGAAGTCCTGGTCGACCCAGTCGCGGCGGGCGAAGCCGATGAGGGCGAACCCCGGCGGCAGCAGTCCCCGGTTGGCGAGGTCGTAGACCGCCGGCATCAGCTTCTTGCGCGACAGGTCACCCGTCACGCCGAAGATGATGAGGCTCGACGGGCCGGCGATGCGGTTGAGCCGCCGGTCGGAGGGGAGCCGGAGCGGGTTCGAGCCCCGCGAGATCTCCACCGGCATCGCTCAGCCGATCCGATCGCGGAGCGTCGCGACGCCGTCGGCCACCTCGGGCAGGGTCAGCGTGAGCACGGGACGGCCGTGCGCCGCGAGCACGCTCGCGTCACCCGCCGCCTGAGCCTGGATGAGCTGCCCGAAGGTGAAGGGACGCTCGGGGATCTCGAGATCCTCGGTGCTCGCACCGACGATCTGCAGGAACACGCCGACGGCGGGGCCGCCCTTGTGGAACTGCCCGGTCGAGTGCAGGAACCGCGGACCCCATCCGAAGGTCACCGGCCGGCCCGAGCGGCGTGCGAGCGCATCGCGGATGCCGGCGAGCCCGGGATGGGCGATGCGGTCGAGGTAGGCCTGCACCGAGACGTAGCCGTCCGCGGGGAGCGCGGCGAGCAGCGCGTCGACGGCGCCCTCAAGGCTCTCGTCGGCGAGCTCGAGGCCGCCCGAGGTGCGCACCTCGATGCCGTCGGCTACGAAGAGCGCCGGGGCGGGCTCGGGGCGCGCGTCGAGCAGGCCGCGCGTCGCGATCTTGGCGGACTCGACGTCGGGCTGATCGAAGGGGTTGATGCCGAGGAGGCGTCCCGCGACGACCGTCGCGTACTCCCAGACGAGCAGCTGGCCGCCGAGGGTGCCGGACACCTCGATCTCGCCCTCGCGGACCTCGCGCGTCTCGCGCTCGTTCGCGACGAGACGCACGATCTGCACATCCGGCAGGCCCGCGGTCACCTCGTAGGAGTCGACGTCGAGCACGACGGGCAGGATGCCGGTGCCCTCCTTGCCGGTCGACTCGGCGATGAGCTGCTCGACCCAGTCGCCGAACCCGACGATGTGGGTGCCGTCCGGCACGATGCCGAGCTTGTCCTTGAGCGGGCTCGTTCCGGCGATCGCGGCACCCAGCACGAGGCCGGGGTTCTCGGGGGTGTCGAGCGCGAGCTCGAGGGAGACGGCCTGCGCCTCGTCGAGCAGTTGCGCGATGTCGACGCCCGCGAGTCCCGACGGCACGAGTCCGAAGGCGGTGAGGGCCGAATAGCGGCCGCCCACCGTCGGGTCCGCGTTGAACACGCGGTAGCCGTCGGCGCGCGCCGCGACGTCGAGCGGCGAACCCGGGTCGGTGACGACGACGATCCGCTCGGTCGGGTCGATGCCCGCGGCGCGGAAGGCCTGCTCGTAGACGCGCTTCTGGCTGTCGGTCTCGACGGTGGAGCCCGACTTGGAGGAGATCACCACGGCGGTCTCGGTGAGCCGGTCCTCGAGCGCGGTGCGCACCTGCTCGGGGTCGGTCGAATCGAGCACGGTCAGCGCGACGCCATAGGTATTCGTGATGACCTCGGGCGCGAGCGAGGATCCGCCCATGCCCCCGAGCACGATGTGCGTGACCCCCTTCGCCCGCAACGCCTCGCGCAGCGCCAGGATGTCGTCGACGAGCGGCGTGGAGACCGCGACGGCCTCTGTCCAGCCGAGACGCTTCGAGGCCTCGTCCTCGGCGGCAGGACCCCACAGGGTCGCGTCGAGGGTCGTGATGCGTCCCGCGACGCCGTCGGCGACGAGCTGGGGGACGTGACGGGCGACGGCCTCGGCCGCCGCTCCGGAGACGGCGACCGTGACGCTCACTTCGCGGCCTCGAGAGCGGCGGTGACGGTGTCGAGCAGTTCGTTCCACGACACGATGAACTTCTCGACGCCCTCCCGTTCGAGCACGGCGGTCACGTCGTCGTAGTCCACACCCACCGCGGCCAGCGCGTCGAGCACGCCCTGCGCCTCCGCGTAGGAGCCGGTGACGGCGTCGCCGTGCAGGGGGGCGTGGTCGAAGGTCGCCTCGAGGGTCTTCTCGGGCATCGTGTTGACGACGCCCGCGACGGCGAGCTCGGTCACATACAGGGTGTCGGGAAGGTTCGGGTCCTTGACACCCGTCGAGGCCCACAGCGGACGCTGCGCGTTGGCGCCCGCGGCCAGCAGCGCCTTCGCGCGGTCGCTCGCGAACTCCTGCTCGAAGAGCTGGTAGGCCAGCTGCGCGTTGGCGACGCCCGCCTTGCTCTTGAGGGCGAGCGCCTCATCCGAGCCGATGGCCTCGAGCCGCTTGTCGATCTCGGTGTCGACGCGCGACACGAAGAAGGAGGCGACCGAGTGGATGGTCGAGAGGTCGATGCCGGCCGCCTGGGCCTTCTCGAGACCCGCAAGGTAGGCGCCGATGACGGCGCGGTGCCGCTCGAGGCTGAAGATGAGGGTCACGTTGACGCTGATGCCGGCGCCGATGACCTCGGTGATCGCCTCGAGGCCCTCGAGGGTCGCGGGGATCTTGATCATGGCGTTCGGGCGGTCGACCTTGGCCCACAGCTGCTTGGCCTGGGCGATGGTGCCCGCGGCGTCGTGGGCGAGGCCCGGCTCGACCTCGATCGACACACGGCCGTCGACGCCCGCGGTCGCGTCGTAGACCGGGCGGAAGATGTCGGAGGCGGCGGCCACGTCATCCGTGGTGATCTGGAAGACCGCGTCGGCGACGGTGGTGCCCGCGGCGGCCAGTTCGGAGACCTGCGCGTCGTAGGCCTGACCCTTGGCGAGCGCGGAGGCGAAGATCGTGGGGTTGGTGGTGACGCCCACGACGTTGCGTTCGGCGATGAGCTGCTGAAGACCGCCCGATGCGATGCGCTCGCGCGAGAGGTCGTCGAGCCAGATGCTCACGCCGATCGCGGAGAGCTGCTCGGTGCGGGTGCCGGTGGAGATGGTGTCGGACATGGTTCTGAATCTTCTTCCGTTGGGGTTCTTCTCGTACCGGTTCAGGCCGACGCGGCCAGCGAGTCCTTGGCGGCGGCGACCACGGCGTCGGTCGTGATACCGAACTCGCGGTACAGGGTCTTGTAGTCGGCGGAGGCGCCGAAGTGCTCGATCGACACGGCCTTGCCGTGCGCGCCGAGGAAAGGCGCCCAGCTGAGGGCGAGGCCGGCCTCGACGGAGACGCGGGCGGCCACGCCCGAGGGGAGCACCGACTCGCGGTAGGCCTCGTCCTGCTCGGCGAACCACTCCTGGCTCGGCACCGACACGACGCGCGCGTTGATGCCCTCCGCCTTCAGCTGCTCGCGGGCCTCGACGGCGAACTGCACCTCCGAGCCGGAGCCCAGCAGGATCACGTCGGGGGTGCCGCCCGGCGCCTCGGCGAGCACGTAGGCGCCGCGCGCCGTGTTGCTCGCCGCCGCGAAGGTGTCGCCCTCGGCCGCGCCCTCGCCGCGCGCGAAGACCGGCAGGTTCTGACGGCTCAGCGCGATGCCCGCGGGGTTGTGACGGCGCTCCAGGATCGTCTTCCAGGCCCAGGCGACCTCGTTGGCGTCGGCGGGGCGCACGATGTCGAGGCCGGGGATGGCGCGCAGCGTGGTGAGCTGCTCGATCGGCTGATGGGTGGGCCCGTCCTCGCCGAGCGCGACCGAGTCGTGCGTCCAGACGAAGATCGACGGCACCTTCATGAGGGCGGCCAGGCGCACCGCGGGGCGCATGTAGTCGCTGAAGATGAGGAAGGTGCCGCCGTAGGCGCGGGTCTTGCCGTGCAGCACGATGCCGTTGAGGATCGCGCCCATCGCGTGCTCGCGGATGCCGAAGTGCAACACGCGGCCGTAGGGGTTGCCCGTCCACTCGTGCGTGGAGTGCTCGGCGGGGATGAAGGATGCGGCGCCCGCGATCGTCGTGAGGTTCGACTCCGCGAGGTCAGCCGAACCGCCCCACAGCTCCGGCACGACGGCGCCGAGAGCACCGAGCACCTTGCCGCTCGCGGCGCGCGTCGACACCTCGGTGCCGCCGTCGAACACGGGGAGGGCGTCCTCGATGCCCTCGGGCAGCACACCCGCCTCGATGCGGTCGAAGAGCGCCTTCTTCTCGGGGTTCGCCGCCGCCCAGGCGTCGAAGCCGAGCTGCCACGCGGCGCGGGCCGCCCGACCGCGCTCCACGGCGAGACGCGTGTGCGCGATCACCTCGTCGGCGACAGCGAAGGTCTCGGCGGGGTCGAAGCCCAGCACCTCCTTGACGGCCGCGAGCTCCTCGGCGCCGAGAGCCGAGCCGTGGATCTTGCCCGAGTTCTGCTTCTTGGGGCTCGGCCAGCCGATAATCGTCTTGAGGACGATGAGCGACGGCTTGTCCCGCTCGCCCTGCGCCGCGAGAATCGCGTCGTAGAGCGCCTGCACGTCCTCGACGTACTCGCCCGTCTTCTTCCAGTCGACGGTCTGCACGTGCCAGCCGTAGGCCTCGTAGCGCTTGGCGACGTCCTCCGTGAAGGCGATGTTGGTGTCGTCCTCGATCGAGATCTGGTTCGAGTCGTAGATCGCGATGAGGTTGCCGAGGCGCTGGTGGCCGGCGAGCGAGGACGCCTCGGCGCTCACGCCCTCCTGCAGGTCGCCATCGCCCGCGATGACGTAGGTGAAGTGGTCGAAGGGGCTCGCGAGGTCCGCGGCATCCGGGTCGAACAGGCCGCGCTCGAAGCGTTGCGCGTAGGCGAAGCCCACCGCGGAGGAGATGCCCTGGCCGAGCGGTCCGGTCGTGATCTCGACGCCGTCCGTGTGGCCGTACTCGGGGTGGCCGGGGGTCTTCGAGCCCCAGGTGCGCAGCGCCTTCAGATCGTCGAGCTCGAGGCCGTAGCCGCCCAGGTAGAGCTGGACGTACTGGGTCAGCGAGCTGTGGCCCGCCGAGAGGATGAAGCGGTCGCGTCCCACCCAGTGGGTGTCGCTCGGGTCATGACGCATGACCTTCTGGAACAGGAGATAGGCGGCGGGAGCGAGGCTCATCGCCGTTCCCGGGTGACCGTTCCCGACCTTCTCCACGGCATCCGCCGCGAGGATCCGGGCGGTGTCGACTGCCTTGTCGTCAAGGGAGTCCCAGGAGAGTGCTGCCACGTGTGTGTCGACCTTTCGGATGCGGGGCAGACAGAACGCGCCCCGGGGTGGTGTCCGCTCGCCGAATCGGACTTCGACGGCGCACCGCGCGCACCCGTCATCATCGATGGGACGATGATGGGGGATTCACGCACGGACGGCGAGCAGTTCGATCATAGCGAGTGGGTGGTACTCGCGCGGGAACGCGGCGCACGTACACTCGAAGGCATGCAGCATTCCGCTCCGAGCGTCCCCGCGGTCGCGGCGACGACCCCCGAGCGGACGAGCGCCGAACGGATGACGTTCGGACGCAAGGCACGGGCCTACCTCGCCCTCACCAAGCCGCGGGTCATCGAGCTCCTGCTGGTCACGACGGCCCCGGTGATGATCCTCGCGGCGCAGGGCCGCCTGGATCTGCACTTCCTCGGGCTCGTCGTCGCGACGCTCGTGGGCGGCAGCCTCTCGGCGGCGAGCGCGAACGCCTTCAACTGCTACATCGACCGCGACATCGACCGGCTCATGAAGCGCACCCAGAACCGTCCGCTCGTGACGGGGGAGCTGAGCCCGCGCGAGGCGCTCGTCTTCGCCTGGGTGTCGGGCGTCGTCTCGATCGCGGTGCTCGGGATCTTCACCACCTGGCTCGCGGCGGCGCTCTCCTTCGCGGCGATCGCCTTCTACGTCCTCGTCTACACGCTCATCCTCAAGCGCCGCACCCCGCAGAACATCGTGTGGGGCGGCGCCGCCGGGTGCATGCCGGTGCTCATCGGCTGGGCGGCGGTGACCGGCTCGCTCTCCTGGGCGCCCGTGATCCTCTTCGGCATCGTGTTCCTGTGGACCCCGCCGCACTACTGGCCGCTGTCGATGCGCTACAAGGACGACTACGCGGCAGCCGAGGTGCCGATGCTGGCCGTCGTGCGCGGTCGCACCGCGGTCGGCCTGCAGGTCGTGCTCTACGCCTGGGCGACCGTGGTCTGCTCCCTGCTGCTCGTGCCGCTCGCGCCGATGGGCGTCGTCTACGCGGTCGTCGCGGCGCTCTCGGGCGCCTGGTTCCTCGTCGAGTCGCACCGGCTGTACGCCGCCGCGATCCGCCCCGGCGAGGTCAAGCCCATGCGGGTCTTCCACGCGAGCATCACCTACCTCACCCTCGTGTTCATCGCGGTCGGCGTCGACCCGCTCGTCTTCATCCCGATCCCGTTCTGATGCGGCTGAGAACGCCGCTCGGCTGGGCGGCCGAACGCTGGACCCTGGGCGCCCGCGCGCTGCGCTGGGGGACCACCGCGGCTCTCGTGGCGAGCATCCTCATCGTGCTGGGCGGGGCCACCGTGCGGGTCACCGGCTCGGGGCTCGGCTGCCCCGACTGGCCCACCTGCGACGGGACCAACGTCATCCAGCTGGTGCCCGACTCGATCCACACCCTCATCGAGCAGACGAATCGCCTGCTCACGAGCGTGCTCATCGCCGCCGTGGGCTGGGCGATCGTCGCGGCACGGCTGCAGCCGCGGCGCGACCGCACCCTGACGCGGCTCGCCTGGTCGATGTTCTGGCTCGTCATCGCCAACGCCGTCGCCGGCGGGTTCAGCGTCTGGTACAAGCTCAACCCCTGGATCGTCGCGCTGCACTTCGTGCTCGCCATGGGGCTGCTCGCCTGTGCGACCTTCACCTGGCATAGGGCGAGATGGCACGGGGGAGACGGGCCGCGTCCGTCCATCGCATCGCGTTCACTCGCCTGGGCGCTCGTGATCGCGGCCGCCGCCCTCATCCTCGCCGGCACGCTCGTCACCGGATCCGGGCCGCACGCCGGGGACTCGAGCGAGGTGCCGCGGATGGGCTTCGACTGGACCGTCGTCGTCTGGGTGCACGGCCTCGTCGCCGTCCTCGTGCTCGCGCTCGCCACCGCCCTGGCGTTCCGGCTGCGCGCCGAGGAAGGCGGTCGCCTCGCCCTCCGCCGGGTGGGGATCTTCCTGCTCGTGCTGCTCGTACAGCTCGCGGTCGGCGCGACGCAATCGCTCATCGGGCTCCCCGAGGTGCTCGTGATCGCGCACGTCGTGCTCGCGGCGCTCGTGTGGGTGGGCGCACTGCGGGTGCTGCTCGACACGGATCCGCGGTTGTGGGCCGTGCGCGACTCGACGGCTCACGCCCAGCCTTCGGCGACCCGCACCCTGTAGAATCAGGAGGTTGGAGCGCGTGCGCCCGACCACCCGGAATGCCGACACGAGCGGAATGGTTCGCTTCGGTGGAAGAGAGGTAGCCCCATGTCAGACGTGCTCATCGACCGTCCGGAGCTCGCGAGCCTCGGGCAGTACGAGTTCGGCTGGTCCGACTCGGACGCTGCCGGCGCCTCCGCCCGCCGCGGCATCTCCGAGGAGGTCGTCACCGACATCTCGACGCTCAAGAGCGAGCCCGAATGGATGCTCAAGAACCGCCTCAAGGCGCTCAAGATCTTCGGCATGAAGCCCATGCCCACCTGGGGAGCCGACCTCACGGGCATCGACTTCGACAACATCAAGTACTTCGTGCGCTCCACCGAGAAGCAGGCCCAGAGCTGGGAGGAGCTTCCCGAGGACATCAAGAACACCTACGAGAAGCTCGGCATCCCGGAGGCGGAGCGCCAGCGGCTCGTCGCGGGCGTCGCCGCCCAGTACGAGTCGGAGGTGGTGTACCACCAGATCCGCGAGGACCTCGAGGCGCAGGGTGTGATCTTCCTCGACACCGACACCGCGCTGCGCGAGCACCCGGAGATCTTCCAGGAGTACTTCGGCACCGTGATCCCCGCCGGTGACAACAAGTTCGCCGCGCTCAACACCGCGGTGTGGTCGGGCGGATCGTTCGTCTACGTGCCGAAGGGCGTGCACGTGGAGATCCCGCTGCAGGCCTACTTCCGCATCAACACGGAGAACATGGGCCAGTTCGAGCGCACGCTCATCATCGCCGACGAGGGCTCCTACGTGCACTACATCGAGGGCTGCACCGCCCCGATCTACAAGTCCGACTCGCTGCACTCGGCCGTCGTCGAGATCATCGTCAAGAAGAACGCCCGCGTCCGGTACACGACCATCCAGAACTGGTCGAACAACGTCTACAACCTCGTCACCAAGCGCGCGATCGCGCACGAGGGCGCGACGATGGAGTGGATCGACGGCAACATCGGATCCAAGGTCACGATGAAGTACCCGTCGATCTACCTCGTGGGCGAGCACGCCAAGGGCGAGACGCTCTCGGTGGCCTTCGCCGGCCCCGGCCAGCACCAGGACGCCGGCGCCAAGATGATCCACATGGCGCCGTACACGACGAGCTCGATCGTGTCGAAGTCGATCGCCCGCGGCGGCGGCCGCGCCGGCTACCGTGGCGAGGTGCGGGTGGCCGAGAACGCCCACCACGCGGCCAACACGGTGCGCTGCGACGCGCTGCTCGTCGACACCATCTCGCGCTCGGACACCTACCCGGCGATCGACATCCGCGTCGACGACGTGCAGCTCGGCCACGAGGCGACCGTGTCGCGCGTGAGCGAGGAGCAGCTGTTCTACCTGCAGTCCCGCGGGATGCCGGAAGACGAGGCCATGGCCATGATCGTGCGCGGCTTCATCGAGCCCATCGCGCGCGAGCTGCCCATGGAGTACGCGCTCGAACTCAACAAGCTCATCGAGATGAGCATGGAAGGCAGTGTCGGTTAAGTGAGCACGCCCGTTCAGACGCAACAGCACGGCCTGACGGAGCACTCGCACGGTGGATGGGGCAAGGCCCCCGTCCAGACGCGTTCGGAGCGCTTCGCCTCGACCTCGCACGACGCCTTCCCCGAGGTCACCGGCCTCGAGGCGGAGTGGAAGCTCAGCCCGGTCGAGCGCGTCCGCGCGCTCATCGACGGCGAGCTCGACGGCGCGCCCTACGCGATCCTCTACCCGGAGTCGGCCGGCACGACCGTCGAATGGATCGACCGCACGAGCGAGCTCATCGGCACCGCCGGCACGCCCGAGGAGCGGGCGGCCGCCAACGCCTGGTCGAGCTTCGAGAAGGCGCTGCACATCCATCTCGACGGCGACGCCGAGACGCTCACCCTCACGCGCACCGGCCTCGGGGACGCACCCCGTGCCGCCCACACCGTGATCACCGCCGCGACGGGCGCCACCGGGCTCGTCGTGCTCGACAACCGCGGTCCGGCACAGCTGAGCGAGAACCTCGAGATCGTGCTCGACGACGACGCCCACATCACCGTCGTGAGCGTGCAGCAATGGGACGACCCCGCGCTGCACCTGGCCAGCCAGTTCGCCCGCGTGGGGCGCGGCGCCACGCTCAAGCACATCGTCGTCTCGCTCGGCGGGTCCGTGGTGCGCGTGAACCCCTCCGCCCACCTCGCGGGCGAAGGCGCCGAGGCGGAACTGCTCGGCGTGTACTTCGCCGACGCCGGCCAGCACCTCGAGCAGCGCGTCTACGTGCACCATGAGGCGCCGCACACCCGCAGCCGCGTCACCTACAAGGGCGCGCTCAACGGCGACGGTGCCCGCACCGTGTGGGTGGGGGATGTGCTCATCGGCCCCGGTGCGACCGGCACCGACACCTACGAGCAGAACCGCAACCTCGTCCTCTCCGACGGCACGCGCGCCGACTCCATCCCCAACCTCGAGATCGAGACGGGCGACATCGAAGGCGCCGGCCACGCCTCCGCCACCGGACGCTTCGACGACGAGCAGCTGTTCTACCTGCAGGCCCGGGGCATCAGCGAAGACGAGGCCCGTCGCCTCGTCGTGCTCGGCTTCCTCAGCGAGATCGTGCAGAAGATCGGAGAGCCCGTGCTCGAGGCACGCCTGCTCGCCGCCCTCGAAGCCGAGCTGGTGGCATCCCGATGACCGCGCAGAAGGTGTGCTCGGTCGACGAGCTCTCGCCCGCCAGCGCCCGCCGTGTCGTGCTCGACGGGGTCGCGATCGCGGTCGTGCGCGACTCCGAGGGTGCCGTCCACGCGATCGGCGACACCTGCACGCACGGCGACATCTCGCTCTCGGAGGGCTTCGTCGAAGACGACGGCCTCGAATGCTGGGCGCACGGCTCCAAGTTCTCGCTCACCACGGGCGCCCCCCTCAACCTGCCGGCCTACGAGCCGGTCCCCGTCTTCGCCGTCGAGGTCCTCGACGGCCAGGTCTACATCGACCCGAGCGTCCGGCTCGCGGTCTAGAAAGGCAACACCATGTCCACCCTCGAAATCCGCGACCTCAAGGTGTCGATCGAGACCGACCAGGGCACCAAGCACATCCTCAAGGGCGTCGACCTGACGATCAAGGAGGGCGAGATCCATGCCGTCATGGGCCCCAACGGCTCGGGCAAGTCGACCCTCGCGTACACGATCGCCGGTCACCCCCGCTACCACGTCGAGGGTGGCACGATCACCCTCGACGGCGAGGACGTGCTCGCCATGAGCGTCGACGAGCGCGCCCGCGCGGGACTTTTCCTCGCGATGCAGTACCCGGTCGAGATCCCCGGCGTCACCGTGACCAACTTCCTGCGCACCGCGAAGACCGCGATCGACGGCGAGGAGCCCTCGATCCGGCACTGGGGCGCCACCGTGAAGGACGCCATGGGCAAGCTGCGGATGGACCCCTCGTTCGCGGCCCGCAACGTCAACGAGGGCTTCTCCGGCGGCGAGAAGAAGCGCCACGAGATCCTGCAGCTCGAGCTGCTGAAGCCGAAGTTCGCGGTGCTCGACGAGACCGACTCCGGCCTCGACGTCGACGCCCTCAAGATCGTCTCCGAGGGCGTCAACCGCGCGCACAGCGAGACCGGTCTCGGAATCCTGCTCATCACGCACTACACGCGCATCCTGCGCTACATCACGCCCGACTTCGTGCACGTCTTCGTCGACGGCAAGGTCGCCGAGGAGGGCGGCGCCGAGCTCGCCGAGCGCCTCGAGGACGAAGGCTACGACCGCTACCTCGTGGCGCAGGCCTGAGCCGTGGCCACCTCGCTCGAGCCCGCCCTCTTCGACAGCGTCGAGGAGGGGCTGAAGGACGTCATCGACCCCGAGCTCGGGGTCAACATCGTCGACCTGGGGCTCATCTACGACCTCACCTGGGACGACGAGAACGACGCGCTCATCATCTCGATGACCCTCACCTCGGCCGGCTGCCCCCTCACCGATGTGATCGAGGAGCAGACCGCGCAGGCCCTCGACGGCATCGTCGAACGCTTCCGCATCAACTGGGTGTGGATGCCGCCGTGGGGCCCGGAGCGCATCACCGACGACGGCCGCGACATGATGCGCGCGATCGGCTTCAGCATCTGACAGCCGACAGCCGACAGCCGCGTGGCCGCGCTGGGCGATCTGGCGCGGTTTCGGCTGGATGGCGCGGTTTCGCAGGTGCCATCCGGCCGAAACCGCGCCATGCGGACTGATCAGTCGCGACGCGCGGCGATCGCGTCGGCGCCCTTCCAGGCGAGCGGCAGCAGGATCGCGGCGATGACGGCCTTGATGATGCCACCGACGATGAAGGGGTAGAGGCCCCACTCGAGAGTCTGCTCGAGGTTCGCGCCGGTGACGACGGCGAGCCAGGGGAGGCCGATCGCGAAGACCACGAGCGAGCCGCCCGCGAAGGTGGCGAGCGCCTTGAGGAACTTGCGATCCCAGGTCCGTTCTGAGAGCCAGCCGACGAACGCCGCAGCGGGGATGAAGCCGACGATGAAGCCGAAGCTCGGAGCCGCGAGGGCGACGAGACCGGTGAGGTGGCTGCCGTCGGGCTGGGGCGCGTAGAAGGGCAGGCCTGCGAAGCCGAGCAGCGCGTACAGCAGCAGCGATGCGCCGCCGCGCACCGCCCCGAGCGACGCACCGACGAGCAGCACCGCGAGCGTCTGACCCGTGATCGGCACCGGCCACAGGGGGATCGACACCTGCGCGAGCAGCGCCGTCAGCAGGGCACCACCCGCGACGAGCGCGAGGTCGGTGGCGAGACGGCGCGGCAGCACGCGGTCGGCGAGCACGAGGCGGGGGGACGGGGCGATCGCGGTCATGGGGTCCTTCGGTGGTGGGCCGGCGAGGGAATGGGCGTTCAGGCCCTCCGGTTAGACTAGCGGGCTGGCACATCTGCCCCCTTGTCACCACCCTCCCGAAGAAACGGACTTCTGCTGTGCTCGCCGTGCATGACCTCGAGATCCGAGTCGGAGCACGCACGCTCATGTCCGACGTCACCTTCCGCGTCGACAAGGGCGACAAGGTGGGCCTCGTGGGGCGCAACGGCGCCGGCAAGACGACGCTCACCAAGACGCTCGCGGGGGAGACGCTGCCGACCGCCGGGACGATCGACCGAACGGGTGAGATCGGCTACCTGCCGCAGGATCCCCGTTCCGGCAACCCCGAGGACACCGCGCGCACCCGCATCCTGGACGCCCGCGGGCTCGGCCACGTCGTGCAGGAGCTGCGGACGGCCACCGAGGAGATGGCCAGCACCGACCCGGCGGTCTCCGAGGCGGCCATGGCCCGCTACGGGCGGCTCGAGGACCGCTTCCTGGCGCTCGGCGGCTACGCGGCCGAAGCGGAGGCGGCCGCGATCGCCTCGAACCTCGCCCTGCCCGACCGCATCCTCGATCAGCAGCTGAAGACCCTCTCGGGCGGCCAGCGCCGCCGCATCGAGCTGGCCCGCATCCTGTTCTCGGGCGCCGACACGATGATCCTCGACGAGCCCACCAACCACCTCGACGCCGACTCGGTGGTGTGGCTGCGCGAGTTCCTCAAGGCCTACCAGGGCGGCGTGATCGTCATCAGCCACGACGTGGACCTCGTGCAGGAGGTCGTCAACAAGGTCTTCTACCTGGATGCCAACCGCCAGGTGATCGACATCTACAACATGGGCTGGAAGCACTATCTGCGTCAGCGCGAAGCCGACCAGGAGCGCCGCAAGAAGGAGCGCGCCAACGTCGAGAAGAAGGCCGGCGCCCTGCAGCTGCAGGCCGCACGCTTCGGTGCGAAGGCGTCGAAGGCCGCGGCCGCGCACCAGATGGTCGCGCGCGCCGAGAAGATGCTCTCGGGGCTCGAGGAGGAGCGCGCGGTCGACCGGGTGGCGAAGCTGCGTTTCCCGGATCCGGCGCCCTGCGGCAAGACCCCGCTCACGGCATCCGATCTTTCCAAGTCGTACGGCTCGCTCGAGATCTTCACGGCCGTCGACCTCGCGATCGACCGCGGTTCGAAGGTCGTCGTGCTGGGCCTCAACGGCGCCGGCAAGACGACCCTGCTGCGGATCCTCGCCGGCGTCGACACGCCCGACACGGGGCACGTCGAGCCCGGACACGGGCTGCGGATCGGCTACTACGCCCAGGAGCACGAGACGATCGACGTCAACCGCACCGTGCTGCAGAACATGGTCGCCGCCTCGCCGAATCTCACCGAGACGGAGGCGCGCAAGGTGCTCGGCTCGTTCCTGTTCACGGGGGACGACGGCCACAAGCTCGCGGGGGTGCTCTCGGGCGGCGAGAAGACCCGCCTCGCCCTGGCGATGATCGTCGTGTCGGGCGCCAACGTGCTGCTGCTCGACGAGCCCACCAACAACCTCGACCCGGCCTCCCGCGAGGAGATCCTGGGGGCGCTGGCCGGCTACACGGGCGCCGTGGTGCTCGTGTCGCACGACGAAGGGGCGGTGGAGGCGCTCAATCCCGAGCGGGTGCTCATCCTGCCCGACGGGGTCGAAGACCACTGGAACCCCGACTACGCGGAGCTCATCAGCATCAGCTGAGCCGGGGCGAGCTCGATGCGTCCGCGACCGAGCTATTCGCTCGGCGCGTGAGAGTCCAGGATCGCGTCCTCGACGTCGGCGTCGACGTGGCGGCGTCTCGGCGCCCGCGCGGCGGCCTGCAGCTCCGCGGGGAGCGCGGCGATACGCCGCTCGCGGCGCCAGGCCCAGAACAGGCCGATGAAGGCCAGGATGCCGAAGGCGATCCACTGCAGCGCGTAGGAGAGGTGCGGTCCCTCGTCCGCCTCGGGCCGGATCGCGGGGAACGGCATCTCGTCGACGGCCGGGTCCTCGCTCGCGAGCACGCCGTAGGCGCCCGTGAAGCCCGGCACGCCGAGGTCGTCCACGATCGTGGTCAGGTCGATCGAGGGGATCTGCCCCTCCGGCGCGGTGCGCCCCGGCAGCTCCGGCTCGCCCTGACGCAGGCGAGCGACCACGGTCACCTCGCCGCTCGGCGGTGCCGGAACGCTGTCGGGGGAGTCCTGGGTCTTCCCGATCGGCAGCCAGCCGCGGTTCACGATGAAGACCGTTCCGTCATCGAGCCGGAACGGCACGAGCTGCTCGAAGCCGGGCTTGCCGCCGCGCACCCGGTTGCGCACGAGCAGCGCCTCGTCGCCGAGATACTCGCCCGTCGCGAGCACGGGCGCCCACTCGTCGTCGAGCCGCCACGAGTCGAGGGCGGGCAGCAGCTCGCTCACCGGCCGCGGTTCGGCGTCGAAGTTGCGCTCGACGCGCTGGATCTCGTCCACCGTCTCCGCGCGCCGCGCCCACTGCCACCAGGAGAGCAGGCCGCAGGCGATCGCGAAGACCACGGTGAGCGCCAGGTAGGCGCCCCAGCGCCGCCAGCCGGTGACGGGCGCGTGTGCGGTCGCGCTCATGCGGGATCCGGGATCCGGTCGAGCTCGACCGCGAGCGGCGTCACCTGCACCGGGAAGCCCCGGCTCGACAGATAGCCGGAGAGGCTGTCGCGATGCGCGGCGCACGCCAGCCACACCTTCACGCGCTCCGGGCCGTGGATGCGGGGGTTCCGCCAGTTCACCCGGAACGCGGCGTCCGCCGTGCATCCGGCCGAGGAGCAGCGGATGCCGGGGTCGCCGAGACCGATCACGACGCGTCGTCCGGATTGCGGCGCACGAGCGCGCCCGGGCGACGCACCCGCCCGCGCTCGCCGGTGTGCGCGTTGTTGGCGATCACGACCGCGAAGTACGGCAGGAAGACGGCGCCGACGGCGGGGATGAGGAGCCACCAGCCCGGCACCACGAGACACAGCGCGAGGCACACGACGCGGATCGACATCGCGATCGTGTACTTGATCATGCGCGATCGCCGCTCGAGCTCGGGCGAGGGCGGCAGCTCGGTGACGGTGTGGACGACGGGAGGCTTGGCGATGCATCCAGCGTACTTCGCTCCGCCGGTAGGCTCCTGAACCATGACCTCACGCACCGTCCTCGTCACCGGCGGCAACCGCGGCATCGGCTACGCGATCGCCGAGGAGTTCCTCGCCCAGGGCCACCGGGTCGCCGTCACCGCACGCTCCGGGGAGGGCCCGGCCGGCGCGCTCACGGTGCGCGCCGACGTGACCGACGCGGCATCCATCGACGCCGCCTTCACCGAGGTGGAGGAGAAGCTCGGAGCGGTCGAGGTCGTGGTGGCGAACGCCGGCATCACGCGCGACACCCTGCTGCTGCGGATGAGCGACGACGACTTCACCCAGGTGATCGACACGAACCTCTCGGGCGCCTTCCGCGTCGTGAAGCGCGCCTCGAAGGGCATGCTGAAGGCCCGCTTCGGGCGCGTGATCCTCGTCTCGAGCGTCGTCGGCCTGCTCGGCAGCGCCGGCCAGGTGAACTACGCCGCCTCGAAGTCCGGGCTCGTGGGCATCGCCCGTTCGCTCACCCGGGAGCTGGGCTCGCGCGGCATCACCGCGAATGTCGTCGCACCGGGATTCATCGAGACCGACATGACGGCCGAACTGCCCGAGGACCAGCAGAAGCAGTACCTGTCTCAGATCCCGGCGGGACGGTTCGCCTCACCGCTCGAGGTGGCGCGCGTCATCGCCTGGCTCGCCTCGGACGACGCCGGCTACATCTCCGGCGCGGTCATCCCCGTCGACGGCGGCCTGGGGATGGGGCACTAGCCCATCAGGTTCAGGAGCTGCGCGAGGTCGCGGTCGTCGAGCAGCACGTCGGCGACATCGCGCACCGGCGCCTTCGCGTCGAAGCCGACCGAGAGACCCGCGAGTGCCATCATCGGCAGGTCGTTGGCTCCGTCGCCGACCGCGAGGGTCTGCGCGATCGGGATGCCGGCGGCGTCCGCCCACTCCTGAAGCGCCTCCGCCTTCGCGGCGGCGTCGACGATCGGCGGGATGACACGGCCGGTGAGGCGGCCGTCGACCACCTCGAGACGGTTGGCGCGCCAGTGGTCGAGCCCCAGTCGCGCGGCGAGCGGATCGATGACCTCGTGAAAGCCGCCCGAGACGACCGCGACGAGGCCCTGCGCCGCGTGCACCCCCGCGATGAGCTCGGGCACCCCGCGCGTCACGGTGATCTGCGCGCCCACCTCGGCGAACACCGTGTCGGGCAGGCCGGCGAGCGTCGCGACGCGTTCGCGCAGGCTCTCCGCGAAGTCGAGTTCGCCGTTCATCGCGCGGAACGTCACCTCGGCGACCGCCTCGCGGGTGCCCGCGGCGTCCGCGAGCAGCTCGATCACCTCGTCTTCGATGAGCGTGGAGTCGACATCGAGCACGACGAGGAAGCGGGCCATGAGGCGGTGATCTCCGAGAGGGGGTGTGCGGCGGGTGCGGCGTCAGTCGACGTGGACGCCCTTGCCCACGACCGTGATGCCCGAGTCGGTCACCGTGAAGCCGCGGTTGCGGTCGGCGTCGTGGTCGACCCCGACGGTGGCCCCGGGCGCGACGACGACGTCCTTGTCGAGGATAGCGCGCTGCACGGTGGCGTTCGCCCCGATCGTGACCCGCTCGAAGATGACCGAGTCGGTGACCTTCGCCCCCGAGTTGATCGTCACCCACGGGCCGAGCACGACCCGCTCGAGATGCCCGCCCGAGACGACGCAGCCGAGCGACACGATCGAGTCGATCGCCGTGCCGATCGTGTTCTTGCCGTCGCGCACGAACTTGGCGGGCGGAGAGTTGAGCTGCTGGCTGTAGATGGGCCAGTCGCGGTTGTACAGGTTGAACACCGGGAGGGCGGAGATGAGGTCCTGATGGGCCTCGAAGAAGGAGTCGATCGTCCCCACATCCCGCCAGTAGAAGCGGTCGCGATCGGTCGCTCCGGGCACCTCGTTGCGGTTGAGGTCGTAGACGGCCGCCTCGCCGCGCGCGACGAAGTCGGGCACGATGTCGCCGCCCATGTCGTGGTGGGAATCCGCGCGGGCGCCGTCGCGCTGCACCGCGTCGATGAGCACCTCGGCGTCGAAGACGTAGTTGCCCATCGAGGCGAGCACCTCACCGGGGGAGTCGGCGAGGCCTTTCGCGTCCTTCGGCTTCTCGCGGAAGGCGGCGATGCGGTTCGGCTTCTTCGGGTCGACCTCGATGATGCCGAACTGGTCGGCGAGCGAGATGGGCTGGCGGATGGCCGCGACGGTCACCCCGGCACCCGACTCGCGGTGCGCCTGGATCATCTGGCTGAAGTCCATGCGGTAGACGTGATCCGCGCCGACCACGACCACGATGTCGGGCTTCTCGTCCCGCAGCAGGTTCAGGCTCTGCAGGATCGCGTCCGCGGAACCCGAGAACCAGCGCTTGCCGAGGCGCTGCTGCGCGGGCACCGAGGCGACATATGCCCCGAGCATCCCCGAGAGCCGCCAGGTCTGCGAGACGTGGCGGTCGAGCGAGTGCGACTTGTACTGGGTGAGCACGACGATCTGGCGCAGCCCCGAGTTGATGAGGTTCGACAGCGCGAAGTCGATGAGCCGGTAGCCGCCCCCGAAGGGCACCGCGGGCTTGGCGCGGTCGGCCGTCAACGGCATCAGCCGCTTGCCCTCTCCACCTGCGAGAACGATGCCGAAGATCTTGGGCGCTGCTGCCATGGCACAACAGTAGGACAGGCCCTGGGGGTGTACTAGCGTCGACAAGCATGCGAGTCGATGTTCTCAGTCGCGAGTATCCGCCGGAGGTCTACGGGGGGGCGGGGGTGCACGTCGCGGAGCTCGTGGCGGCGCTGCGGCGCGACCTCGACGTCGTCGTACGCTGCTTCGGCTTGCCGCGCGACGAGCCGCACAGCTATGCCTACCTGGTTCCCCCGCAGCTCACCGGCGCGAACCCGGCACTCGCGACCCTCGGCGTCGACCTGCAGATGGCGGAGGATGTCGCCGGCGCCGACCTCGTGCACTCGCACACCTGGTACGCGAACGCCGCGGGGCACCTCGCGAAGCTCCTGCACGGCATCCCGCACGTCGTGACGGCGCACTCGCTCGAACCGCTGCGGCCGTGGAAGGCCGAGCAGCTGGGCGGCGGATACCGGGTGTCGAGCTGGATCGAGAAGACCGCGTTCGAGGCGGCCGATGCGGTGATCGCGGTGAGTGCGGGGATGCGCGCCGACATTCTGCGCAGCTACCCCGACATCGACCCCGAGCGGGTGCACGTCGTGCACAACGGCATCGACCTCGACCGCTGGCGGCGACGCGACGACCCCGCGGTGCTCGCGCGCCTCGGCATCGACCCCGAGCGGCGCAGCGTCGTGTTCGTGGGCCGCATCACGCGCCAGAAGGGCCTGCCGTACCTGCTCGAGGCCGCCCGCCGCCTCGACCCGGATGTGCAGCTCGTGCTGTGCGCGGGCGCGCCCGACACGCCGGAGATCCTCGCGGAGGTGCAGCAGGGGGTCGCCCGGCTGCAGGAGGAGCGCGACGGGGTGGTGTGGATCGAGGAGATGCTGCCCGCCGAGGAGCTGCAGGCGGTGCTCTCCTCCGCGACGACCTTCGTATGCCCCTCGGTGTATGAACCGCTCGGCATCGTGAACCTCGAGGCCATGGCCTGCGGCGTGGCGGTCGTCGGGACGGCGACCGGTGGCATCCCCGAGGTGGTCGCCGACGGCCTCACCGGGCGCCTCGTGCCGATCGAGCAACTGCAGGACGGCACCGGGACCCCCGTCGATCCGGGGCGCTTCGTGAGCGACCTCGCCGACACCCTGAACGAGGTGCTCGCCGATCCGACCGTCGCGCGCCTCATGGGCGAGGCGGGCCGGCTGCGCGCCGAGACCGAGTTCAGCTGGGGCAGCATCGCCGAACGCACGAAGGCCGTCTACGCGAGCGTCCGCGGCTAGGCGACGCGCGCGGCTAGGCTGGGCCCATCATGGTGCGAGTGCTCACGCTCTCAGGCGTCTCGGTGGTCCGCGAGGGCAACACGATCCTCGATTCCCTCGACTGGACGGTCGACTCCGACGACCGTTGGGTGATCCTCGGCCCCAACGGGGCCGGCAAGACCACCCTCCTCAAGCTCGCCTCCGCGAGCATGCACCCCTCCGCGGGCACGGTCGAGATCCTGGGCGAGCAGCTCGGTCGGGTGGACGTGTTCGAACTGCGCCCCCGCATCGGCTTCGCCTCCTCGGCGATGGCGCGCCAGATCCCGAACGACGAGACCGTCGAGGATGCTGTGCTGACGGCCGCCTACTCGATCACCGGTCGGTGGAACGAGGAGTACGAGGACGTCGACCGCCGCCGCGCGGAGCGCGTGCTCAAGGAGTGGCGGCTCGAGTCGTTGCGCGGGCGCCGCTTCGGCACCCTCTCCGACGGGGAGCAGAAGCGGGTTCAGATCGGCCGCTCGGTCATGACCGACCCGGAGCTGCTGCTGCTCGACGAGCCCGCCGCGAGCCTCGACCTGGGCGCCCGCGAGGAGCTCGTGCAACTCCTCGGCGACTACGCCTCGAGCCCCGAAGCCCCCGGGATGATCATGGTGACCCACCACGTGGAGGAGATCCCGCGCGGCTTCACCCACGCCCTGCTGCTCGCGGAGGGCCGCATCCATGCCGCAGGCCCCATCAGCGAGGTGGTGACGGGGGAGCGCCTCTCGGACGCCTTCGGGCTGCCGCTCGTGGTGTCCACGAGCGAAGACGGACGCTACGCCGCACGCGCGCTGCAGCTCTGAGCCAAGGCCATTTCTGGCCTTTGCCGCGACGCCAGCGCCGACGCCCGTCCCGGACGGCGGTTGAGACGCACCGCGATCTGCTAGACTCGACAGTCGGCCCATCGGCCCGCGAACTTTCCCGCACTCCATCCCGCATCTCCGACTGAGGTACCTCATGAAGACCGACATCCACCCCGACTACCAGGCGATCGTCTTTCGCGATCTCGCGAGCGGGGAGACCTTCCTCACCCGTTCGACCCTGACGAGCGACAAGACCATCGAGCTCGACGGTGTCAGCTACCCGGTGATCGACGTCGAGATCTCGTCGGCCTCGCACCCGTTCTACACGGGCAAGCAGCGCATCCTCGACAGCGCCGGTCGCGTCGAGAAGTTCAACTCGCGCTACAAGAACTTCGGCAAGTAGCCTCGGCTTCTTCCTCGAAAGGCCCCGTCCGATGGACGGGGCCTTTCGCATGCCGTCAGCGGCTCAGAACAGCTGGACGCGGCGGCGCTCCCAGAGCGGCAGCAGCTCGTCGCGGGTGAGCGGCGCCACATCCACCTCGAGCAGGTCGGGGTCGTCCACCCACAGCAGCTCCTCGATCTCGCCCGAGGCGACCACCTCGTGGGCGATGGAGAGGGCGAACACGGCCGCCAGCACGACTGTGTCGGCCTCGTTCGCGGCGACCGCGCGGAACAGGCCCAGATACTCGGCGGACGCGGTGTCGAGTTCGACGCCGATCTCCTCGGCGAGCTCGCGGGTGAGCGCGTCGATCGCGCTCTCACCCTCCTCGATCTTGCCGCCCGGCTGCATGAAGTGGGTCGTGCCCGCCTTGCGCACGAGCAGGCTGCGCCCCTCGGGGTCGGTCACGATGGCGGCGGCGATCCGCAGCACGGCGGGTCGGCTGTCGGAGCGGCCGGCCCCGTCGGCATCCCCGTCCGCGGCATCGACGTCCCCGGCGTCCCCGTCCCCGGCGTCCGGGCCCACATCCACCGCGTCCTCGGGCGCGGGCGGTCCGTAGTCCTCGAAGCCGGGCTGCTGATCCGCCTCCGGGGCCTCCTCGAGAGCGGGCGGTTCGGTCAGGTTCGGGACGACACCCGGATACGCGCCGCGCGGGTCGGGGGGTCCGGCATCCACGGCGGGCGGCGCGGGCGGCGCACTCGGGGGCGCGGCGAGCTGCAGTCCGAGCGGACGACTGAAATCGATGACCGGCACCCGGCCGAGGCGCGGCTCGAGCGGGGGGATCGGCTGCGTGTCGCGGTAGGCCCCCGGATGCGCCGGATACTTCACGGGCCACGCGGTGGACGCCGTGAAGCTCTCGTCGCCCTTCTGGCGGCGGATGTAGTCCTGGAAGCGCGCCGCCTGCTCGGCGTACCAGACCACCTGCCGACCGTGCAGATCGGCCACGGCCAGGTCGAGGTCGTCGGGATACGCCGCGAGGAGTGCCCGGGCGACACGGCCTGCCGCGATGGCGTCCGCGCCCGCGTCGTGGGCGTCGTCGAGCGTCACCCCGTAGCGCGCGGCGGCCGCCTCGAGGGTGCGCTTGCCCTTCCGGTAGCGGTCGACGGCCTTGTCGAGCACGAGCGGGTCGATGACGGGGGTCGGGTCGACGAGCGGCTCCAGCTCGTTGCGGCGGCACTCGCGATCCAGCAGCGACAGGTCGTACGGCGCGTTGTAGACCACGACCGGCACACCCAGGCTGAACAGCGTGCGCAGCGTCTGGGTGATCTCGGCGACCACCACTCCGCTGGGACGCCCCTCGGCGCGGGCCTGCTCGGTCGTGATGCCGTGCACCTCGGAGGCGGCCTCCGGGATCTCGACACCCGGGTCGGCGAGCCAGTCCCAGCGGTCCACGACCTCGCCGTCCGCGTCGAGCACGGCGATGCACGCCGTGACGATGCGCGCGCGCTCCACGTCGACGCCCGTCGTCTCGAGGTCGAACACGCCCAGGCGATCGGCCCAACTGGTCATGGCGGAAGCCTAGAGGCGGGGTTCGGGCACGCTCAGAAGGCGCGCGGAAGCACCGCCTGCGGTTCACCGATGCGCAACCAGTAGAAGCTCTGCGTGGCCAGGGTGAGGGTCAGCACCCCGTCCTCGCCCACCGCGGGGAACGCGCCGCCGCCGAACAGATCGAACAGCGGCTCCCCCTCGTCACCGGTGACCTCGATCGACACCGCGACCGGGTTGTGCGAGAACGAGAACACGCACAGCACCCGCTCGGGCGCGTCGCCGAACTGGGTGCCGGATCCCTCGTACTCCCGCACGAAGGCGAGGACCGACTCGTGGTTGGTGCGCAGCACCCGGATCGACCCCAGACCGAACACTGGATGCGCCTTGCGCACGTGGATGACGTTGCGCACCCAGTGCAGCAGCGACCGCGACTGGGCCAGCTGCGACTCGACGTTGACGAGGGTGTAGTTGTAGACGAGCGACTGCACGATCGGCAGGTACAGCTTGCCCGGGTCGGCCGTGGAGAAGCCGGCGTTGCGGTCGGGCGTCCACTGCATGGGGGTGCGGGAGGAGTCACGGTCGGGGAGCCAGATGTTGTCGCCCATGCCGATCTCGTCGCCGTAGTACAGGAACGGCGAGCCAGGCAGCGAGAACAGCAGCGCGTGGGCGAGCTCGAGCTCGGCGCGCGAGTTGTCGAGCAGCGGGGCGAGGCGTCGGCGGATGCCCACGTTGACGCGCATCCGCGGGTCGTAGGCGTACCAGCCGTACATGGCCTGGCGGTACTCCTCCGAGACCATCTCGAGGGTCAGCTCGTCGTGGTTGCGCAGGAACACCCCCCAGCCGGCGCCGTCCGGCACCTCGGTCGTCTCGGAGAGCACCCGGGTGAGCTCCTGCGCCGACTGGGAGCGCAGCGAGTAGAAGATCCGCGGCATCACGGGGAAGTCGAACGCCATGTGGCACTGCGGCTCCTCCTCGGTGCCCATGAAGTTCACCACCTCGGCCGGCCACTGGTTCGCCTCGGCGATCATCACGCGACCCGGGTACTCGTCGTCCATCATGCGGCGCACCGCCTTGATGAACTCGTGGGTCTCCGGCTCGCTCTCACCCGTGCCGCCCTCCGACTCGTAGAGGTAGGGGATGGCGTCCAGGCGGAAGCCGTCGACACCCAGATCCATCCAGAACCGGATGATGTCGAACACGGCATCGTGCACGGCCGGGTTGCGGTAGTTGAGGTCGGGCTGGTGTGAGAAGAAGCGGTGGAAGTAGAACTGGCGCCGCTCCGCGTCGAAGGCCCAGTTCGAGTCCTCGTAGTCGGTGAAGATGATGCGCACGCCCGGGAAGCCCTCGTCGGTGTCGCGCCACACGTAGAAGTCGCCGAACGGGCCCTCCGGATCGGAGCGGGACTGCTGGAACCATTCGTGCTGGTCGGAGGTGTGGTTCAGGGGGAGGTCGATGACGAGGCGCATGTTCCGCTCGTGCGCCTTCGTGACGAGCTCACGGAACTCGTCGAGCGTGCCGTACTCGGGCAGGATGCGCCGGTAGTCGGCCACGTCGTAGCCGCCGTCGCGCAGTGGCGAGGCGAAGATCGGCGGGATCCACAGGGCGTCCACGCCGAGCCACTGCAGGTAGTCGAGCTTCGAGATGAGGCCGCCGAGGTCGCCCGAGCCGTCGCCGTTGGAGTCGACGAACGATCGGACCATGACCTCGTAGAAGACCGAGCGCCGATACCAGCGCGGATCCAGGGTGAGGCCCGGGAGCGTGATGGGTGCGGTGAACGTCACCGTCCGAGTCTGACACTCCGCTCCCCGCGAGCGCGCCTAGAATCTTGAGGATGCCCGTCCCCACCCCGCACGCCGAGGCCCTCGCCCGCATCCCGGTGAGGGCGCGCGAGGCGCAGATCCTCGGCTCCACGACCCGCTTCTGGGACTACGGCCCCGAAGACGCACGCGATGTCATCGTGCTCGCGCACGGCTACCGCGGCGACCACCACGGCCTCGAGCCGGTGATCGCCCAGCTTCCCGAGGTGCGCATCATCAGCCCGGATCTGCCGGGCTTCGGCGCATCCACCCCGCTCACCGAGGCGCCGCACTCGATCGCCGGCTACGCCCGCTGGCTGACCGCGTTCGTCGAATCCCTCGCGCTCGCCGCGCCGCCCGTCGTGCTCGGCCACTCCTTCGGTTCGATGGTGTCGTCGCACGCGGTCGCCGACGGGCTGGACGCGCGGGCGCTCATCCTGCTGAACCCGATCTCGGCCGACCCGAAGCTCGCCGCGGGGCGGGTCATCACGGCCCTCACGCGCGCCTTCTACGGCGTGTCGCGCGCGTTCCCGGAGCCGGTGGCGCGGGTGTGGCTCGGCAACTGGGTGATCGTGCAGTTCATGAGCATGTCGCTCGTCATGAACGGCGACCCGCAGCTCACGAAGTGGATCCACGAGGAGCACCACCGCTACTTCAACGGCTTCAGCGACTCGCGCACGGTCGCCGAGGCGTTCCGCGCCTCGCTCAGCACGCAGGTGGGCGAGGCCGCCGCGCGCGTGACCGTTCCGACGGTGATGATCGCGGGGGAGCTCGACCGCATCGCCCCCCTCGACGGTCAGAAGCGCACCGTGGGGCTGTTCCCGGATGCGAGCCTCGTCGTGATCGAGGGCGTCGGGCATCTGCCGCACTACGAGAAGCCGGTCGAGGTGGCGCTCGCCATCCGCGGCTTCCTGGCGACCCTTCCCGCGGAGTCGCCCCGGTGAGGATCCTCGTCGACTGCCGCTACACCCGGCTCGAGCGGCACGACGGGATCTCGCGCTACACCGCGCACCTGGTGACGGCGCTCGCCCCGCTCGCGGCGGCCGCGGGCCACGAGCTCGTCATGGTGATCTCGGACGAACGGCAGCTGACGATGCTTCCCGCGCTGCCGTGGGAGCTCGCGACCGACCCGACGAGTGCACGCGAGCTGACCATCGCGCGGCGGCTCAACGCCTTCGCGCCCGATGTGCTGTTCAGCCCCATGCAGACCATCGGATCGTGGGGTCGCCGCTACGGACTCGTGCTGACGCTGCACGACCTGATCTACTACCGCAACCGCACCCCTCCGCGCGATCTCGCCTGGCCGATCCGGCTCGCCTGGCGGCTCTACCACCTGGCCTGGTGGCCGCAGCGGGTCCTGCTGAATCGCGCCGACGAGGTGGCGACCGTGTCGCACACCACTCGCGAGCTCATGCTCGAGCACCGCCTCACGGACCGTCCGATCACGATCGTGTCGAACGCGGCCGACCCGGTGCAGGCGGATGCCGGGCGCCGTCAGCCCCCGGATCGCGAGCTGCTCTACATGGGCTCCTTCATGCCGTACAAGAACGTCGAGACGCTCGCACGCGCCCTGCACGAACTGCCGGGGCATCGGCTGCACCTGCTGAGCCGGATCGGCGCGGGCGACCGGGCACGCCTCGAGGCCCTCGCCCCCGCGGGTGCGCTCGTGATCCACGACGGGGTCACGGATGCCGAGTACGGCGAGCTGCTGGACGGGGCGCTCGCGCTCGTGACGATGTCGCTCGACGAGGGCTTCGGGCTGCCGCTCGTGGAGGCGATGGTGCGGGGCACCCCCGTCGTGGTGTCGGACATCCCGATCTTCCGGGAGATCGGCGCAGACGCGGGCGTGTACGCCGATCCGCACGACGCCTCCGCGGTGGCCGCGGCGATCCGCACGCTGGAGGACGCGGGGGAGTGGGGCCGGCGCTCGGCCGCTGCCCGCGAGCAGGCGCGCCGCTTCGACTGGCACCGTTCGGCTGCGGTGCTGCTCGAGCTGCTCGAGCGGGTGGGACGCACCCCGCGTCGGTGAGCGAACAGCGGCTCGTGCCCGCGCTACTCCCGTTGATCGAGTGCCGCCGCAGGCACACGACATCCGTTGATCGAGTGCCGCCGCAGGCGGTGTATCGAGATCACCGCACCCCAGATCACGTTTCGGTAACGATGCCGTGGTTACCCCCGCCACGCTGGGGACAAACCCCCGCTCAGGTGCCCATTTGTCGGTGGTCCCCGATGGTGTTGAACCATGGAGAACACGCAGCCGGATCCGGTCTCGAGGGCCGACGCGGCCCTCGAGCGGGTGGTCGCGATCCAGGCGCAGATCGATGCGCTGACGGCCTCCCGCACGGAGGCGATCCGCGAGTTCGAGGAGGTGTTCGCCGTCGCGTATCCGCCGGAGTCGGGCCGGTTCCTGGAGCGCGCCGCTCGGGCGGAGTTGGCGTGCGCGCTGCGGGTGCCGGAGCGTACCGCGGAGCGGTTGATGGGGGAGGCCCGGGTGCTCGTCGAGCAGCTGCCGGCGACACTGGCCGCTCTCGGGCAGGGGTTGTTCTCGTATCGGCATGCGCAGCTGCTCGTGGGGGAGCTGTCCGGGCTGAGTGCGGCCGACATGGCTGCCGTCGAACGGGTGGCGCTCGGCTCCGCAGGCACCCAGACGGCGTCCCGGTTCGCCCGCACGGTGCGGAGGCTGCGGGAGCGGCGGGATCCGTCGACCATGATCGAGCGGGTGAAGGCCGCGCACGACACCCGGACCGTGACCCTCGAGCCCGCACCGGACGGCATGGCGTATCTGACCGCGTACCTGGGAGCGGTGGACGCGGAGGCGATCTTCGAGCGTCTCACCGACGCCGCCCACCGAACGGTCGCGGACGGTGACCCGCGCCCCCTGACCCAGGTGCGGGTCGACATCCTCACCGACGCGTTGCTCGGCCGCGACCGCGGGAAGGGAGCCTTCCACGGCATCGTGCCCACGGTGCTCGTGACCGTTCCCGCGCTCACCCTGCTCGGCAGGGACGAGCCCGCGACCCTCGACGGCATCGGCCCCATCGACGCTGCGACTGCCCGACGGATCACCGCGGAAGCGAAGGGCCTGTATCGGCTGCTCACCCACCCCGAGACCGGGGTCGCCCTCTCCCTCGGACGCACCCGCTACCAGATCCCGACACCACTCCGCATCTGGTTGCGCATCCGCGACGGATCATGCCGCTTCCCGGGATGCACCATCAGCACCCGCCATTCCGACATCGACCACACGCGAGCCTGGGATGACGGCGGTGCGACCGACCACGACAACCTCGCCCACCTCTCCCGCGGGCATCACACGCTCAAACACCACGGCGGATGGAGCGTGAGGCAGGAAGCCGGCGGGCGACTGCGATGGACGAGCTTCCTGGGCCGCGAGTACACCACCGAGCCCGAGTGGGCCGCTGATCCTGATCGTTAGAGCGCCCGCGCCTCCACGGCGTTCTGCTCCTCGAGGTCCTCGCAGTCGGGCAGCTGCTGCGACTCCTCCTCGAGCGGGTCGTCGAAGGCGATGAGCCGCAGCGCGCCGTCCTCCACGCGGAAGCTGTGCACGGAGGCGTTGCTGATACGCGGGTGCTGCACACCCGGCTCGGCCACGTGCAGGGCGGATCGGATCGATCCGCCGTGGCTCACCACGAGCAGCCGCTCGCCGGGGTGCCGATGCGCGATGTCGATGAGGGCGGGCACGATGCGTTCCGCGACAGCGTCCCGGGTCTCCTGACCGGGTACCGGGGTGTCGCCGCTCCAGCGGGCGGCGATCTCGTCGAAGTCGAGACCCTCGGCGAGGCCGTAGTCGCGCTCCACGAGCGCATCCACCTCGGTCACCTGGTCGATGCCGAGCTCGTCGGCGATGATGCGCGCCGTCTCGGCCGCACGGCTGAGCGGGCTCGAGTAGACCCCATCCCAGCGGCGTCGCGCCAGCAGTGCGGCCGCCTGGCGGGCCTGCTCACGTCCCGTGTCGTTGAGGGGGATGTCGGTGCGTCCCTGGATGCGCCGCGCGCGGTTCCAGTCGGTCTCGCCGTGGCGCACGAGATACAGCTCGGTCATCGATCCTCCGCAGGTGCCTGGGCGCCGCAGCGCCCGAGGATCGAGACTAGCCGAGCCGTTCGGCGAGCCCCGCGAGCACCTCCGAGGTTCCGGCCTCGATCTTGAGGCTCGCCCGCTTGTCCCCACGGGTCTCGCCCCGGTTGATGATGACGACGGGCAGGTGGCGCTTGTTCGCCTGGTCGAGCAGCCGGATGCCCGAGTTCACCACGAGCGAAGAACCGGCCACGAGGAGGGCATCGGATCCGCGGAGGATGGCGCGCGCCGCCTGGAAGACCGTGGTGGGCACGAACTCGCCGAAGAACACCACATCCGGCTTGAGCAGGCCGCCGCACACCGTGCAGTCGGGGACGACCATCGCGTCGACGCGTTCGATCTGCACGTCGCCATCCGGACCGAGCTGCCCCGCATCCGGCTCGTCCAGCCAGGGGTTCTCGCGCGTCATCCGCTCGGCGATGTCCGCGCGGGCGAAGGTCTGACCGCAGGTGAGGCAGCTGACCCGGCGCATGGCACCGTGCAGCTCGACGACGCGGCGGGATCCGGCGCGGGCATGCAGCCCGTCGACGTTCTGGGTGATGACGCCGGTCGCGGCGCCGGTCGACTCGAGTGCCGCGATCGCGAGGTGGCCCTCATTCGGTCCGGCGCTCGAGAAGTGCTTCCAGCCGAGGTGGCTGCCCGCCCAATACCGCTTGCGTGAGCGTTCGTCGGCGAGGAAGGCCGAGAAGTTCATCGGTGTGCGGCGCACCGGGGTGCCCTCGCCGCGGTAGTCGGGGATGCCCGAGTCGGTGGACACTCCGGCGCCGGTGAGCACCGCGATCCGACGGCCGCGCAGCAGCAGCTCGGCGGCATCGAGGGCGGGCTCGAGCGCGATGCTCGCAGCGCCGGCTGCGGGGAGCGTGATCGACATCCGTCCTCCTTCCGCGGCTCCAGCCTAGGGGCCGCAGTTTTCGGGGATGTTTCGCGGTGCTGGCAGAATCGCAGGATGCAGCTGGTTCCGGTCGACGATCCCGCCGATCCCCGGCTCACCGACTACCTCCGGCTCACCGATGTGGTGCTCCGCCGGCTCTCGGAGCCTGAGGGCGGGCTCTACATCGCCGAGTCGACGAAGGTGATCCAGCGTGCGCTCGAGGCGGGGCATCGACCGCGGTCGGTGCTGCTGCAGGAGAAGTGGATCCCGGACCTCGCGCCCCTGCTCGCCGACGTCGACGTGCCCGTCTACGTGGCGCCCCCCGAGCTGCTGGAGCGCATCACCGGCTTCGTGCTGCACCGTGGCGCGCTCGCCTCCATGCACCGTCCGGAGCTGCCGCCCGTGGCCGAGGTGCTGCGCGGCGCCCGGCGCGTCGTGGTGCTCGAGGACATCGTGGACCACACCAACGTCGGGGCCATCTTCCGGGCCGTCGCGGGACTCGGAGCGGATGCCGTGCTCGTCACCCCGCGCTGCGCCGATCCGCTCTACCGCCGCTCGGTGCGGGTGAGCATGGCCGCCGTGCTTCAGGTGCCGTGGACGCGCCTGCCGGAATGGCCGGAGGCGGCCGAGCAGCTGCATGCCGCAGGCTTCGAGATCGCCGCCCTCGCCCTCGACGACGCCGCCGTGACCCTCGACGACTACGCCGCCGATCCGCCCGAGCGCGTCGCGCTCGTCTTCGGCACCGAGGGCGACGGCCTGAGCCGCGCCGCCCTCGCGAGCGCGGACCGCGTCGTCACCATCCCGATGCTGCACGGCGTCGACTCCCTCAACGTGGCCGCCGCCTCCGCGGTCGCCCTCTGGGCGCTGCGCATCTAGCCGCACCGCGCGCCACGGGAGTACCTTCGCGACATGACAGCGTCGTCACCCGCCCCCGCATCCACCGACGGCAAGGGGCTGGCGCGCGGCCAGCTCGGGCTCATCGGCTCCACCGTCATGGGGCTGGCCTCCACCGCCCCCGTCTACTCGCTCGTCGCGACTCTCGGCTTCGTGATCACCGCGGTGGGGGTGCAGGCGCCCATCGCCTTCATCGTGGCGTTCGTGCCCATGCTGTTCATCGCCTTCGCCTACCGCGAGCTCAACCGCGCGGTGCCCGACTGCGGCACCACCTTCACCTGGGCCACCAAGGCCTTCGGCCCGTGGGTGGGATGGCTCGGCGGCTGGGGCGTCGCGGTGGCCGGGATCATCGTGCTCGCCAACCTCGCCCAGATCGCCGGCATCTACTTCTGGCTGCTCATCGGGCAGCAGGAGCTCTCCGAGAACACCGTGGTCGTCACGATCACCGGTGTCGTCTTCATCGCGGCGATGGTCTACGTCAGCTACCGCGGCCTCGAGATCGGCGAGCGCCTGCAGAACGTGCTGCTCGGCGTCCAGTACCTCGCGCTCGTGCTGTTCGTGGTGTTCGCCTTCGGCAGCGTCATCCTGGGCGATGCCCCGGACGCCACCGCGGTGAGCATCGAATGGTTCAACCCCTTCGGCTTCACCTCGTTCGACGGCTTCACCGAGGCGGTGCTGCTCGCGTTGTTCATCTACTGGGGCTGGGACACCTGCCTCGCCCTCAACGAGGAGACCAAGGACCCCAAGCGTATCCCGGGCCAGGCGGCGCTGCTGTCGATCCTCGTGCTCATGTTCACCTATGTGGCCGTCGCGGTGGCCGCGATCGCGTACGCGGGACCGGACGCCCTCGCCGACCAGGATGACGTGTTCCTCGTCGTGAAGGACGCCCTCTTCGGCCCCTGGGCGTGGCTGCTCGTGCTCGCCGTGCTCATCTCGGCGGTCTCGTCCACCCAGACCACGGTGCTGCCGACCGCGCGCGGCACCCTCGCCATGGCGATCTACAAGGCGCTTCCGGCCCGCTTCGGGATGGTGCACCCCCGGTACCGCACCCCGGGGTTCTCGACGCTCATCATGGGCGTCGTCGCGATCGTCTACTACGTGGGCATGACCTTCATCAGCGAGAACCTGCTCGCCGACTCCATCTACTCGCTCGGACTCGCCATCGCGTTCTACTACGCCGTCACCGGCTACGCGTGCGTCTGGTACTTCCGTCGCGAACTGTTCAGCTCCGCCTCCAACGTGTTCTACAAGTTCCTCTTCCCCCTGCTGGGAGCGGTGCTGCTGACGTTCGCCTTCGTGAAGTCGGCGATCGACATGTTCGACCCCGAGTACGGCTACACCGTGCTGCTCGGCGTGGGCGGAGTGTTCGTGCTCGGGGTCGGCTCGCTGCTGCTGGGCGTGGTGCTCGCGGCCGTGTGGGCGGCATTCCCCGGATCCCGGCCGTTCTTCCGCGGGGAGAGCCTCAACGCGGCCACCCCGGTCCTCGTTCCGGAGGACCCGGAGGATGTCGCCCGCTCCATCGACGGCGGGCGCGCCTGAGCGCACCCGCCCCGGCCGTGGCGGCTGCCGCCGCGCCTCGGCGTCCTCACGGGCGCCGCAGGGAATAATGCTCCGGTGCCCCTCACCCGACGCCAGATCTACCGCCGACGCCGGACCGTCGTCTTCGGGGGGCTCTTCGCGGTGCTCGCGGGCATCGCCTACCTGCCGCTCACCCTGCTCGCCCCCGTGGTCGAGCACGACGCCGTCGACCACACCCCGACCATCGCCCCGGCTGCCGCCGCCGCTCCCTACTGGCCCGGATACGGCGCCTCGGCGATCGCCGCCACCGGCTTCCCCGGGCTGCTCGGTCAAGCCGGCTCCACCGAGGCGCTGCCCATGGCGTCCATCACCAAGATCGTGACCGCGCTCACCGTGCTCGAGGCGCACCCGCTCGCCGTCGGCGACGAAGGCCCCGAGGTCACGATGGGCGCCGCCGACGTGGCCCTCTACCGGCACTTCATCTCGATCAACGGTTCAGTCGCCCCCATCAGCTCGGGGCTGCGGTTCACCCAGCACGAGCTGCTCGAGATCGCCCTCATCGACTCCGCCAACAACTACGCCGCGAGCCTCGCCAACTGGGCGTTCGGCTCCCCGGACGCCTTCCTCGCCGCCGCGCGCGGCTGGCTCGACGCCCACGGCCTCACCGGGGTGACCGTGGTCGAGCCCTCCGGCATCGACCCCGCGAACCGGGCGACGGCCGCCGACCTCATCACCCTGGGGCAGCTCGCCCTCGCCAACCCGGTCGTGGCGCAGATCGTGGGCACCTCCCGCATGGAGATGCACGACCTCGGCACCCTCAGCAACACGAACAAGCTCATCGGCGACAGCGGGGTCGACGGCATCAAGACCGGCACCCTCAACAGCTTCGGCGCCAACCTGCTGTTCTCCGCCGACCTCGCCGTGGGGGAGCAGACCGTGCAGCTGGTGGGCGTCGTGCTCGGCGCCACGGACCACCCCAGCCTCAACGCCGACGTGCGGCAGATGATCGCGCAGGCGCAGGCCGGGTTCCATGAGGTGCCGCTCGTGGCGAAGGGGGAGGTGCTGGGCGACTACACGACCCCGTGGGGCGACAGCGCCTCGGCGATCGCCGCCGACACGGCCTCCGTGGTCGTGTGGGGCGACACCCCCGTCACGGCGGCCGTCACCACCGAGCCTCTCCGCCTCGCCGACAAGGGTGCGACGGTCGGCTCGGTCGTCTACACGGCGGGTGCGCAGACGGTGACGGTGCCGCTCGTGCTCTCACGCACGATCGACGACCCCGGCCCGGGCTGGCGGCTCGGGCATCCCGCCATCATCTTCGGGATGCAGTAGCCCGGATCGGACCGCGCTACTCGACGTCCTCGGCGCCGCCCACCGCGAGCGGCGTCGGCACCGGACGCTTCGGAAGGATGCCGTCGCCCGAGGACTGGTGGCGCAACCTCCGCAGAATCCACGGCCCGAAGTACTCGCGCGCCCACACGATGTCGTCGATGCGGGCCTGCCGCCACGACACCGCCGGCAGCGGCTCCGGCTCGAACGGCGCCAGATCGTGCTCCACACCGAGCGCATCCAGCACCATGCGCGCGATCGTGTGGTGGCCGATGGGGGAGAAGTGCAGCCGATCCGGCGCCCACATCCGCGAGTCCGCGAGCTCGCGCATCGCCCACATGTCGGCGATGATCGCGTCGTGCCGCTGCGCGATCGCGCGCAGATTCTCGTTGTAGATCGCGACCTTGCCGCGGATGCGACCCAGCACCGGGGTGCCGCCGATGTCGGGGCCGTTGAAGAGCACGACGGTGGCGTCGTCCCGGCGCAGGCGTGCGATGCCGCCCTCCAGCCGCTCGGCCACATCATCCGGGTCGGTGCCGGGACGGATGATGTCGTTGCCGCCCGCGGAGATCGTGATGAGGTCGGGGCGCAGGGCGAGCGCCGGCTCCACCTGCTCGTCGAGGATCTGCTGAAGGAGTCGTCCGCGGATGGCCAGGTTCGCGTAGGCGAAGTCGTCGGTGCGCCGCGTGAGCACCTCCGCCACCCGATCCGCCCAGCCGCGATGCCCGCCCGCACTGCGGGGCTCGGGGTCGCCGATGCCCTCCGTGAACGAGTCGCCGATCGCCACATAGCGGGACCACGGATGAAGCGCCGTCATATCACCAGAATGCCCCATCTCGCCAGGGGTTGCCCGCAGAGCGCCGGGCGCGTTGGCTGGAGGGATCGAACACCCCCCACGAGGGGACGACGAGAAGGAGAAACCATGGGATTCCTCGGCTGGATCGTGCTCGGGCTCATCGCCGGAGCGATCGCGAAGCTCATCCTGCCCGGACGTCAGGGCGGCGGGTGGATCGCCACCCTCTTGCTCGGCATCGTCGGCGCCGTGCTCGGCGGCTGGCTCGGCTCGCTGCTGTTCAACGCACCGCTCAACGATTTCTGGAACCTCTGGACCTGGCTGCTCGCCATCGGGGGCGCGATCATCGTGCTGCTCATCTGGGGTCTCGTGACGAGGAACCGCACAGCCTCCTGAGCACAGCGGCCTGAGGCCCGCCGCCGTCGGCGGCGGGTGACATGATGGCGCCGTGAGCAAGCAGGACGGCTCGGGCCGGCAGATCAGCGCCGAGGCCGTCGACGACCCCGCGGCGCACATCATGCACGTCGACATGGACGCGTTCTACGCCTCCGTGGAGCTGCTCGACCATCCCGAGCTCGTCGGCAAGCCGGTGATCGTCGGACACGCCTCGCAGCGGTCCGTCGTCACCGCCGCCACCTACGAGGCCCGCCGCTACGGCGTCAACTCGGCCATGCCGATGGCGGTCGCCCTACGGCGGTGTCCGCAGGCGGTCGTGCTCGAGCCGCACTTCGAGCGCTACGCCCACTATTCGAGGCGTGTCATGGAGCTGCTCGGCACCGTCACCCCGCACGTCGAGCAGCTGAGCGTCGACGAGGCCTTCCTCGACGTCGCGGGGGCGAGGCGCCTGCTCGGCAGCTCCTGGCAGATCGGCACGCTCCTGCGCGAGCGGGTGTACTCCGAGACGGGGCTGCGGTGCTCGGCGGGCGCCGCAGCCACCAAGTTCGTCGCGAAGCTCGCCTCCAGTCGGGCCAAACCCGACGGCTTGCTCGTCGTGCCGGATGCGGGCACGCTCGACTTCCTGCATCCGCTGCCGGTGGCGGCGCTGTGGGGCGTGGGCGGAAAGAGCGAAGAGGTGCTCGTGCGCCTCGGACTGCGCACCGTGGGGGATGTCGCGCACGCACCGATCGACATGCTGCGCCGTGCGCTCGGGGATGCGGGTGCCCAGCGGCTGCACGCGCTCGCCTGGGCGCGCGACCCGCGCCCCGTGTCGCCGGGGCGCGACGAGAAGTCCATCGGGCACGAGACCACCTTCGAGACCGACCGCACCGACCGGGCAGAACTGCACCGGGTGCTGCTGGAGCTCTCGGATGCCGTCGGCCAGCGCCTGCGGCGCGCGGGGGTGTCGGGGCGCACGATCGCCCTCAAGCTGCGTTTCGCCGACTTCACGACCATCAGCCGCTCCCGCACCCTCGCGGACCCCACCGACCTGGGTCGGCGCATCTATGAGGAGGCGCGCAGCCTCTACGACCAGGCCAACGGCTCCGCGCGGCCGGTGCGCCTCATCGGGGTGCGCGCCGAGCAGCTCACGGGCGAGGTGGCGAGCCTCGGGCTGTGGGACGACGACGAGGACTGGCGCGAGGCCGAGCAGGCCGTCGACGCGGTCGCCGAGCGCTTCGGCCCCGGTACCGTGCGGCCCGCGGCCCTGCTGCGGCCGGCAGCCCGCCGCCGTCACGGCCACGGCGACGACTGAGGTCGGCGCCCCCGACTACGCTCTCATCAAGTGAGCGAGCAGTCGGGGGAGCGCGTGTTCCGGGCGACGTCCGCCGCCGACCATCTGCCGCCGAGCTTCCCGGAGCGCGCCGCCTGGGGCACCGCGGGCAAGCTGCGCGCCTGGCAGGAGGAGGCGCTCAGCGCCTACTTCGACCCGACCGTGAACCCCGCGAGCCGACGCGACTTCCTCGTGTCGGCCACGCCCGGCGCCGGCAAGACGACCTTCGCGCTGCGCCTGGCATCCGAGCTGCTGCAGCGCCGCCTCATCGACCGGATCACGGTGGTCGCCCCCACCGAGCACCTCAAGGTGCAGTGGGCGGACGCCGCCCACCGGGCCGGCATCCGCCTCGATCCGCGGTTCAGCAACCGGCACGGGCGCGAGTCGCGGCAGTTCCACGGGGTGGTCGTCACCTACGCGGCCGTCGCGGTGCGCGCCAGCCTGCACCGGGAACTCACGACCTCGGCGCGCACCCTCGTGATCCTCGACGAGGTGCACCATGCGGGCGACACGCTGAGCTGGGGCGACGCCGTGCACGAGGCCTTCGCGGGGGCGGAGCGCCGCCTCTCGCTCACCGGTACGCCGTTCCGCAGCGACACCTCGCCGATCCCGTTCGTGCGCTACGCACGTGACGCGCGCGGGGTGCGGCTCTCGCAGACCGACTACGCCTACGGCTACGGGCGCGCGCTGCGCGACGGCGTCGTGCGGCCCGTGGTGTTCCTCAGCTACGCGGGCTCGATGCGCTGGCGCACTCGTGCGGGCGAGGAGGTGGAGGCCGCGCTCGGCCAGGACGACACGAAAGACGTGACCGCGCAGGCCTGGCGCACCGCGCTCGATCCGGGCGGCGACTGGATGCCGGCGGTGCTCTCGGCGGCCGACCGCCGACTGCGCGAGGTGCGGCAGCACATCCCGGACGCGGGCGGCCTCGTGATCGCCACCGACCAGGCCTCCGCGCGGGCGTACGCGCAGATCCTCACCGACCTCACCGGCACCCCGCCCACCCTCGTGCTCTCGGACGATGCGGGTTCGGGGGAGCGGATCACCCGTTTCGCGGAAGGCACCCAGCGCTGGATGGTGGCCGTGCGCATGGTGTCGGAGGGCGTCGACGTGCCGCGTCTGTGCGTCGGGGTGTACGCCACGAGCGCCTCCACGCCGCTCTACTTCGCGCAGGCGATCGGGCGTTTCGTGCGGGCCCGGCGCCGCGGCGAGCTCGCGACCGTGTTCCTGCCGAGCGTGCCCGTTCTGCTGCGGCTGGGAGCCGAGCTGGAGCGCGAACGCGACCACGCCCTCGATCGTGAGACCGCCGACGACGCGCTGCTCGACGACGGTCTCGTCGACGAGGCGAACCGTGCGGAGGACTCCCCGTCGGAGCTCGCCGACGAGTTCGAGTGGGAAGCGCTGGCCTCCTTCGCGACCTTCGAGAAGGCGATGTTCGACGGCGAGGAGTACGGCGCCCTCGCCACCCCCGGAAGCCCCGAGGAGTGGGACTTCATCGGCATTCCCGGCATCCTCGAGCCGGAGCAGGTCTCCGAACTGCTCAAGCACCGCCAGCAGCGCCAGGCCCGACGGGGCGAGGATCGCCGCGAGCGAGGCGAGGCGGAGACCCAGCCGCAGCCGCTGCATCGCACCCTGAGCGAACAGCGGCGTCTGCTCAACAGCCTCGTGAGCATCCACGCCCGGGGCACCGGGCAGACGCACGCGCAAGTGCACGCGGAAGTGCGGCGGCTCTGCGGCGGACCCGACGTGGCCCGCTGCACGGTCACCCAGCTGCAGGCGCGCATCGACCTGCTGCGCCGCCGCCTCGGCTCCGCCTGAGCGCACCGTCGCGGAATGTGCGAACGGGTAGCGTTGACACCATGCCCCACACGCTCGAGACCCTGCGCGCCGACTACGAGGAACTGAAGGCACGCGGCCTCTCGCTCGACCTCACGCGAGGCAAGCCCTCCGCCGCCCAGCTCGACCTCTCGAACGGCCTGCTCGACCTCGATCTGAGCGGCGACCACCGCGACGGCGCCGGAACCGACCTGCGCAACTACGGCGGCGCCGACGGCGTGGCCGAGGTGCGCGCCATCTTCTCCGAGCTGCTCGGCATCCCGGTGCCCCAGCTGCTCGCGGGCGGCAACGCGAGCCTCACCTTCATGCACGACATCATCGTGCACGCCCTGCTGCACGGGGTTGCGCAGGGCGAGCCCTGGTACGGCCAGGATGTCGCCTTCCTGTGCCCGACGCCCGGATACGACCGGCACTTCGCGATCACCGAGGCGCTCGGCATCCGGATGATCGCGGTGCCGTATCTCGCGGACGGCTCGCTCGATGTGCCCGCCATCGCGCAGCACCTCGCCGACCCGAGCGTGCGCGGCATGTGGCTCGTGCCGCAGTACGCCAACCCGACCGGGTCGTCGGTCGACGAGGCGACCGCGCGCGCTCTCGCCGCGCTGCCCGCCGCCGCGAGCGACTTCCGAGTGTTCTGGGACAACGCCTACGCGGTGCACCACCTCACCGCGGCGGAGCCCGCGCCGCTCGACATCCTCAGATTCGCGGCCGAGGCCGGCAACCCCGACCGTTTCTTCGTGTTCGCGTCGACCTCGAAGATCACCCAGGCGGGTGCCGGGGTGTCGTTCTTCGGCTCGAGCCCGGCCAACATCGCCTGGTACAAGATGCACGCCTCCGTGCAGACCATCGGACCCGACAAGCTGAGCCAGTGGCGGCACGCGCGCTTCTTCGGCGACGCCGACGGCGTGCGGGCCCACATGCGCCGGCATCGCGCACTCATCGCGCCCAAGTTCGCGATCGTGGAGCGCATCCTCACCGAGCGTCTCACCGGCCACGGCAGTTGGACCACGCCGACCGGCGGCTACTTCGTGACCCTCTCGGCCCCGGACGGCACCGCGACGCGGGCCGTGCAGCTGGCCAAGGAGGCCGGGATCGCGGTCACCCCCGCGGGTGCCGCCTTCCCCTACGGCGTCGACCCGCGCGACAGCGTGATCCGGATCGCGCCCACGATGCCCCCCGAGGCCGACCTCGAGACGGCGATCGAGGCGCTCGCGCTGTGCGTGCTGCTCGCGGAGGCCGAGCTCGCGGGCTGACCCGTGGTCGGTGGTCTCGAGACGCGTCGCTGCGCGGCGCTCCTCGACCACCTCGGTAGCGGCCGTCGGGGGATGGCGTGCGCTACCGGAAGTCGCGGGAGCGGTGCCGCACGCCCGCCCGCAGCGGCTCGATGTCGTCGGCGAGCACGTTGACCACCCCTTCTGCTGAACGCTCCAGCATGCCGCGCACGATCACGGCGGGCTCGTCACGCGCCACCCGGCGGTGGCGCGCCCAGAAGCCGGCGCCGCAGATGACGTTCACGAGCCCCGTCTCGTCCTCCAGGTTCATGAAGGTGATGCCGGATGCCGTGGCCGGCCGCTGCCGGTGCGTCACGAGCCCCGCCACCTCGATGCGCCGCCCGCTCTCGGCCGTGCGCAGCGCCTCCGACGACAGCACCCCGCGCGCCGCGAGCTGCGGCCGCAGATGGCGCACCGGATGGTCGTCGGGCGAGATGCCGGTGGCCCACAGGTCGGCGGCGAGGGTCTCGAAGGCGGTCGGATCGGTGAACAGCGGCGGCTGCACCGCGACGACCGTGCCGGCGAGGAACTCCGCACGGTCCTGGGCGGCCGCCCCCGCCCGCCAGAGCGCCTCGCGGGTGCTCACGCCGAGCGACTCGAACGCCCCCGCGGTGGCGAGCGCCTCGAGCTGCGCCGTCGTGAGCCCCACGCGCCGCACGAGATCCTCCATGGCGCGGAACGGGCCGTCGGCGTCCCGCGCCGCCACGATGCGCGTCGCGAGGGCATCCCCGATGCCGCGCACCCCGGCGAGTCCCAGGCGCACCGCCACCGCGCCGGCCACGCCGCCGGCCACCGCGCCGTCCTCGAGCGGTTCGAGCCCCGCAGCCGCACCCGAGCGCTGGATGTCGGGCCGCCGCACCTGCACGCCGTGCCGCCGGGCGTCGGCGGTCAGGGTGGCGGGGGAGTAGAACCCCATGGGCTGCGCGCGCAGCAGCCCCGCGAGGAACGCCGCCGGATAGTGCAGCTTGATCCACGAGCTCGCGTAGACGAGCAGCGCGAAGCTCAGACTGTGGCTCTCGGCGAAGCCGAAGTTCGCGAAGGCCTGGATCTGGGCGTAGATGTCGTCGGCGGCCGCCCCGCTGAGCCCGTTCTCGGCCATGCCGGCGTAGAGCTTCTCGCGCAGCCGCTCGATGCGTTCGAGACCGCGTTTGGAGCCCATCGCCCGGCGCAGCAGGTCGGCATCCTCGCCCGAGCAGTTGCCCACCGCCATCGCCATCTGCATGAGCTGCTCCTGGAACACCGGCACGCCCAGAGTGCGTGCGAGCACCGGCTCGAGCTTCGGATGCGCGTACGTCACCTCCTCCTGCCCGAGCTTGCGGCGCACGAAGGGATGCACGGCACCGCCCTGGATGGGCCCGGGCCGCACGAGCGCGATCTGCACGACGAGGTCGTAGAAGCGCCGCGGCTGCAGGCGCGGCAGCAGCCCCATCTGGGCGCGCGACTCCACCTGGAACACCCCGATCGAGTCGGCGCGGCACAGCATGTCGTAGACCTCCGGCTCCTCCTTGGGGATCGATTGCAACGTCCACTCCTCGCCCGTGGTCTCGCGGATGAGGTCGAGGCAGTGCTGCAACGCCGCGAGCATGCCGAGGCCCAACAGGTCGAACTTCACGAGACCCATCCAGGCGGCGTCGTCCTTGTCCCATTGGATGACGGTGCGGTCCTTCATGCGGGCGTGCTCGATCGGCACGACCTCGCCCACCGGACGGTCGGTCAGCACCATGCCGCCCGAGTGGATGCCGAGATGCCGCGGGGCCTTCAGCAGTTCGCCGGCGAGCGCGAGCACGGGGGCGGGGATGTCGGAGTCGGCCACGGCATCCGGGGTCAGATCCCACGCGTGCGCGTCGACCTGCTTCGACCAGGCGTCCTGCTGACCGGGGCTGTAGCCGAGCGCCTTCGCCATGTCGCGCATGGCGTTCTTGGGGCGGTACTGGATGACGTTCGCCACCTGGGCGGCGTTCGTGCGTCCGTAGCGCTCGTAGACCCACTGGATGACCTCCTCGCGGCGGTCGGAGTCGAAGTCGACGTCGATGTCGGGCTCCTCCTCGCGCAGGCTCGAGAGGAAGCGCTCGAAGGGCAGCCGGTAGCCGATCGCATCGACCGCGGTGATGCCGAGCAGGTAGCAGACGGCCGAGTTGGCGGCCGAGCCGCGCCCCTGGCAGAGGATGCCACGGCTCTTCGCGAAGGCCACGATCTCGTGCACGATGAGGAAGTACCCGGGGAAGTCCTTGCCCTCGATGACGGCGAGCTCGGATTCGATGCGCTCACGGCCCGCCGCATCCAGGCCGGGGTAGAGCCGGGGCACCGCCTCCCAGACCAGCTCGCGCAGGTACGACATGGGGGTGTGGCCCTCGGGGATGTGCTGCCGCGGCAGGGCGGGCTTGGCGCGCCGCAGCGGGAAGGCGAGCTCGGCGGCGAGGGCGAGACCGTGTTCGATCGCACCGGGGTAGCGGGCGAAGCGCGCCCGCATCTCCCGGCCCGAACGCAGGTGTGCGGCGCCCGTCGACGGCAGCCAGCCGTCGAGCTCGTCGAGGCTGCGTCGCGCGCGCACGGCGGCCACCGCGGCGGCCAGATGCCGACGGTCGGGCGTGGCGTAGTGCACATTGCCGGTGGCGAGCACGGGGAGCCCGCGGGATGCCGCGAGGGCCGCGAGCACATCGTTGCGGTCGGTGTCGAGCGGGTCGCCGTGGTCGGTGAGCTCGACGTGCACGGCATCCGGCCCGAACAGCCCGACGAGCGCGTCGAGCTCGCGGGATGCCGCATCCGCGCCCCCGCGCGCGAGGGCCTGCCGTACGGCGCCCTTGCGGCATCCGGTGAGCACCGCCCAATGGCCCTCCGCCATCTCGGCGAGCTCGTCGAGCAGATAGACCGGCCGCCCCTTCTCGCCGCCGCGCAGGTTCGCGGTGGTGAGGGCGGAGGCGAGCCGGTGATACCCCTCGGGGCCGCGCGCGAGCACCACCAGATGGCTGCCCTCGGGGTCGGGTTCGCCGTTCTGGGGTCCGGGGAGGCCCAACGAGAGCTCAGCCCCGAACACGGTCGCGACGTGTGATGCCTCGGCCGCCTCGGCGAAGCGCACGAGACCCGCGAAGGTGTCGTGGTCGACGAGGGCGAGCGCGGAGAGCCCGAGCCGCTCCGCCTCCTCGAGCAGCTCCTCGGGGGAGGAGGCGCCGTCGAGGAAGCTGAAGCTCGAGTGCGCGTGCAGTTCGGCGTAGGGCAGCGCATCCGGGTCGCGCGCCAGACCGGCGGGCGGCAGGTACGGCCCGCGCTTGTGCGAGAAGGCCGGCCCGTCGCCGCCGTCCCGAGTGTCGGCCGTGCGATCATCCGGTGCCGTGCTGCCGGCCCTGCGGCGGCCCGAGAGGGTTCCCTCGAACTCGGACCACGACATCGGCGGGTTGTGGAAGCCCATCAGTCCGCGCCCATCAGTCGTACCGTCCCTCGGCCCACCAGCCGTCGCCGTCGAGCACGAGCAGCCACGCGCATCCCGTGGTGTCGACCGCCTGCAGCCGGTGGACGGCGCGAGCGGATGCCGGATCCCACCAGCGCTCCTCGAGCGGCCACGGCCCCGCCCAGGCGGTGAGCTCGCGGCGGGTGCCGCTCTGCGCGACGATCACGGCGGGGGCCGCACTCACCGCACCGCGGTCGTCGACCGTCACCGGGCGACCGTGCACGTCCTCCACGCGCAGCGGGCGCGGCACCTCGAACACCGTCGTGGGCGGCGGATCCGGCAGCGCGCCCGGCCACGGGCGCACCCGCTCGCGGACGGCGACCCCGCGGTCGCCCCACGGCACCAGCTGCTGCCGATCGGCCGGGCGCCTGCCGCCCGCGAGGCGCGGGGTGAGCACGCCGCGATGCCCCACCATGCCCTGCACGCGCGAGAGCGCGGAGTGCACGCGCTCATCCGGTCCGGTGCCCCAGAGCCCCCGCTCGTGCGCCTGCACCGGGTCGACCGCGTCGGGGCTCAGCCGCACCCGCACGACGCCCGAGCGCATGAGCTCGGTGGCCTGCAGCTGCCAGCGCACCCGGTCGACCACCTCGGCGGCCGAGAAGGAGCGCGGATGCAGCCAGACGCGCTCATCGAGTTCGCCGCGGTCGCCGTGCAGCTCGACCCGCAGCGCCGTGCAGACCAGCCGCTCGTGCAGCAGGGCCAGCACGAAGTCGTCGCACGCCGCCCGCACCCCGAAGGCCACCTCGTCGACGCGTTCGACGGCCGGCTCGAAGTCGACCACGGCGTCGAGGTCGCGCGGCGGGATGCGCGGGGCGGCCCCGCGCGGGTCCCGCCCCGCGGCGAGGGCATGCAGCCGGGCGCCGAGCGGCCCGAAACGGGCGGCGACGTCGTCGGCGGAGAGGGCCGCGAATGCGCCGAGGGTGCGGATGCCGAGGCGCGGCAGCAGGGTGGCCAGCTCGGGGTCGCCGAGGGCGGCGACGGGCAGCGGGGCGAGGAAGGCGGCGGTGCCGGCGGTGGGCACGAGGTGCAGCGGATCCGCCGCCGGAGACGTGGTGCCGACGCCGCGGGCGGCGAGCTCGGCCGCGAACAGGCCGTCGGCGATGCCGACCCGGGCGCCCGGGGCCCCGTGCTCGACGGCGATGCCGGCGACCGTGCGCGCCGCCGCCCGCTCGTTGCCGTAGTAGCGGGCGGCACCGCGCGCGCGGATCGCGGCGACCCCGGGGCGCAGCGGATGCCATCCCGGCACCGCCTGCTCGAGTGCGGCGAGCACGGGCTCGAAGGCACGGCTCGCGACGGCCGGATCCTCGCGTGCGATCCGCAGCCCCGGGCAACGCCCCTGCGCCTCGCGCTGCCGCATGCCGACCCGCACGCCGTCGGCACGGGCCGCGGGGGAGCAGGCTGCCACGAGTCCCTTCGCGACGAGCGCGAGCGCGGCGTCCTCGGGGATGCGCTGCTCGCGCGCCTGCGCACGCACGGCCCAGTCGGGCAGCAGCAGCACGAGCAGTCGCGGATCGGATGCGGTCATGCCTCATTCTCGAACATGTGTTCGAGTATCGCAAGCGGGATGCGGAGTCAGCCCTGCAGCTCGACCTCGGCCTCGATCAGTTCACCGGGCTCGATGGACTCGGCGCGACGGATGCGGGCGGCCAGCGCGAGGCTGTAGACGCCGGACGCCCCGGGGAAGATCGAGGTCGACCACGAGGTGCCGCCCACCCGGGCGACGACCTTCACGGCGCCGAACCCGGCACGCGGCCGGGCATCCGCCCACTCGTGGATCTCCGCCGAGGCGTCGAGCGGCAGATCGACGAAAAACCAGTCGTCGCGGCGGGCCTCCCAGCGCCGCACCTCGCTCGTGAAGCGGTACCGCATGCCGGTCAGCCTACGGCCGCGTGACGGGAAGCGCGCCCGGCAGCGCGCTCCACCTCGCGCACCACCTCGCGCACCACGACCTCGCGCGCCGCGACGGGGGAGACCGCACCCCGCGCATCCGGAAGCCAGAGCCGCCGCGATCGGGTGCGCCCCTGCCAGGCGGGGGAGCTCGCGGCCACCGTCAGCTGGCGGGCGGCGAGATGCCCGAACCCCGCGCCGATCCCCGCCCAATCGCTTTCGGGCACGGTGAGCCGCGCCTGGGCACGCGGCCAGTCGCCCGTCGCCACGAGCACCGCCTCGCGCTGCCGCAGCCGTGCGGCGAGTCGGGTCGCCGCCGCCTCGCCGACCCGCTTTCCGGTCGGCGGGCGCACGAGCACCACCGCGACCGCGTCGATGAGCGCCGAGACCACCGCGAACCACTGCTCGGCCGGATGCGGCACGAGCACGAGCCGCTCGAGCTCGATCCCGGCCGCCGCGGCCGCCTCCACCCCGAGGTCGGGCATCCCCACGATCGCGCACCAGGATCCGGCCCGGCTCGGCTCGCGCAACAGCTCGAGGGCGAGCGCGGTCGAGCCCTCGATGACGTAGCTGGCGCCCGCCGCGAGCGCGCCGCCCGGCAGCAGCTCGGAGAGCGCCGAGGAGGTGGGCAGCCGGCGGTCGTCGAGGCGCGTGCGCTGCATCCCGTGGATGCGATCCTGCAGGGCACGGATCTCGTCCCCACGGGTCTGCGCCATCTCGAACATGCGTTCGATGCTACGCCGCGCGGACGACAGCGGGAAGGAGCGCTCTCAGAGCTCGGACGGCAGCGCCGCAAGCCACGACAGCGCCGCGAACCCCAGCACGTTCACGACGACCGAGATCCAGAACGCCCACTGGAAGCTCGCCTTGAGGGTCTTGTGCCGCAGCACCTGCTGCGCCACGATCGCCCCCGGCCAGCCGCCGATCACCCCGAGGGCGAGCAGCGAGCCCTCGGGCACCCGCCAGTTGTCGGTCTGCGCGGCACGCTTGTCGACGGCGTAGGCGATGAACGTCACGACGCTCGCCCCGCCGTACAGCACCGCCACCCAGAACGGCAGCGGATGCACGAGCGCCCGCACGAACACGATGCAGCCGAACGCCAGGATCGCCACATAACCGAGCCTGCTCGAACGCTGCGGCGGGTTGGGGCGGCGCACCCGTGCCGGCGCCGGCACGTGCCGGAGGGTCTGCGCCCGCGCCGCACGCGGCTTGCCGTCGGGGGAGAACTCCAGCTCGTAGCCGACCTCGTCGCCCTCGACCGGACGCAGGGCGCCCTCGGGGAACGCCGAGATGTGCACGAACACGTCCGGCCCGCCGACGGCGGGGGCGACGAAGCCGAATCCTCGGTCGTCGTTCCAGGTCGTCAGCACGCCTTTCATGCGCACGGGGCCGGGTTTCATCTTGCAGAGGATGTTACGTCCGGCGGACTGAGCGGCACAGTGCCGCGCCAGGAGCGGGGCACCCCAGTGCTGGGGCAGACAGTGCTGGGGCAGACAGCGCTGGGGCAGACAGTGCGGGCAAGGGTAAAGGCCCCGGATCAACGATCCGGGGCCTTCGACTCGCGTGCGCGAGGGGGGACTTGAACCCCCACGCCCTATACGGGCACTAGCACCTCAAGCTAGCGCGTCTGCCAATTCCGCCACCCGCGCGAGTGCGATTCTCATCACGAGAACCGAAGATAGACATTAGCACGGCTGCAGGGGGCGCTCGACGCACGCCCGCCCGCGAGCGCGACCGGTAGCGTGGTCGCATGGACGGCGCACTCGAGGACACCGCCCGGATCGCCCGCGACCTCATCCGCTTCGACACCACCAACTGGGGTGCCGGTCGCGCGACAGGCGAGACGGAGGCGGCCGAGTACGTCGAGGCGGAGCTGCGCTCGCTCGGGCTCGACCCGGTGCTGATCGACGCGGCACCACGCCGCACGAGCGTCGTCGCCCGCGTCGAGGGCGCCGACCCGAGCCGCCCCGCCCTCGTCGTGCACGGTCACCTCGACGTCGTGCCCGCCGACCCCGCGAACTGGAGCGTCGACCCCTTCGGGGGCGAGATCCGCGACGGGATGCTGTGGGGCCGCGGCGCCGTCGACATGAAGGACATGGACGCCATGATCCTCACGAGCCTCGGCGACATCCTGCGTTCGGGGCGCCGCCCGGCGCGGGACCTCGTGGTGGCGTTCTTCTCCGACGAGGAGAACGGCGGCGTGTACGGCTCGCACCACCTCGTCGCGCACCATCCCGAGCTCTTCGCCGGCGCCACCGAGGCCATCAGCGAGGTGGGCGGCTACTCGATCGAGCTCGCCGGGAAGCGCGCCTACCTGCTGCAGACGGGGGAGAAGGCGCTCGTCTGGATCCGCCTCGTCGCCCGCGGGGTCGCGGCGCACGGCTCGCGCGTCATCCACGACAACGCCGTCACGAAGCTCGCCGAGGCGATCGCCCGCGTCGGGCGCCACGAGTGGCCCGTGCAGTTCGGCCCGACCACCACGGCCATGCTCGCCGAGGTGCGCCGCCTGCTCGACGCCGCCCCCGGGGAGGATGCGGTGGACCTCATCGAGCGCACCGGCGTCGCCGCGGGCTTCCTGCGCTCGACCGTGCGCACCACCTCCAACCCGACGGTGCTCGAGGCCGGCTACAAGCACAACGTCATCCCGGATCGTGCCGAGGCGCTCGTGGACGTGCGCCCCTTCGCCGGCCAGGAGGAGGCCGTGCTCGAGCAGCTGCGCGAGCTCGTCGGCCCGGAGATCGAGATCGAGGTCGTGCACCACGATGTGGGCCTCGAGAACCCGTTCTCGGGTGCCCTTGTGGAGCGCATGGTGGGCGCGCTGCAGCGCCACGACCCCGGGGCGGCCGTGCTGCCCTACCTGCTCTCGGGCGGCACCGACAACAAGGCGCTCAGCGTGCTCGGCATCACCGGCTACGGCTTCGCCCCGCTGCGCCTCGGCCCGGGACTCGACTTCCCGGCGATGTTCCACGGCGTCGACGAGCGGGTCCCGCTCGACGCCCTCGCCTTCGGACGCGCCGTGCTCACCGAGCTGCTCCTCGACGCCTGACCCCCGCCCGCGCTGACAGAATCGGACCCCGTGGACTTCCTCCAAGCGATCATCCTCGGCCTCGTGCAGGGCCTCACCGAGTTCCTCCCGATCTCCTCGAGCGCGCACCTGCGCATCCTCGGCGACGTGGCCGGCTGGGGGGACCCCGGCGCGACCTTCACCGCCATCACCCAGCTCGGCACCGAGACCGCGGTGCTCATCTACTTCTGGAAGGACATCACCCGCATCATCGGCAAGTGGTTCCGCTCCTTCGGCGCGAAGGGCGGCACCCACTCGGCCGGCATCCAGAAGGGCGACGCGGATGTGCGGATGGGGTGGCTCATCATCATCGGAACCATCCCGATCGTGCTCGCGGGCTACTTCCTGCAGGACTCGATCCGCAGCACCTTCCGCTCGCTGTGGATCGTGGCGATCGTGCTCATCGTGTTCGGCATCCTGCTGGGCCTCGCCGACTGGCTGGGCCGCCGCAGCAAAGAGCTCACCGAGCTCTCCTACCGCGACGGCATCCTGATCGGCATCGCGCAGATGCTCGCCCTCATCCCCGGGGTGAGCCGTTCGGGCGCCTCCACGAGCGCGGGGCTCGCCCTCGGGTACACGCGGCCCGCGGCCGCCCGGTACTCGTTCCTGCTCGCGGTGCCCGCCGTGTTCGGCAGCGGCCTCTACGAGCTCGTCACCTCGTTCCGCGACCCGGCCGAGAACGCCTACGGTGCGCTGCCGACCGCGGTCGCCACGATCGTCGCCTTCGGGGTGGGCTGGGCCGTGATCGCGTTCCTCATGCGGTACATCTCGAAGCGGTCGTTCCTGCCGTTCGTGATCTACCGCCTGCTGCTCGGCGGGGTGCTCATCGTGCTGCTGTCGACGGACGTGCTGCAGCCGTAGCCGGTTCCGATACGCCGCGAAGCGGGCGTATCGAAACCATCCCCTACGGCGCGGGGGGCTGGTCCCCGTCGCGCTTGCGCAGGTAGCGCTCGAACTCCTCGGCGATCGCGTCGCCGGAGGCCTCGGGGGAGTCGACCGTGTCGCGCGCCTGCTCGAGCTGCTCGATGTAGGCCGACATGTCGTCGTCGTCGCTCGCGAGCGCGTCGATGCCCTTCTCCCAGGCCTCGGCGTCCTCCACGAGCGAACCGCGCTCGATGCGCACCTCGATGAACTCCTCGAGCTGCTCGATGAGCGCGAGGGTCGCCTTGGGGGACGGCGCGTTGTGCACGTAGTGCGGCACGGACGCCCAGACGGCGATCGTCGGGATCCCGGAGCGCTCCGCCGCATCCGCGAGCACCGAGATGATGCCGACGGGGCCCTCGTAGCTCGAGCGCTCGAGGGAGAACCGTTCGCGCACCGAGACGTTCTCGCTCGAGGCGAACACCGAGATCGGCCGGGTGTGCGGCACATCCGCGAGCATCGCGCCGATGAACACGATGCGCTCGATGCCGGCGACCGAGATGGCGTCGAGCACCTCCTCGGTGAAGGTCTTCCAACCGCGCGACGGCTCGGTGCCGAGCAGCACGTGGATGCCGGCACCGCGATCGACCGGGCCGGACAGCGTCACGCTCGGCCAGGAGATGAGGCGTTCGCCGTTGTCGTCGAAGCCGATGAGGGGACGGTTGAACTGGTAGTCGAAGTAGTCCTCGGGGTCCACCTCGACCATGGGGGCGAGCTCGAGCTGGTCACGCAGCGCCCTCACGGCGCTCGACGCCGCCTCGCCCGCATCGTTCCAGCCCTCGAAGGCGACGACGAGCGTCGAGCCGCCGTGGCCCCAGTCGTCCGAACCTTCCGTCACCGTTCCGCCTCTCCGCCCGCACGGGCGCTCACCTCAGGATAGGACCGCGCCCGTAGACTTGCCCGTCGTGAGCACGCCGATCCTTGAGCCGAGCCCCGCCCGAGTCGCCGCCGTGCTCTGGGACATGGACGGCACCCTCGTCGACACGGAGCCGTACTGGATGCGCGCCGAGGGCGAGCTCGTCACCTCCTGGGGCGGCACCTGGACGCACGCCGACGCGATCGGCCTCGTCGGGAACGGCCTGCACGCCTCGGCGGCCGTGCTGCAGTCGCACGGTGTGGGACTCTCGGCGGAGGAGATCATCACGATCCTCACCGACCGCGTGATGGATCAGATCGCCGAGCACGTGCCGTGGCGCCCGGGGGCGCGCGAACTGCTCGCCGAGGTGCGCGCCGCCGGCATCCCGACCGCCCTCGTCACGATGTCGGTGCGGCGGATGGCCGACCGCATCGAGGCGGCTCTCGAGCACGAGCTCGGCGGCCCCGCCTTCGACGCGATCGTCGCGGGCGACGAAGTCGAGCAGCCGAAGCCGTTCCCCGAGCCGTACCTGCGCGCCGCCGAGCTGCTCGGGGTGGATGCGGCCGACTGTGTCGCGATCGAGGACTCCGAGCCCGGCGTCGCCTCGGCGGTCGCCGCGGGCACGACGACCGTCGCGGTGCCCTTCCACGTGCCCCTCCCCGCCGACGAGGCCTACACGCTGCTGCCGAACGGACTCGACGGCGTCGGCCTCGCCGCGCTCGCGGCCGCGCACGCGACCCGGCTCGCGGACGGGGCGGTGCGATGAGCGCCTTCGCCGCGGGCGACCGCGTCCAGCTGACCGGCCCCAAGAACCGCTTGCACACCATCACGCTCGAGCCGGGCAAGGTCTTCCACACCCATCGCGGCATGCTCGCCCACGACACGCTCATCGGCCTGCCCGACGGCTCGGTCGTGGAGGCCAGCAACGGCGACGCCTACCTGGCGCTGCGTCCGCTGCTGTCCGATTTCGTGATGTCGATGCCGCGCGGCGCCGCGATCATCTACCCGAAGGATGCGGCGCAGATCCTCGGGATCGCCGACATCTTCCCCGGCGCGACGGTCGTCGAGGCGGGCGTCGGCTCGGGGGCGCTGTCGCTGTGGCTGCTGCGCGCCGTCGGCGACCAGGGACGTCTGCTGTCGTTCGAGCGCCGTGAGGAGTTCGCCGAGGTCGCGCGCAACAACGTCGCGGCGTTCCGGGGGAGTGCCCCCGCGAACTGGTCGATCGGCATCGGCGACCTCGCCGAGGTGCTGCCGACCGCGGTCGACGCCGGCACCGTCGACCGCGTCGTGCTCGACATGCTCGCCCCCTGGGAATGCCTCGACGCCGTCTCCGACGCGCTCGCGCCCGGCGGCGTGCTGGTCTGCTACGTCGCGACGGCGACCCAGCTTTCGCGGGTCGCGGAGGCGATCCGCGAGACGGGGCTGTACACCGAGCCGAGCTCGACCGAGACGCTCGTGCGCGGCTGGCACGTCGAGGGCCTCGCCGTCCGCCCGGATCACCGCATGGTCGCCCACACGGCGTTCCTCATCGCCGCACGCCGACTCGCCCCCGGTGCCGTGCTCCCGCGCCCGGTGCGCCGGGCCTCCAAGACCGAGTACGGCGACGAGGACGTCGAGCTGTGGACGCCGGGCGCACTCGGGGTGCGCGACAAGACCGACAAGCGCATCCGCCGGGTGGTGCGCGACGCGCAGCAACTCGCCGAGCGCACCACCGGCGGCACGGCCGGAACCCCCGCCGCGGAACAGTAGACTCGACTCGCCTCGTGCATCGTGGCGCGCTCGGTGCGCCCGCGCCAGGTCACGCACCCCCGTCAGGAAAGAAGGCTCCGTGCGCCGCATCCCCGCCCTCGTCAGTTCCGTCGCCCTCGTGACGGTGCTCGCCTCGGCACTGGTCGGCTGCTCGGCCCCCGGCGCGTCGAATTGCGACCCGCAGGTGGCGCCCGGCGACGCATCCGCCCTCATCTCGGCGTCGGGCGAGGTCGGATCCGCGAAGCCCACGATCGACGTGCCCGCCCCGATCGCCGTCACGACCCCCCAGCGCACCGTGCTCACCGAGGGTACGGGCGAGCCGACACCGCAGCGCGGCGTCGTGGACTTCGAGGCGAGCGTCATCGACGGCGCCTCCGGCACGGTGCTGCTGCAGACCAAGTACGACCCCAGCCAGCTCGCCGTGCGCGGCCTCGCCGGCGACGAGGGCGCCCTCTACGAGTCCCTCACCTGCGCGCGCGTCGGCGACCGGATCTCGATCGTGTCGCCCATGGGCGTCTCGGGCGTCGACACGAGCTCGGTCGGCGTCTCCGACCCGGACGCCACGATCGTCTTCGTGATCGACATCGTCGGCACCTTCCTCGGCAAGGCGAACGGCGTCAACCAGCTGCCGCAGGACGGCATGCCCAACGTCGTCACGGCACCCAACGGCACCCCCGGCATCACGGTCCCGGCGGGCGACGCACCGTCCTCGACCCGCATCGCGACGATCAAGGCCGGCAGCGGCCCCGCTCTCGGCGACGGCGACTACGCCGTCCTGCACGTGTCGATCTGGGTGTGGCCGAAGGACGGCGACCAGCTGCGCAGCACGAGCAGTACCTGGGACGGCGTGCCGCAGACGGTTCCCGTCGTGAACGACCCGAGCGGTCAGACCGGGGTAACGCCGGGCGTGTTCGATGCGCTCGTCGGCGCCAAGGTCGGCTCGCAGCTGCTCGCGGTCGTGGCCCCCGACGACTCCTACCGCGAAGGCGCCTGGCCGAGCGGAACCACGGCGGGCGACACCCTGATCTACGTCATCGACGTGCTCGGCATCCAGCGCACCGCTGACGCGAAGTAGGCCACGACGAGCCCGGAACCCGCACCCGCGCCGGTCCCCGTCGAGGATCGGCTGTTCAGCCTCGTGCTCGCCCTCGTGGCGACCGAGTCGGGGCTGACGAAGGCCGAGATCCTCTCGAGCGTGCGCGGCTACGCCCAGCGCTACACGCCGGGCGGCGACAACGCGAACCTCGAGCGGCAGTTCGAGCGGGACAAGGACGACATCCGCGAGCTCGGCGTGCCGCTCGAGACGATCGAGCCGCTCGGCGAGCCCGGCGACAACCACAACCTGCGCTACCGCATCCCCAAGGGCGCCTACGACCTGCCCGAGGACGTGCGATTCACGGGCGAGGAGATCGCGCTGCTCAACCTCGCCGCGATGGCCTGGCGGGAGGGTTCGCTCAACGCCGAGTCGCGGCGGGCGATCGTCAAGCTGCGCGCGCTCGGCATCGCCGCCGACGAGCCGGTGCTCGGCTACGCGCCCCGGCTGCGCCTGCGCGACCCCGCGTTCGAACCGCTCACCCAGGCGATCGACCGTCGGCAGCTCGTGCGCTTCGGATACCTCAAGCCGGGCGAGCCGCGCGCCCGCGAGCGCGAGGTGATCCCGCTGGCCCTCGTGCAGTACGACGGGCGGTGGCACCTGGCCGCCGAAGAGCTCGCCACGGGCGACGAGAAGACCTTCCTGCTGCGCCGGATCGTCGGCAAGGTCACGGCGGGCAAAGCCGCGCCCGAGCGCCCCGGCGACCACAAGGCGCGCGCCCTCGCCGAGCTGGAGGCGATCTGGGAGGCCGGCGTCGCCGAGATCGAGGTGCGCGCCGGATCGGATGCGGCCGTGCGACTCGCGCACCGCCGCGGCACCGAGGAGACGGCCCCCGGCATCCTGCGCGTGCATTTCGTGGACCTCGCGATCCTCGCCGACGAGCTTGCGGCGTTCGGACCCGAGGTGCTCGTGGTGTCCCCGCCCGCCCTGCGCGAGGCCGTCATCGCCCGACTGCGGCAGACGGTGGCCGATCATGGCTGACCGTCGGCATCGCGTCCCCTCTCGGGCGGTTCCCGCCCCCCAGGCGCGCGACAAGCTCGCCTTCCTGCTCGCCCTCGTCCCGTGGCTGCTCGAGCACGACCGGGTGAGCGTGCGGGAGGCCGCCGCGCACTTCGGGGTGACCGCCGAGGAGGTGCGCAGCTCGGTGTCGCTCATCGCCATGAGCGGCATCCCCGGCGACACCGCCTCCTACCAGCACGAAGACCTCTTCGACATCGACTGGGACGCCTTCCTCGACGACGACGAGATCGCCATCACGCAGCATGTCGGCATCGACGACGCCCCCCGCTTCTCGGCCCGAGAGGCGGCCGCGCTCATCGCGGGGCTGCAGTACCTGCAGGCCTTGCCCGAGAACGCCGACCGCGCGACCCTCCGCGGGCTCGTCGCGAAGCTCTCGCACGGGGCATCCGCCGAACCGAGCCAACTCGCGGTGGCGCACGGCGAGGGCGGCGACGTGCTCGCCCTCGTGCGACGCGCGGTCACCGAGGGGCGGCGGCTGCGCTTCGGCTACCTCAACTCGCGCGGCGAGCGCGAGGAGCGCGAGGTCGACCCGCTGCGCGTCGAATCGATCGACGCCGACTGGTACCTGCGCGGCTGGTGCCACCTGAGACGCGCGCTGCGCACCTTCCGCTTCGACCGGATGAGCGACCTCGTGCTCACGGAGCTGCCGATCGAGCACACGCCCGAGGAGGTGCGGCTGCCCGACACCCTCTTCGAGCCATCCGACGAGGACCTCGAGGTGACCATCGAGGCGGCCCCGGAGGTCATCGGGCTGCTCGCCGACTACATCCCCGACGGCGCGCTCACGAGCGAGGTGGGCGACCGCATCCGCACGACGCTGCGGGTCTCGCACTACCACGGGCTCAAGCGGCTCATCGCGGGACTGCCCGGCACGGTGCGCGTCGTCGCCCCGGAGCAGGCGCGGCGCGCGGTCGCGGAGTGGGCCGCCGCCGGTCTCGCGCGGTACGCGTAGACTGAGGCCACCTGCACGCATCACGACGGGACGGATCTCATGCCTTTCGGTAACGCATTCGGCTGGCCTCACCTGCTGATCATCCTCGTCGTCATCCTGCTGCTGTTCGGCGCCACGAAGCTTCCCGCGCTCGCCAAGGGCGTCGGCCAGTCGGTCAAGGTGTTCCGCAAGGAGATGAAGTCCGACGACGAGGCGGACGGCACCGCGACCTCGGAGGCCGCCTCCGGCGACACGACCCCGGCCGCATCCACGCCGGCGGACACGGCGAGCAAGCCCGCCGACAAGCCGTAGCCGCCGTGGCCGTCGGTTCGGCCCGGCGCGCGAGTCCCCGCAAGGGAAACCCCGAGCGGCGGATGTCGCTCGCGGAGCATCTCATCGAGTTGCGCAAGCGGCTCACGCGCGCCGCCATCGCGATCGTCGGCGGCGCCGTGATCGGCTGGGCGATCTACGACCTCGGCTGGCTCGGCAATCTGCTCGAGCCCGTCATCCCGGGCGCGGCCAAGGCGCTCGAGGGCCGCGGCACCTGGGGCGCGATCAGCGACCCCGTGCTGCGGATCGCCGCGGCGAAGGGCGCGGACCCCGACAAGGTGGCGCTCAACTTCACCAACATCACGGGCGCGTTCGACATGCAGCTGCAGGTGGCGCTCGTCGCGGGCATCGTGATCTCGAGCCCCGTCTGGCTCTACCAGCTCTTCGCCTACTTCGTACCGGGACTCACCACGCGCGAGAAGCGCTACACCTTCGGCTTCTTCTTCACCGCGGTGCCGCTGTTCCTCGCCGGGTGCGCGGCCGGGTGGTTCGTGCTGCCGCACATCGTGGAGATCATGTTCACCCTCGTGCCCCCCGGTGCCACCACCTACTACGAGGCGAAGACCTATCTCGATTTCGTGCTCAAGCTCGTGCTCGCCACGGGTGTCGCGTTCGTGCTGCCGGTGTTCCTCGTGCTGTTGAACTTCGCGGGCGTGCTGCAGGGGCAGACGATCCTCAAAGGCTGGCGCTGGGCCATCCTGGCCATCACGCTGTTCACGGCCATCGCGACACCCGCCGCCGACGTCATCTCGATGTTCCTGCTCGCCATCCCGATGGTGGCGCTGTACTTCGCCGCGGTCGGCATCTCGGTCTGGCACGACCGCTCGGTCGCGCGCCGCAGCGCGGCGTTCGAGGCGAGCCTCAGCGGCGCATGACCCCGCCCGAGGAGGCGGTGCTCTCGCCCGCCGAGCGCTACGCGGCATCCCGCGCCCGCAGTCGGACCCCCGAGGTCGAGAGATTCCGCGCCCGACTCCCCGTGGAGCTCGACGACTTCCAGCTCGAGGCGTGTCGCGTGCTCGAGGAGGGGCGCTCGGTGCTCGTCGCAGCCCCGACCGGCGCCGGCAAGACCGTCGTGGCCGAGTTCGCGGTGCACCTGGCCCTCGCCGATCCGCGCGCGAAGGTGTTCTACACGACGCCCATCAAGGCGCTCAGCAACCAGAAGTACGCCGAGCTCGCCGCCCAGCACGGCGCCGCGCAGGTGGGTCTGCTCACGGGGGACACCAACATCAACTCCACGGCCCGCGTCGTCGTCATGACGACCGAGGTGCTGCGCAACATGCTCTACGCCGAGTCCGATCTGCTGCGCGACCTGGCCTATGTCGTCATGGACGAGGTGCACTACCTCGCCGACCGCTTCCGCGGGGCCGTCTGGGAGGAGGTCATCATCCACCTGCCCCGGCCGGTGCGGATGGTGTCGCTCTCGGCGACGGTGTCGAACGCCGAGGAGTTCGGCGACTGGCTGCAGGCGGTGCGCGGCGACACCGACGTCATCGTCTCGGAACGCCGTCCCGTGCCGCTCGAGCAGCACGTGCTCATGCGCGGCAAGCTCGTGGAGCTGTTCGACTCCTCCGGATCCGAGGATGTGCGTCGAGTGAACCCCGACCTCGTGCAGATGGCGCGCTACGGCGGTCGCACGATGGGGTCCCGGCAGATGCGCGATGTGGGCCGGTACCACTCGAAGGGCGGCCGTCCGCAGGAGGAGCGCATCGGGCGCGCCGAGGTCGTGCAACTGCTCGACGGCAAGCACCTGCTCCCGGCGATCTTCTTCGTGTTCAGCCGGGTCGGCTGCGAGCAGGCCGTGCAGCAGGTGCTGCGCTCCGAGGTGCGGCTCACCGAGCGCTGGGAGCGCGAGGAGATCCGGCATCTCGTCGAGGAGCGCTGCGCGGGACTGCGCGACGAGGACCTCGGGGTGCTCGGCTACTTCGCGTGGCTCGACGGGCTCGAGCGCGGTGTCGCCGCGCATCACGCGGGCCTCATCCCGACCTTCAAGGAGGTGGTGGAGGAGCTGTTCCAGCGCAAGCTCGTGAAGGTCGTGTTCGCGACGGAGACGCTCGCGCTCGGCGTCAACATGCCCGCGCGCACGGTCGTGCTCGAGAAGCTCGAGAAGTTCAACGGCGAGGCACGCGTGCCGATCACGCCGGGGGAGTACACCCAGCTCACCGGGCGCGCGGGGCGCCGCGGAATCGACGTCGAAGGCCATTCGGTGATCCAGTGGGCCTCGGGCCTCGACCCGCAGGCGGTCGCCTCGCTCGCCTCGCGCCGCAGCTACCCGCTCAATTCGAGCTTCCGGCCCACCTACAACATGGCGGTCAACCTCATCGAGCAGTTCGGCCGGGATCGCACGCGCGAGATCCTCGAGAGCTCCTTCGCGCAGTTCCAGGCCGACCGCGCGGTCGTGGGGCTGGCCCGCAAGATCCGGGAACAGGAGAAGTCGCTCGCCGGATACGCCGAGGCGATGCGCTGCCACCTGGGCGACTTCGCCGAGTACGCCGGCATCCGCCGCGAGCTGAGCGACCTCGAACGCAAGCAGGCCCGCGCCCAGGAGGGCTCGCGCTCGGAGCGCGACCGCCGTCAGCGGCGGATCGACGAGCTGCGGCGGCGCATGAAGCAGCACGCCTGCCATTCCTGCAACGATCGCGAGGCCCACGCCCGCTGGGCGGAGCGCTGGTGGCAGCTCAAGCGCGAGAACGACAAGCTCGCCGGACAGGTGCGGGGCCGCACGGGGGCGGTCGCCCAGGTGTTCGACCGGATCACCGAGCTGCTGCTGGAGCTCGGCTACCTCGAACGCGACGCCGACGGGCAGCTCGTCGTGGCGGTATCCGGCCGGCAGCTGCGCCGGATCTACGGGGAACGCGATCTGCTCGTCGCCGAGTCGCTGCGCCACGGCATCTGGGACGGCGTGGACGCCCCGACCCTCGCGGCGCTCGCAAGCAGTCTCGTGTACGAACCGCGGCGCGAGGACGGCGGCATCGAGCGGGGCGTCCCGCGCGGCCGATTCCGGGACGCCTTCGTGGCCACCGAGGAGCTGTGGGCGCGGCTCTCCGGCTATGAGGAGGACCGGCAGCTGCCCGAGACGGGCCCGCTCTCGGCCGCCCTCGCACTCGCCACCTTCCGATGGGCGCAGGGGGCGCGGCTCGACTCGGTGCTGCGCGATACCGATCTCGCGGCGGGCGACTTCGTGCGCTGGATGAAACAGGTGATCGACCTGCTCGACCAGCTCTCGATCGTGGCCGACGGCGAACTCGGCCGCACGGCGCGCACCGCCATCGACGGCGTGCGGCGCGGGATCGTCGCCTACTCGAGCGTCGGCTGAGCGCGCCCGTTTCGCAACTCAGGCGGAAATGCGTGGAACCGGGCCGTTTCTCGTGGATCGGCCGTATCTCCTGAGTTGCGGAATCGGGGTGGGGCTGCGGACCGGACAGAAGGAGGACGACGGCGCGCATCCGCAGCAGGCGCACAGGACGGCGGCCCTAGGCTGAATGCTCGATGCCCCTCGTCGCGTCCGCACCCGAGACCGCCCGGCCGTTCGTGCCGTGGTGGAGCGCCGTGCTGCTCGCCGCCGCGGCCGGACCCATCACCGACGCGGCATTCCCGGACCTGGGCTGGTGGCCCCTCGCCTTCCTCGGCATCGCGCTCGTGCTCGTCGCCGCGCACGGCCGACGCGCGGGCGCCGGCTTCGTGGTGGGCTTCGTCTTCGGGCTCAGCTTCTACCTCATCCACATCCCCTGGATGACCGAGTTCCTCGGGCCGGATGAGCTCTGGATCGTGCGTGCCGTGCCGTGGTTCGCCCTGTGCGTCGTAATGGCGCTCTGGTGCGGCCTCGGGACCATGCTCATCGCGATCGCCACCCGCGTCGTCCCACGGGCCGTGCGCGGTCCGCTCGGGCAGCTGCTGTTCGTGCCCCTCGTGGTCGCGGGGCTCTGGACGGGACGCGAGGCGATCGCGAGCATCTGGCCGTACGGCGGCTTCGCCTGGGGGCGGATCGCGGAATCCCAATCCGACAGCCCCATCACCCCGCTGTTCGCCTGGCTCGGGATCTCGGGCGTCGGCTTCCTCATGGTGTTCCTCGTCGCGGTGGCCGTCGCCGCGGTGCGCGTCGCGACCGTGCCGGTGCTGCTGCGCGCCCTGCTCGTGACCGCGATCGCGGCGACCCTCGTCGCATTCCCCTCCTTCCCGGTGACCACCGAGGGGAGCCTCCGGGTGGGGGCGGTGCAGGGCAACGGCAAGACCGGCTACTTCGACCCGCCCGAGCACGCGGGCGACAACCTGCTGGCCCAGTACGCGGCCACCGAGCCGCTCTTCGGCGAGGACCTCGACCTCGTGGTGTGGCCGGAGGGCGGATCCGACCTCGACCCGCTGCGGGTTCCCGGCGCGGCGCGCGTGTTCGACTCGGTCGCCGTGAACACCGGGGCGACCTTCGTCGGCTGGTCGATCACGAAGCACGGCGAGCAGTACTTCAACACCTCGCTGCTGTGGCGCCCGGGGGACGGGGCGGTCGACCGCTACGACAAGCGTCACCCCGTGCCGTTCGGCGAGTACGTGCCCGATCGCGCCGTGTGGCGACAGTTCGCCCCCGAGCTCATCGACCTCATCCAGCGCGAGTACACGCCGGGCACGACGGACGCGGTGATGGACGTCGGGCGCGACGGCCACTCGGTCCCTGCCGGGTTCGCGATCTGCTTCGACATCGTCGACGACGCGCTCATGCGCGAAGGCGTGGAGGAGGGCGGGCAGCTCGTGCTCGCGCAGACCAACAACGCCGACTTCGGATTCACCGACGAGAACGTGCAGCAGCTCGCGATCGCGCGCATCCGGGCGGTCGAGCTCGGGCGCACCGTCGTGAACATCTCGACCGTCGGCACGAGTGCGATCGTGCTGCCGGACGGCACGGTCCAGGATCGACTGCCGCGGTTCACCCCTGCCGCGATGGTCGCGGAGGTGCCCCTCTCGACGACGACGACCCCCGCGGTCGTGATCGGCCGGGGGGTCGAGTGGGGGGTCGTGGCGATCGCCCTGGGCGCCCTCATCGGGGCGGCCATCGGCGGTCGCGGACGCCGGGCGAGCGGCTGAGTCGCGCCCGGGGTCGAGCTCAGGCGCTCTTGCTGGCCTTCGCGGCGGCCTCGCCGCGGCGGGCGCGCAGGTAGCTGAGACGCTCCTCGAGGAGCTCCTCGAGCTCGGCGCGCGTGCGGCGCTCGAGCAGCATGTCCCAGTGGGTGCGCGGGGCCTTCGCCTCGACGGCCTCGCTCTCGACGAGCTCGCCGTCATCGCCCACGAGGCGACCCTCCTGGCCGGTGCGCGGGGACTCCCACGTCTCGGGCACCTCGGCCTCGGCGGCGAACACCACCTCGAAGGTGTTCCCCTCATCGGTGCGGTACACCGCACGCTTCCGGGGCGAGAACTCGACTCCCTCTTCGCTCTGCATGCTCTGAGCTCCGAGTCGCATTCCGCGCAAGCTGCGATCCGCCATCGTATGGCCTCCTTGTGCGCCGTGGGGTGGGTGAGCGCTTTTCGCGCTGAGGCGGGCGATCCGGTGGGATCGAGCTGCCGCCAGGGGTGACAACGTCTACCGTGGCGGATAGCTTCCGCGCGTGGCGCCGTTCTCAGGCCTTTCCCAGCGTCCTCGACCCGGATTGGGAGGGGATGGGGGACAGGCGCGAGGGGTGCGCCGACTCAGCGCTCGTGCCGAGCGGCCACGATCGGCACCGCCAGATCGGCGCGATCGGTGACGATTCCGTCGACCCCGGCGTCCAGAAGCCGCACCATCTCGGCCGGGTCGTTGACGGTCCAGATGTGCACCTCGACGCCGACCGCGTGGAAGCTGCGGATGGATCGCGCGGTGACCACCGAGAGCCCGGCGGCCCGGGTCGGCAGTTGCACGGCGTGCACGCCCGACAGCACGCGCGCGAGCGCACCGACCGCCCCGGCTCGTGCGGCGAGCACGGCGGGCAGCGCACCGCTCGCCGAGATCGAGGTCGCGACCCCCGGGAGCTCGCGCACGACGGCACGCCGCCGCGAGGTCGAGAAAGAGCCGATCAGCACGCGGTCGCTCGCCTTCGCGGCCCGGATCGCCTGGATCGTGCCGGGGATCGCGTCGGCGGACTTCACGTCGATGTTGAAGCGCGTCTCGGGAAAGGCATCGAGCGCCTCGGCGAGCGTCGGGAAGCCCTGACCCTCGCCGAGCGGGATGCGGGCGAGCTCGGCGGCGGTCAGCTGCCCGACCTTCACCTCGCGCCCCGCCACCCGACTGAGGTCGGGGTCGTGACTGATCACCGCGACGCCGTCGGCCGAGCCGTGCACGTCCGTCTCGAGGTGCGTCGCGCCCGCCGCGATCGCGTGAGCGAAGGCCAGCAGGGTATTCTCGGGCGCCTCGAGCGCGAGCCCGCGATGGGCGAGCACCCGCGGGGGAGCGGGGGACAGATAGGCGGGCGAGGCGCCGTCAGCCGCGCGGCGCGGCATCCGTGGAGCCGGGAGGCGTCGCCGCGGCGCGCGGTGCGAAGAAGCCCTCGCCGATGCCCTTGAGGGCCTCGGTGAGCTCGCTCGGGATGATCCAGAGCTTGTTGGCGTCGCCCTCGGCGAGCTTCGGCAGCGTCTGCAGGTACTGGTAGGCCAGCAGCTTGCTGTCGGGGTCGCCTTCGTGGATGGCGCCGAACACGGTCTGGATGGCCTCCGCCTCGCCCTTGGCCCGCAGCACCGCCGCCTGGGCGTCGCCTTCGGCCTGCAGGATGGCGGCCTGCCGGTGCCCCTCGGCCTCGAGGATCGCCGACTGCTTGGTGCCCTCCGCGGTGAGGATCACCGCGCGACGGTCGCGCTCGGCGCGCATCTGCTTCTCCATCGAGTCCTGGATGGAGTGCGGCGGGTCGATCGCCTTGAGCTCGACGCGACCCACGCGGATGCCCCACTTGCCGGTGGCCTCGTCGAGCACGACGCGCAGCTGCCCGTTGATGTTGTCGCGGCTCGTGAGCGCCTCTTCGAGGTTGAGTCCGCCGACCACGTTGCGGAGCGTGGTCGTCGTGAGCTGCTCGACGGCGGCCAGGTAGTTGGCGATCTCGTACGTCGCGGCGCGCGCGTCGACCACCTGGAAGTAGACGACCGTGTCGATCGAGACCACGAGGTTGTCCTCGGTGATGACCGGCTGCGGAGGGAACGACACCACCTGCTCGCGCATGTCGACGAGCGGCCGGAGCCGGTCGATGATCGGCACCAGGATGTTGAGGCCCGGTTGCAGCGTCTTGTGGTAGCGACCGAGCCGTTCGACGACGCCCGAGTAGGCCTGGGGCACGATGCGGATGGCGCGGATGAGGATCGTGAGGACGAACACCACGATGATGACGACGAGCGCCACCACGAGGATCGTGCCGAGGATCTCGCCGTCGTTCATTCGGTCTCGCTTTCTGCGGGGACGACGACGGCGGTCGCGCCGTCGATGGTGGTGACGACGACACGGGTGCCCTCGCCGAGATCGAGGCCGGACGCGCCGGCGGGCACCCGCGCCGTCCAGGTCTCGCCGTTGGCGAGCTTCACCTGGCCGGCGCCGTCGCGGAAGTCGACGACCACCGTGCCGCTCAGCCCGTGCAGGGCGTCGACGTTGGAGGGCGTCGGATCGCCGCCCTTGCGCAGCGCGTGCAACAGCGGAGGTCGCACGAACAGCACGAGCACGAGCGCCAGCACCGCGGCGATGATGAGCTGCAGCCACCACGGGGCGCCCACGAGGCCCGCGACGAGCCCCCCGACGGATCCCAGGGCGAGCATGAGGAAGGTGAATTCGAGCGTGTTCACCTCGATGATGATGAAGACCAGCACCAATGCCAGCCACACCACCCACGCCCAGCTGCTGATCACATCGGGTTCCATGGCGGCATCCCTTCACGACGTCGTCCTCCTGAAACTAGCACCGGGAGCGGATGCCGGTGGGGATCACGCCGATGGGTAGGGTGTGAATCGTGAACGACCAGCTTCCCTCCGACTCGTTGCGCGGTGTGCGCGCCCTCATCACCGGCTCCTCGCGCGGCATCGGCGCCGACACCGCGGGCTATCTCGCGGCCGCAGGGGCGAAGGTCGTCATCAACTACCGCAACAAGGAGGCCCGGGCGCTCAAGATCGTCGCGGGCATCGAGGAGCAGGGGGGAGAGGCCCTCGCGATCGGCGCGGACCTCACCGACCCGGCATCCGTCGCCGCCATGTTCGCCACGGTGCGGGAGGCGTGGGGGGGGCTCGACCTGCTCGTGCTGAATGCCTCCGGCGGCATGGAATCGGGACTGGGTGACGATTACGCCATGCGTCTCAACCGCGACGCCCAGGTGAACGTGCTGGACGCCGCGCTCCCGCTGCTCGGCGCGGGCTCGCGCGTCGTGTTCGTGACGAGCCACCAGGCGCACTTCATCGCGACGGTTCCCACCATGCCGGAGTACGAGCCGGTGGCCCGCAGCAAGCGCGCGGGGGAGGACGCGCTGCGTGCACGCATCCCGGAGCTCGAGGCGGCGGGCGTGAGCTTCGTCGTGGTCTCGGGCGACATGATCGAGGGCACCATCACTGCGACGCTGCTGGAGCGGTCGAACCCGGGCGCGATCGCCACCCGCCGCGAGTCCGCCGGGCGGCTCTACAACGTGTCGGAGTTCGCGGCGGAGGTCGCCCGCGCGGCCGTCGAGGACATCCCTGCCGACCACACCCGCTATGTGGGCGACGTGAGCGACTTCACCGCGCAGGCCTGAGCGGGCGTCTGGGCATGGTCAGTGCACATCGGCACCGCCTGGTGTCCCGGGTCCTCCTGTTCGACCGCGACGACCGCGTGCTGCTGTTCCTCACCACAGCACCCGACAGCTCCGGTGTCGCGCGCTGGCTGACTCCCGGCGGGGGAGTGGATGAGGGTGAGACCTTCGCGGAGGCCGCCCGCCGCGAGCTCTACGAGGAGACCGGGCTGGAGGTCGAGAGCCTCGGAGCGCCCGTGTGGGCGCACGACTACGACGTCGAGTGGGACTCCGCCGACCACGACTCCGGGCACGCCGAGTTCTTCAGCCAGGTGACCGACCGCTTCGAACCGTCGAACGCCCACTGGACCGACGAGGAGCGCGTCGACGTGCTCGAGCATCGTTGGTGGAGCCTCGGGGAGCTGCTCGCCGAGCGCCCCCGTTTCGAGCCGACCGAGCTCATCGAGCTCATCCGCCGCCAACTGCCGTCCTGCACCGCCTGATCCGGGCGATCCACCGCCTCACGCCGAGCACCGAGGAGTCTTCGTGACCGAGTCCCGCGCCGAACTCGAGCAGCTGCTCGAGCAGATCGAGCATGAAGAGCGCACCCTCTGGTTCGACGGCTTCGGTCATGACGAGGCCTGGAAGCTCGGCCGCACCATCCGCCGCCTGGCGCGCGAGCGGGAGCTCGGGGTGGCGATCCAGGTCCGGCTCGGCGAGCAGCTGGTGTTCCACTCGGCGCTGCCCGGGTCGACCGCCGACAACGACGACTGGATCGCCCGCAAGATCCGCACGACCTCGCGGTTCGCGACGAGCAGCCTCGCCATCCGGGTGCGCCACGATCTGAACGGCGGATTCGGCTGGCTCGACCCCGCGCTCTACGCGATCTCCGGGGGATGCGTTCCGCTGCGCGTGGCGGGGGCGATCGTCGGCACGGCGACCGTCTCGGGCCTTGCCGACGCGAAGGACCACGCACTCGTCATCGAGGCCGTCACCTCGCTCCAGGGCTGAGCGCCGCGCGCCGCTGAGCGCACTTCGGGGGACAAATCCGCGCCGAGCGGGCCGGTACGTCACCCGAACGCGGGATACCGGGGGACTACACACGGGGCCACTCTGTTTGCTATGAGCCTGCCCGAGCTCGACCCCGCGTTTCTGACGCAACTCGCCATCACAGCGGGTCTGGCGGTCGCGGGGCTGCTCGCTCTCTGGCTCGTCGTGCGCTCTGCCGTCCTCAGCGCGCTGACCGCCGATCAGCGTCGCCGTGCGGCCGCGTCATCGCCGGGGGAGTCCACGCAGCGGCGGGGCGGGAAGCGCGGGTCCCGTGCATCGCTCGCGACCCCGCCGGACGCCGACGAGAACGTCGCCCCGCCGGCCGTCGCCGAACCGATCGCGCAGGAGCCGCCCACGGCGGCGGCCACTCAGGCCGCCCAGTTCTTGAGCCCCGCGGCCGCGGTGACCGCGTTCCCGCAGGCCGCGCTCGCGCCCGTCGGCGCCAGCCCGACCTCGACCAACCCCTACGCGACACCGGCCATGCAGTACCCGGGCCACCTGCCGCGTCCCGCCACCGTGGCGCCGGCGTACCCGAGCGTTCCTCCGCCTCACCCGGGGCCGCCGGCGCTTCTTCCTCAGATCCCCGCCCCGCAGGATCCCGCTCAGCTGCAGCAGGCGCCTCAGCTGCCCGTCACGCCGCCGCCCGTCACGCCGCCGCTCATCCCGCCCCAGTCCGCCGAGCCGCAACTGGTCACCCCCTACGCCGTGCCGGACGCGCGGCGGGCCGGCCGTCACTTCTGAGCCGTCGACGACTCCATTGAGGGGTCGTGAATCACTCTGATAATCACGGTTATGTCAGCCTGAGTATCGCTCACCCCTGACCTTTGGGGCGGTGATGCCCCGTGGCTGATGAGGTTCGCGGCGGGGTCGCTGACCGGCTGAGGGCGATGCTGAGTGACGCGGCTGCAGCTTCGGTGCAGCGGTTCGAGGCGAGCTTCGACTGGTACGCCGCATCGATCGATGAGAATCCGCTGGTGGTGATCGAGTCGCTGGCGGGGTGGCTCGGTGCGGACTATCGGCGCTCACGCGGTCTGCACGGGTACACGGCTGGCGCGGAGATTGTGCGTGATGGGAACGTGATCGCGCGGGTTGTCTACGGCGGCAACGAAGAGGCCTGGCCGCACGCGTGGGCGTCCGGCGAAGATACTCCCCCGTTCGTGGCCGCGGTGCGGGCCTTGTGGCCGGATCATGGGGTGACGCGTGTCGATGCGGCCTACGACTTCAAGACCGGCGCGCCGTGGCAGCGGCTGTACGACATGTGCGTGAACGTCGCGGACCACCTGCCGAACGGCGACCGGCGCGGCCGGCCACTGAAGCTCGCGACCATCGGTGACTGGCTGCGCGAGGCGGAGGGACACCCGGACGGTCGCACCCTGTACATCGGCTCGATGAAGTCGCCAGTTCTCGCGCGGCTCTACGAGAAGGGCAAGCAGCTGCGGAAGGCGTTCCCCGATCAGGCGGACAAGTACAACCCGGGCTGGGTGCGTCTGGAGTTGCAGGTGCGACCTCAGAAGCAGGCCCGCTACGATGTCGCCCGCCTCTCCCCCGAAGAGGTGTGGGGCACGGCGTTGTGGGCGAAGCAGCTGCACGCGGACGTGTTCGCCTCCGACTTGTCGCAAGTCGGCATGGGCCACAATCGCCCGCGTGATGATGAGCGGGCCTGGTCGTTCTTCCTGCGGCAGTACGGGAAGATGCTCACTCGTCGTTTCGAAACAGAAGTGGCCCGCCTTGAAAGGGCGGGCCACGTGGTCGCGACCGCTGAGGATCGCGACCTGATCTGGCGTCAGATCGGCTCGGACATCGGGCGCGCGCTCGGCTGATCAGCGGTCGCCGCGACCTCGGCCACGAAGATGAGGGCGGCAAGCTGGCGTTCGATGATGCGCAGGTCGAGGGTGCGTTCAGCTGCGACGCGACGCGGCTCGGTGGCGAGTCTGAGCGCGTGACGTTCGATGGTGCGGATCGCCATCATGGCGCGGTCACGATGCTCAGCGGCCACTGGAATACACCTGCCCGAGGTACGTGGCGAAGCGCTGAAGCTCAGCGCCGGTGAACGACAGATACCGTGCCCCTCCCCCGCTGCGGTCGATCACCCGCCAGAACGGCATGATCTCCAGCGCGTCGGATGCGGCCTCGAGAACCCGCGTCCCGTCCCCCTCGGGAATCTCGTACAGCCCTGAGAGGTGTCGGACGCAGTTCATCCAGGTGATCGCGGGCCGCTGGTAGAGGGGCACGTAGAGCGGCGCGTCGGTCGTGGCGGCGAAGTGATCGAGCACGTCCGCGATGATCGCGGCATCGGCATCGGGCAGCTTCACCGCGGTGGCGGTGGTGCGGGCGTGCACCTTCAGGGTGCGGCGGATCGAGCGCGAGATGCGCTTGGCGTGGTGTTGCATTGTTCCTCCTACGAACGGGGTGAGAGTCAAGAGCAGCAGTCGGGCTCGGTGTCGAGGGCCGGATCGGTCGGGATCGCGTCGAAGTCGATGGGCACGGGTAGCCCGTAGTCGGGGCGGCTCATCGTGCGGCCTCGCGCTCGGCGCGGGTGAGTGCCGCATTCCATTCGCCCAGGTCGGCGGCGCCGATGAAGATCGTCGCGTTCCCGATGTGCACCCGGTAGTAGGGGGTGGCGACGTCGACGCGCTCGAACTTGGGCGCACCATGGGCGTGGATGCTGGTGTAGATGGTCGTCTCGTTCATGATGATCCTTTCTGTTGGGGATGCTGATGAAGTGCTGGCATCGCCAGATGCCGGTGCTTCATCGGGATACCCGCCCGGATGCACGGAACGGAGAACGGGTCAAGGGGGCGCGCAGCGCATCGCGTAGCGACGCGGAGCGGTCACGCCCCTCCCCCACGACTTCACCCGCACAGGAACGGAGTTCCTTCCCGCACCATCTCCGGAGCGACGGGCGTGGCCGTGGAGCGCCCTTGACGCGGGCGCAGTGCAGTGCAACCTCGTGCCCTTGGGCACGACCACGCTCAGGTGAGAATCGCTCTCGTTAGGTGATCGCTCGACCCCCGTGCTGTAACACGGGGGTATAAATTGCAACTCCCGTTCCTAATCAGCCCCCTACGGTTGATGTGGGCTCCCTCACGGCTGGGTGGTAGGCCGCTCGGCGCTGCCGCCGCTCGCGTTGTTGCGCGCCCGCGGAAGGTGAGGCTTTAACACGCTGTAGCGGTTGGCCGCAAGCCCCTGGTTTGCGCACTTCGGGGGGTAGGCGCGGCTGTTGCGGCGGTATCGGCTGGGGGTACGGGCAACAAGGCCCGTTCATCCAGGAGGTCCCTATGGCATTGAGCAAGAAGCGCCGCCCCGTCGTCCTGATCACCGGTCGGGTGATCGCGCGGGAGCCGAAGCAGCGGTACGTGGCCGACAAGCCGACCGGTGAGGTCGAGCGGTACGACGTGACGCTGTTCCAGACGGCGCACGCGACCCCGGACGTGCGGTTCCCGCTCGCGTCGGGCCTGCGCATCCCGGAGGAGGGCGAGCAGGTGGTCCTGATCGCGGACTGCGGCGAGTCGGACGAGTGGGGCGCGAACTTCCGCGCGGTGCGCTACGCGACCCCGGACGACATCGATTCCGCTGCCGCGCTGCTCGTGCGCGAGCCGGTCGCTGCGAAGTAGTCGGCCATGTCCTTCGTTGAGGTGCATGTCGATCTTCTCCGGCTCGCCGCGTTCATGGCGGGCTGGGCGGTCGCGATGCTCTCGACGCTCGTCGTCGCGAAGGTGCTGTGACCTTGGGCGACTTCATCTACCTCTGGATCGCGCTCCATGGCGCGATCCTCCTCGTCGCCGTAGCGCGGCGAGTGTTCGCGACCATGACGGGCCAGTAGTGGACGCCGCCATGACCGCGGTCGGGGAAGCCGCCATGTGGGGTGTCGGCGTCGGGCTTCTGTTCGGTGCCGTCGTCCTGCTCATCGGCAGACGAGGGAGGTGAATATGGAAGAGCCCACGACTACGGGCATCTGGACTGCGTTCGGCAGCATCGTGACCGACATCACGGCTGCGATCCCGCAGGCCATCGAGACGTTCTGGCCGGTGCTGGGAGCCCTCGCCGTCCTCGGCATCGGCCTCGGCATCGCGCGCAAGTTCGGCGTCCGCCGCTGAGCGGCACGAGCCCCCGCATCGGCATGGTGCGGGGGCTCACTCCATCCACCTTGACAACCGGAGTCCACCCCATGATCACGATTGCAGCACTTCTGCTGGCTGGCGCAGTGAGCGGCGGCCTCCCAGCGGAGGGCGTTCCGCCTTCTGCTATGACTAGCTGCGCCGAGCCCGCGCCGGTAGGCGGCTGGGATACGCGCGACTTCGTCGTGTCCGGTACTTCGGCAACGGATCCGACGCCGGTTCGGCTTCGCAACGCACGTCTGGCGGAACCATGCTGGCAACCCATTGCGGGGACTTCGGAGTCACTGCTTTACGTGCCGATCAAGGTCACAGATCTGTCGGTGCCGAAACTCGATGCGGATGAGGACGGCGAAGACGACGGCGGGCCCGAGGATGCCGCACCCATCTGGGGGTCGACGTGTATCACGGTCGGCGGGAACGTCACGTGCGTGACGATCCTTGAAGACTCGTTCACCCAGGAGTGGCGTCCGAGTTCGACTTGGCACGCGTACCGCTACGTCTGCTTGTCGGTCTCGGGAACAACGAGCTCGAGCTACTGGCTGTGGATTGACTCTCCCGCTCGTCCCGTGAACGCGACGAGCATGAGCCCGGATGCGGGAGCGGCGCGCTTCAGCAACGGTTGGAACGATGCGCTGATCCATGCTTACAGCGGCCCGGTCGGCGGAGCGGGCGGTGCATATACTCCGGGCAGCACTCACGCCTGCCCGTCCGGTACGACACACTGGTTCCGGCTTGATGCAGCGCACTCGTCGGGCACGATGCCGGGATTCCCGTCGCGACTGCTGGGTATCGGTCTGCAATACCAGAGCGGCGTCACGTCGTGGGCAGAGCGTCCATCGGAGTACGAGCTGGGGACGGGTTATTTCGGCGGGACGCAGGAAGCGCAGTTCGTCGCTGGCGCGGGCGCGTCCATGGTGCGGTCCGGGGAGAACACGATCATCCGGTGCTCGGAGACGTACACGGGCGAGCCGACGATCACCTACGAGTGGGACTCGTCGCTGCGGTGGGTGGCAGGGAGCTTCTGGGCGCCGGCAGGGCAGGAGGGGCCACCAAAGTTGGTCGACGGAGACGCGCAGTCGTGGACGGCGATAGGCGACGTTGGTATAAGCGACGCGACCTTCACGTCATCGGATTGCCCATACCTGGTTGAGATCGAGTTCTGGGTGTGCGCGTACACCGGCCACTCCCCCGATGACTACGGCTGTGGGCAAGACACCTGGTCAGCTGATCGATTCCGGCAGCACAGTGGCTATGCGAACCCTGACGCCGGTGCGACGGAAACGATCTGTCGGCTCTACCCGGATGACCCTCAGTGTTACGCGCTACTGAACCCGCCCTACGTGGACGGCACAGATTGGGATCAAGTCTGCGGGGCCGGATTCCCGGCGCTCACTTGGGGCGATTACACGTGGCTTCCGGCAGTGATCGGACACCTAGCCGAATGCCTATTCGTGCCGGCAAATGGATTTGACCGGCACCATGTGATCCAGTCTGCGGTGTCGACGTCGGCGGTTGGCGACCTTCAAGCGCTCATAACAGCCGGTGCGGATGCGTTCACCTACTCACCGGGGTGTGGCGTGCTCGTCGGGGACGCACTCGGGGGTGACGGCGAGAACATCAATACGTGCGAGTGGTCGTCGTGGGCGGCAGGTGCGAAGCAAGTCATCACGCTGCTGCTTCTCGCGGGGTTCGCACTCTGGGCGCTGAACTTCATCATCGACATGGTGACCGGCATCCCCAACCGCACGACGCCGAGCCCGACAGGGGGTAAGTCGTGATCACCCAGTACCTGCTCGACTTCGTCTCCGTGATGGTGGGTGGCCTGGTTTCGCTGATCCCGCCACTGCCGTCCGGGTCGACGGAAATGATGAGCGGGCTGACAGACGGTATCGCTCGGTTCATGGAGACAGCGGCCTACCTGGCACCCATCGTGCCCTATGAGGTGTTCCCGACGATCACCACCTACTGGCTTGCGCTCGTGGGAGTGTGGGGCGCGTACCTGGTCCTGCGGTTCGTGCTCTGGGCGGCGAACCGATGAGCGCGGTCACGATCCTCGACGGCGTGCCGGTCGTGGGAGTTACGGGCGTGAACGGGTGTGGAAAGACGCTCCTTGCGGTATCGGCTGCCGTCGCCGCGCTTCGGTCGGGGCGACCGGTGTTTAGCACCGTCCCGGTGCTGGATGCTGCGACCGGGCGGCGGTCGGCGCCGATCACCTCGCTCGGTCAGCTGCTTCGCATCCGGGGCTCGCTCATCCTGCTCGATGAGGTCACGACGATCCTCCCCGGTGGCAATGCGGCTCCGTTGCCGTCAGAGATTCGGGTGATGCTGGGCACGCTTCGACATGCGGGGAACACCGTGATCTGGACAGCGCCCGCGTGGATGCGGGCGCACGTCGAGCTGCGGGAGGTCACGCAGGCATCGGCGGCGCTCTTCCCGATGCTGTCGCGGCGTCGCGCGGACAATCCCTGGCCCTCTCCTGTGTTCGTCGGGGCGGCGCTGCTCGATACTCGGTCAGGCAAGACGGATGAGGCTCCCACACGAGTGCTGCGGCGACGCGTGTACCTCCCGCGTCGGCTGATCGGCTGGGGGGCCTACGACACGCATGCGGATACGCCGCTACTGGGTCGGCACCTCACGGGCGGTCGTTGCCCGGACTGCGGCGGTTCGCGAGACACTCCGAAGCACACGGCGGAGCGTCACGCTGAGCTCGGTCTGCCTTGGTACGACGACGACGCCGAGCAGCGGCGCTTCGCGCTACTCACCGGGCTCGACGCGGCGGCGGGGCCGCAGGCCCGCCTCCGCGTCGAGCCGGTCGAGTTCGTGGGTGCGCAGCGCGGCGAGCACGCCGGAGCGGACGGCGGAGCGGACGAGCATCCACAGGATCACGACGCCTATCGCCGTGATGAGGATCGAGACGATGATGGCGGGGATGAGGGAGAGCCCGAGGGCGGAGAAGTCCACCTGCCCAGCATTCCCACTGAGGCATCAAATCGCGCGCCCTCATTTGGGGGGCTGAGCTTGCGCCGATTCAGTGGCTGGCGGCGTTAAGGTCGGGGGTGAGCGGTGGTCGCCGCTCACCCCCAGTGGACAGTAGGAGTGCCCACGATGGTCAAGCTATCAGGCAGCACCGCCGCACCGGCAGGCGCGCCACGCGTTCCGCGGAACGCTTACGTCCTGGGGTTATGTCAGCTTTTCGCTCGTTCGCGAGCCTAGCCGCGTAGCGCACGATCTGTCGAACCTGAGCCCCGGTGAAGCTGAGGTAGCGGGGGCCGTCGCGGTCGATGACGCGGAACGCGGGGCCGATGATGAGCGCGTCGGATGCCCGCTCGACGATGTCGTGCGCGCGCTTCTCGGGGACGCTCAACACGGCGGCGACGTGCGCGGCGACATCGCGCCACATCACCGCTCGACGGTCGTAGATCGGCTCCCAGCGCGGCTCACGCTCCCACGCGGCGAAGTGCTCCAACAGCTCTGCGACGAGCAGTGCGTCCGCGTCGGGCAGCCGGATCGCCTGGCGACCGGTGCGCCGATGCACCTTCAGCATCCGCCGGATGTGCCGCGCGACAGACTCCGCACTCATCGCCGGCCACCTCCACGACCAGCCGGGTCAAGGGGGCGCGCCAGCGCCTCGCGCAGCGACGCGCAGCGCCCTTGACGCTGCGGGAACACTCCCCCGGCGAGCATGCCGGTATCCCACTGGCCTCGCCGGTGGGATACCTGCTCCCCCGCCTTCGCGGCGGCGAAGCCGACCCCGCCCGACCCCCGCTGTGTAACACGGGGGTATAAATCGCAACTCCCTCTGCGGAACCCGGCCATCTACTCCTCCGCTCGCGCTCGCCAACCCCCCGGCGACCAGGGGTTCTTCTGCGGGCGGCTCGGGGTGCGCGGGGGGAGCCCCGCGTGCGGGGCGCCCCGCGCACCCGTCGCCCGCTCCGAAACACCTGACCCGGACGGATGTTCGAAGGTTGACCGATCCAGCGAACGCGAGGGAACCTCAGTTATGTCAGCACGCGCGTTTCCGCGGCCGAGGCAGCCCCCCTTGACAGCTCACTTGTTTATTGCAAGTGTTAGCGGCATCCACCCCAATCCCCCCTGAAAGCGAGACCACCATGACCGCGATGTTCGTCAACCTGCCGGTGACCGACCTGGAGCGCGCGAAGAGCTTCTACGAGGCGGTCGGATTCCGCATCAACCCGCAGTTCACCGACCACAACGCCGCCTGCGTCGTCGTCGAGGACGACCACAGCTACTTCATGATCCTCGTGCGGGAGTTCTTCCAGACCTTCACCGACCTGCCCATCGGCGACCCCAAGGTCGCACCCTCCGTCTCGACGGCGATCTTCCTGGACAGCCGCGAAGCCGTCGACGCGGCCGTCGCGGCCGGCGTCACCGCGGGTGGCGAGGAGCCGCGCCCGGCCGCCGACTACGGATTCATGTACCAGCGGCAGCTCACCGACCCCGACGGCAACGTGCTCGAGTTCGGCTGGATGGATCCCGTCGCCGCCGCCCAGGGCCCCGAGGCCGTCACGAACCAGCAGGCCTGAGGCCGGTGGCAGCGCGCGAATACGGCCAGTACGGCGGGATCACCCGGGCCCTCGAACTCGTCGGCGAACGCTGGTCGCTGCTCATCATCCGGGATCTGCTCGTCGGGCCGCGCCGCTACGGCGAACTCGCAGCGGGTCTCCCCCGCATCCCGAGCAACATTCTGGCCGCGCGGCTCAAGGAACTGCAGGAGGCGGGCGTGATCCGTCGCGCGCCGCGCTCGCGGATCATCGTGTACGAACTGACGCCGTACGGACGCGAGCTCGAGCCCGCCGTGCTCGCCCTCGGCGCGTGGGGCTTCAAGGCGCTCGGCGACCCCCGGGGGGAACAGCTCATCACACCGGACTCGATGACCATGGATCTGCGCACCGCCTTCCGAGCCCAGGTCGCCGCCGCGCTCCCCCCCACCGCGTACGCCGCGCACCTCGGGCCAACCGAACTGCTCATCCGCGTCGAGGGTCCGAGTCTCGAGGTGTCGCGCGGCGCCGGGCCCGCCGATCTCGCCTTCTCCGCAGGCCACGACATCCGCCGGCTCATCTCCGGCGAGCTCTCCCCCACCCTCGCCATCGCCTCCGGCGTCGTCGACGTGCTCCATGGGCCCGGCGAGCTGCTCGACCGCTTCGCGAGCACCTTCCGCATCGCCGCCTGAGCGCGCTCACACCGCGATGAGCACGATCCCCGCGACCACCACGGCCGACGCGGCCACCCGCCATCCCGGCCTCGCCTCCCGCAGCACGAAGGCGCCGAAGAGGCTCACGAGCACGACGCTCACCTCGCGCAGCGGCGCGACGAGGGCGACGGGTGCGAGCTGCACGGCCGTGAGCACGAGGATGTACGACAACGGCGACAGCACCCCGAAGGCCAGGAGGATACGCCACTGCCGCCGCAGCACCGTCCGCACCTCGCCCCACCGGCGCCCGAGCGCCGCGGTGTAGAGCGGGATCTCGAGGAGGGTGCAGCCCACCATGAAGGCGACCGGCGGAATCGACCAGCTGCGCACCGCGAAGGCGTCCCACAGCGTGTAGGCCGCGATCGTCACCCCCGTGAGCAGGCCCGCGATGATGGCCGGATCCGGTCCGCGGCGCGCCGGCAGCGCATCCCGCGTGCGGTCGACCATCCCGAGCGCGACGACCCCCGCGATGACCGCCCCCACCCCGACGAGAGCGAACGGCGACGGCCGCTCCCCCAGGAACAGCACCGCGACGAGCACCGTGAGCAACGGTCCGGTGCCGCGCGCCGTCGCGTACACGGTCGAGAGACCCCCGAGCGCGTAGCCGCGTTGCAGCACGAGCATGTACGCGACGTGCAGCACCGCGGAGACCCCGATCCCGAGAAGGAACCCGCTGAACTGCTCCGTCGGGATCCCCCCGGTGAACGGCACGGCAACCGCCCAGAGCACGGTGCTCGCGACGGCGGCGCACCACAGGAACGGGATGCCGCCGCGGCTCGCACCGTGCGCGAGCACGTTCCAGCTCGCGTGGGCGATCGCCGCGGCGAGCACGATGAGCAGGGCGACGGTGGACATGCGGGACCCTTCCGCCCGTCGCGGGCGCGACGAACAGGGTCCTCCGGGCTTTTGTCCTGTCAGATGACGGCGAACCGACCGACGGTTCGCCGTGGCGCCGCTCGGACCAGGCGAGGCGGAGCCTCCGGAACCCTAGGCGCTATCGGGATCAGGATAGCGCGCGAAGGTGCCCGCTCGGTGTCATCCATCACCGATGGAAGGTGAGGTGGGTGGTGCCGCTCTCGGCGGGCTCGACCGTCACCTCGTAGCCGGCCTCGAGGCCGCGGAGACCGTCCCACAGCCGGATGCCCTGGCCGAGCAGGATCGGCGCGATCCCGACATGCAGCCGATCGACGAGCCCCGCCTCAAGGTAGGCGCGCACCACGGTCGGCCCGCCGCCGACCCGGATGTCGCCGCCCTGCGCGGCCGAGACGGCACGCTCGAGGGCATCCTGCGGGGTCGCCGCGAGGAAGTGGAAGACGGTGCCGTTGGCGAACTCGATCGACCGCCGCGGGGTATGGGTGAGCACGAACACGGGGCAGCGGAACGGCGGCTCCTCACCCCACCAGCCGCGCCAGTCCGGGTCGTCGGGGAAGCTGTGGAGCCCGAACATCCCGGCCCCCATGATCTCCGCGCCGACACCCTCGAAGTACGCGGCCGCGTACTTCTCGTCGACGCCCGTCGTGCCGCGCCCGTCCGTCTCGCCGAACACCCGGGCTTGCATCGTGCGCGTCGCGACGTAGGCGGCGACGAGCCGCTCCCAGTCGTCGCCGAACGGCTTCTCGGGGGTCTGATCGGTCGTGGTGGCGAAACCGTCGAGCGAGATGTTGAGATCGACCCGGACGACCACGGGGGCTCCTTCCGTCGGAGGATCGGCACCGCCCACGGTATCCGGTCCGGGCGCGGGATGACGCCTAGCATCGAGACAACGGAGGAGTTCGATGGTCGAGACCAACTGGGCGGGCAACATCACCTTCGGCGCGGCAAAGATCGCTGCGCCGGGGAACGCGGAGGAGGTGCGCGACCTCGTGGCGGCTGCCGGCCGCGGCGGGCTCCGACCGCTCGGCACCCGGCACTCCTTCTCCCCCATCGCCGACACGGCCGGGGTGCTCGTCTCGTCCGCCCGGCTCGCGGATCCCGGCGCCGTGCGCGTCGCCGAGGATCGCACGAGCGTGTCGGTTCCGGCCGGCATCCGCTACGGCGAGCTCGCCCGCATCCTGGAGGCCGACGGCCTCGCGCTGGCCAACCTCGCCTCGCTGCCCCACATCTCGGTGGCCGGCGCGGTCGCGAGCGGCACGCACGGCTCGGGGGTCGCGAACGGATCGCTCGCGACCGCTGTGCGCGCGATCGAGTTCGTCGACGGCACCGGTGAGCTCGTGAACCGGCGCCGCGGGGATGCCGACTTCGCCGGCTCGGTGGTCGCGCTCGGCGCGCTCGGGGTGGTGACCCGGGTGGAGCTCGACGTCGAGCCGAGCTTCGCGGTGGCGCAGACGGTGTACCGAGGGCTGCCGTTCGACGCCGTGCTCGACGCCTTCGACGAGGTCACCGGGCTGGGCTACAGCGTGAGCCTGTTCACCACCTGGCCCGAACCCGACACGATCGACCAGCTCTGGCTGAAGCGCCGCGTCGACCGGGATGACCCGGCGCCGGCCGAGGTGCTCGGGGCGGCGCCGTCCGCGGTGCCGATGCACCCCATCGCGGGAGTCGACCCGAGCTTCTGCACCCCGCAGCAGGGCGAACCCGGACCCTGGCTCGACCGGCTGCCGCACTTCAAGCTCGAGTTCACGCCGTCGAACGGCGCGGAGCTGCAGAGCGAGTACCTCGTGCCGCGCCGCACGGCCCTCGAGGCGCTGCGGGCCGTCCGCGGACTGTCGGCGGCGCTCGCCCCGCTCGTGCAGGTGACGGAGGTTCGGGAGATCGCGGCCGACGAGCTGTGGCTGAGCGGCGCCTCCGGGACGGATGCGGTCGGCATCCACTTCACCTGGGTGCCGGATCAGCCCGCCGTCGACGCCCTGCTGCCGCGGATCGAACGGCTCCTGCTGCCGCTCGGCGCCCGCCCGCACTGGGGCAAGCGCTTCCACGCCGACGCGGACGCGCTGGCACCGCTCTACCCGCGCTTCGACGACTTCCGCGCGCTCGCCGCCCGCCACGACCCGCGCGGCGTGTTCCGCAACGCGTTCCTCGACGCCAAGCTCGGCGCCTGAGCGGATCCGCTAGTCGGTGCCGGAATCGAAGGCGGCCGACTCGGATGCCGCGTCGATCGCCTCATCCGAGGCGGAGGCGGCCTCGACGGCACCGAGGATGGCGTCCGCCTCGCCCGCCTGCAGGCGCCCGACGAGCTCGCCCGTCGCCCCGCCGATGAGCCCCTGCGCCGCGTACTGCTCGAGACGCGAGCGCGAGTCGGCGATGTCGAGGTTGCGCATCGTGAGCTGGCCGATGCGGTCGTCCGGCCCGAAGGCCGCGTCGCCCACGCGCTCCATGGAGAGCTTCTCGGGGTGGTAGCTGAGGTGCGGACCGGTCGTGTCGAGGATCGTGTAGTCGTCGCCCCGCCGCAGCTTCAGGGTCACCTCGCCGGTCACCGCCGAACCCACCCAGCGCTGCAGCGACTCGCGCAGCATGAGCGACTGCGGGTCGAGCCAGCGGCCCTCGTACATGAGGCGCCCGAGGCGGCGGCCCTCCGCGTGGTAGTTCGCGATGGTGTCCTCGTTGTGGATCGCGTTGAGCAGCCGCTCGTAGGCGATGTGGAGGAGCGCCATGCCGGGGGCCTCGTAGATGCCGCGCGACTTCGCCTCGATGATGCGGTTCTCGATCTGGTCGGACGCCCCGAGCCCGTGGCGCCCGCCGATCGCATTGGCCTCGAGCACGAGCGCCACGGCATCCGGGTACTCGACGCCGTTGATGGCGACCGGGCGTCCCGCCTCGAAGCGCACCGAGACGACCTCGGTGGCGATCTCGACGTCGTCCCGCCAGGAGGCGACACCCATGATCGGGTCGACGATCTCGAGCCCGCTCGAGAGCTCTTCGAGGTTCTTGGCCTCGTGGGTGGCGCCCCAGATGTTGGCGTCGGTCGAGTAGGCCTTCTCGGTGGAGTCGCGATACGGGAAGCCGTGCGCGACGAGCCACTCGCTCATCTCCGTGCGGCCGCCGAGCTCGCTCACGAAGTCCACGTCGAGCCACGGCTTGTAGACCCGCAGGCGCGGATTGGCGAGCAGCCCGTAGCGATAGAAGCGCTCGATGTCGTTGCCCTTGTAGGTGGAGCCGTCGCCCCAGATCTCGACGTCGTCCTCCTTCATGGCGCGCACGAGCAGGGTGCCGGTCACGGCACGGCCGAGCGGCGTCGTGTTGAAGTAGGTCTTGCCGCCGGAACGGATGTGGAACGCGCCGCACTGCAGCGCCACGAGCCCCTCCTCCACGAGCGCCGACTTGCCGTCGACGAGCCGCGCGAGCTCGGCGCCGTACTGCAGCGCACGGCCGGGAACCGCGTCGATGTCGGGCTCGTCGTACTGGCCGATGTCGGCCGTGTAGGTGCACGGGACGGCGCCCTTGTCGCGCATCCAGGCCACCGCGCACGAGGTGTCGAGGCCACCGGAGAACGCGATGCCGACGCGCTCGCCGACGGGGAGGGAGCTGAGAACCTTGGTCACCCCACAAGCCTAGGGCGCGCCGCACCGCCCCCGGTCATGCCGACCGCCACACCCCGCCCTCTTCTCGCAACTCAGGAAGAATCCCGGATCCGGACACATCCGCGCCCGCAGCTGCAGCCATTCCTGATGTGCGACGACTCGCGATCTCGCAACTCAGGACAACCGCGCCGCGAGACCGCGGATCGACCGGAGGCGCACGCGTCCCCTGAGTTGCGAGAGCACCACCTGCGAGACCACCACCTGCGGAGACCACCGCCTACAGTGGGCGGATGCAGATCCGACCGTTCGCGGATGGCGACACCGAGGCCGTCGTCGCCCTCTGGCGCGCGAGCGGCATCACGCGCCCCTGGAACGACCCCTATCGCGACATCGCACGCAAGCAGGCTGTCCAGCCGGAGCTGTTCCTCGTCGCCGAGGAGACGGATGTCGTGGTCGGCACAGCCATGGCAGGGTACGACGGACACCGCGGCTGGCTCTCGTATCTGGCGGTCGCGCCCGAGCGCCAGCGCTCCGGCATCGGACGCGCCCTCGTCCGCGAGGTCGAGGAGCGTCTGCGCGCGCTCGGCTGCCCGAAGCTCAATCTCCAGGTCCGCGGTGGTGACGAGGGCCTGATTTCCTTCTACCGCGCGCTCGGTTTCGCACCGGACGACGTCGTCAGCCTCGGCCACCGGCTGATCCCCGACGGAACACCCGGCGCCTGACCCGTAATGGGGCGACCGCGGGCGAGCCGATCACCCCCGTTTTCCGGGTTCCGCCGGTATCCTGAGCCCATGGCGGATCAGCGGCGCACCCCGGGCTCGCAGACGTCGCTGCGCGAAGCCAACCGCGGCCGCATCGTCGACGCCGTCAAGAAGCACGGCGGGCTCACCCAGGTGGAGCTCGCCGGCGCAACGGGCCTCTCCCCCGCCACCGTCTCCAACATCGTCAAGGAGCTGTCCGAGTCGGGCATCCTGACGACCGCCAAGAGCATGCGCTCGGGCCGCCGCGCCCAGTACGTGACGCTCGCCCACGCGAGCGGTCTCGTGTGCGGGATCCACTTCGCCCAGCGCCACCTGCGGGTCGCGCTCGCCGACACCGGCATGACGGTGCTCTCCGAGCACGAGATGCCCCTCGCCCGTGATCACCGGTCCGACAACGAGATCCGCCGCGTCGGCATGCTCATCGCCGACATGCTCGACAGCGTCTCCGCCGAGCGCGACGAACTGCTCGCCGTCGGCGTCGCCGTCGCCGCCCCGATGGATGCCGCGAGCGGCATGATCGCGCGCCCCGGCATCCTGCGCGGCTGGGAAGGCGTCAAGGTCGCCGAGAGCGTCGAACGGGCGCTGCGGGTGCCGGTCTTCGTCGACAACGGCGCCAACCTCTCCGCGCTCGCGGAGCACCGCCTCGGAGCTTTGCGCGGCCACGGCGACGCGATGTTCCTCGAGGTCTCCGACGGGATCGGCGCCGGCATCCTGGTGGCGGGTCGCGGCTACCGCGGGGCGAGCGGCAGCGCGGGCGAGTTCGGCCACACCGTCATCATGGAGAACGGCCCGCTGTGCCGTTGCGGCAACCTCGGCTGCCTCGAGGCGATCGCGGGCGGCGACGCCATCGTCGAGAGCCTCAAGCCCCGCTATTCGGGGCTCAAGCTCGGCGACGTGATCGTGCGGGCGATGGCGGGCGACGACGTCTGCATCCGCGCGATCGCCGACGCGGGCGCCCACATCGGCGTCGCCGCGGCGAACGTCGCGAGCATGTTCGACCCCGCGCGACTCGTGATCGGCGGGCACCTCGCCCGTGCCGGCGAGCTGCTGCTCGGCCCCATCCGCCAGGTCGTCGACCGCTCGCTCGCCACCCGCCTCTCCCCCGCTCCCGAGATCGTCGCCGGCCAGCTCGGCGCGCGCGCCGCGCTCATGGGCTCGATCGGTCTCGCCGTCGACCAGCTCAGCACCTTCCCTGCCACCGCCACGGGCACTCCCGACCTCCGTGTGGCACTCGGGTGACCCGATGACCCGCTCGCCCCGGGCGATCGCTGCGGCGGTCGCCGCCATCCTCGCCGTGCTCGCGCTCTCGGCGTGCACGAACGGCACCCAGAACGAGGCCCCCGTCGACCCCTCGACGGCGAAGATCGGACTCCTGCTGCCCGACTCGGTGACGGCGCGCTACGACACCGCCGACCGCCCCTACTTCGAGGAGCGCGTGCGCGAGCTGTGCCCCGATTGCGAGGTGCTCTACGGCAACGCCGACGGCGACACCGCGAAGCAGCAGCAGCAGGCGGAGTCGATGCTCACGCAAGGCGTCAGCGTGCTCGTGCTCGACCCCTACGACGGCAAGGCGGCTGCGACGATCGTGCGGCTCGCGCAGAGCCGGCGCGTGCCGGTGATCTCCTACGACCGGCTCATCGACAGCCCCGACCTCGCCTACTACATCTCCTTCGACAACGAGCTCGTCGGCCGGCTGCAGGGGCAGGCGCTCGTCGAGAAGCTGCGGGAGGACGGCGTGAAGCCGGGCGACGGCGGCATCCTCATGGTCAACGGCTCCCCCACCGACAACAACGCCTCGCAGTTCAAGAAGGGCGCCCACGAGTTGATCGACGCGAGCGGCTACGCGGTGCTCGCCGAGTTCGACACCCCCGGGTGGGATCCGGCGCGCGCCCAGGACTGGGTGGCCGGGCAGATCACCCAGTTCGGCGACCGCATCGTGGGCGTCTACGCCGCGAACGACCCGACCGCCGGCGGGGCGATCGCCTCGCTCAAGGCCGCCGGGATATCCCCGCTGCCTCCCGTGACGGGTCAGGATGCCGAGCTCGCGGGCCTGCAACGCATCCTCACGGGCGACCAGTACATGACCGTCTACAAGGCGCTGCGCCCCGAGGCGGCGAAGGCGGCCGAACTCGCCGTCGACCTCGTCAACGGCCGCACGCCCGCGGGCGAGGTGCACATCGAGGTGGGCGGGCGCAGCATCCCCTCATTCCTGCTCGAGCCCGTCGCGGTCACGCGCGACAGGATCGGCCCGGTCGTCATCGACGACGGCTTCTTCACGCTCGCACAGCTGTGCACCTCCGACTACGCGGCCGCCTGCGCGGCCGCTGGGCTGGGCTGAGCCGTGACGATCGAGGCCGTGCCCCCGCTTCCGCCCGAGCAGCCGCCCGAGCGGCAGCCCGTGCTGTCGATGCGCGGCATCTCGAAGAACTTCGGCAAGGTGCAGGCGCTCACCGACATCCACCTCGACATCTACCCCGGCGAGGTCGTCGCGATCGTCGGCGACAACGGGGCCGGCAAGTCGACGCTCGTGAAGATCCTTGCGGGCGTGCACCCCGCCGACGATGGCCGGGTCGAGTTCGAGGGTCAGCCAGTGTCGATCCCCGACCCGACCGCCTCCCGTGCGCTCGGCATCGCCACGGTGTTCCAGGATCTGGCGCTGTGCGACAACCTCGACGTGGTCGCCAACCTGTTCCTCGGGCGCGAGCTCGCGGGCGCGGCGCTGCAGGAGGAGGAGATGGAGCGGCGGGCCTGGGAGCTGCTGCGGCAGCTGTCGGCGCGCATCCCCTCGGTGCGGGTGCCGATCGCGGCGCTCTCGGGTGGTCAGCGCCAGACGGTCGCGATCGCCCGTTCGCTCATCGGCGAACCCAAGGTGGTCATCCTCGACGAGCCGACCGCCGCCCTCGGCGTCGCGCAGACCGCCGAGGTGCTCAACCTCATCGAGCGGTTGCGCGAGCGCGGGCACGGGGTCGTGCTCATCAGCCACAACATGGCGGATGTGCAGGCGGTCGCCGACCGCATCGTCGTGCTGCGCCTGGGTCGCAACAACGGCGACTTCCTCGCGCCCGATGTGAGCTACGAGGACATCATCGCCGCGATCACGGGTGCCACCGAGCATGCCCTGCCCCTGCCGTCCGCACCGCTCGCGGCGCCCCACCGGATCGGACCGGCGCGATGACCGATACGACAGCCGACCGCACCTCCTGGCTGCGGATCGCCCTGGGCGACCTCCGCACCCGGCTCACGGGCGGGAATCTCGGCTCGGTGCCGGTCATCGTCGGGCTCGTCGTCATCTGGGGCGTCTTCCAGGCGCTCAACCCGAGCTTCCTCTCCGCCGACAACCTCGTGAACCTCACGCTGCAGTGCGCCGCGGTCGGCACCATCGCGATCGGCGTCGTGCTCGTGCTGCTCCTCGGGCAGATCGACCTCTCGGTGGGCTCGGTGAGCGGACTCGCGGCAGCGATCGTGGGCGTCGGGCTGACCCAGCTGAACTGGCCGCTCGCGGTGACCATCCTGTGCGCGCTGCTCACGGGCGTCGCGATCGGGCTGCTCTACGGCTTCCTCTACACCCGCTTCGGGGTGCCGAGCTTCATCATCACCCTCGCCGGACTGCTCGGCATCCTGGGCCTGCAGCTCAAGGTGCTCGGACCGACCGGATCGATCAACATCCCCTTCGACTCCCCCCTCGTGCTGTTCGCGACCAGTTGGTTCCTGCCGCCGTGGCTCGCCTACGCCATCTCGGGACTCTGGGCGGGATCGATGTTCGTCTCGGCGGTGCTGCGCCAGCGCCGGCGCAAGCGCGCGGATCTGCCGACCGCCGCGCTCGGCTGGCAGGCGGCGAAGGCGGGCGGCCTGTTCCTGCTGTGCGCGGTCGCCGTCAGCTATCTCGCGACCGACGACGGGGTCGGCGTCATGTTCGTGTTCTTCATCGTGCTCGTGATCGTGATGGACGTCGTCCTCACCCGCACCCGCTGGGGCCGGGAGGTGTACGCGGTCGGCGGTTCCGTCGAGGCGGCCCGGCGCGCCGGCATCCGGGTGAACCGGGTCTACGTGTCGGTCTTCGTGCTGTGCTCGACCTTCGCGGTCGTAGGGGGCATCCTCGCGGCGGGGCGGCTGAGCTCGGCGAGCCTGTCCTCGGGCGGCGGGGACACCAACCTCAACGCGATCGCGGCGGCCGTCATCGGCGGAACGAGCCTCTTCGGCGGGCGCGGGTCCGCCTGGAGCGCACTGCTCGGCATCGCCGTCATCCAGTCGATCTCGAACGGCCTGACCCTGCTCAACCTCGACTCCTCGATCCGCTACATGATCACCGGCGGGGTGCTGCTGCTCGCCGTCATCATCGACTCGCTCTCGCGCAAGTCGCGCGCCGCGCACGGTCAGGCCTGACCCGAGGAGGCGCGGATGCCGAGATACGTGCTGGCGATCGACCAGGGCACCACGAGCACCCGTGCGGTGCTCGTGACCTCCGACGGGCGGATCGCCGCCTCCGCGCAGCGCGAGCACGCGCAGCTGTTCCCTCAGGCGGGGTGGGTGGAGCACGACCCGGCCGAGATCTGGCGGAACGCGCGGCTCGTGATCGGTGAGGTGCTCGCCCGCGCCGACACGACCCGCCACGAGGTGGCGGCGATCGGGATCACCAATCAGCGCGAGACCGCCATCGTGTGGGAGCGCGCGACGGGGCGACCGGTCGCGAATGCGATCGTCTGGCAGGACACCCGCACGCAGGCCCGCATCGACGCACTCGCGGACGGTGACGTCGACCGCTTCCGCGACCGCACGGGACTGCCGCTCGCGAGCTACTTCTCGGCCGCCAAGATCGCCTGGATCCTCGACGAGACCCCGGGCGCCCGCGCCCGCGCCGAGCGCGGGGAGCTGCTGTTCGGCACCCCCGACAGCTGGGTGCTGTGGAATCTGACCGGCGGACCGTCCGGCGGGGTGCACGCGACCGACGTCACGAACGCCTCGCGCACGCAGCTCATGGATCTGCGCACCCTCGACTGGGACCCGGACCTCCTCGAGGCGTTCGGGGTCCCCGCGGCGATGCTGCCGAGCATCCGCAGCTCGTCCGAGCGCTACGGCGAGGCCTCCTCGTCGAGCCTCGTGCTGCACACCCCCATCGCCGGCATCCTCGGCGACCAGCAGGCCGCCACCTTCGGACAGGCCGCCTTCGAGGCCGGCGAGTCGAAGAACACCTACGGCACCGGCAACTTCCTCATCGTCGGCACGGGCGAGCAGCTCGTGCGCTCGCGCAACGGCCTCCTCACGACCCTCGCCTACCGGCTCGGCGACGCCCCGCCGCGCTATGCGCTCGAAGGCTCCATCGCGGTCACCGGATCGCTCGTGCAGTGGCTGCGCGACAATCTCGGCCTCATCGGCGCGGCCTCCGAGATCGAGGCACTCGCCGCGAGCGTCCCCGACACGGGCGAGGTGTACATCGTCCCCGCCTTCTCGGGACTGTTCGCGCCGTACTGGCGACCGGATGCGCGGGGCGCGATCGTCGGACTCACCCGGTTCACCAACCGCGCGCACCTGGCCCGTGCCGCACTCGAGGCGACCGCGTTCCAGACGCGCGAAGTGCTCGACGCCGCCGCCGATGACCTCGGTCGCCCCTTCGCCGAGCTCCGCGTCGACGGGGGCATGGTGCGCAACGAACTGCTCATGCAGTTCCAGGCCGACATCCTCGGGATCCCCGTCGTGCGTCCGGCCGTCACCGAGACGACGGCGCTCGGCGCCGCCTTCGCCGCCGGCCTCGCGGTGGGCTTCTGGTCGGGGCTCGACGAGCTGCGCGCCACCTGGTCCGAGGACCACCGCTGGCTCCCGCAGATCTCCCCCGCGGCGCGCGAGGCGCGTCTCGCCACCTGGCGCAAGGCCGTCACGCGCACCTTCGACTGGGTCTAGCCGTCAGCTGGTCGAGGAGTGGGGTGGGGTGCCGCTTCCGCGACGCTGGCATTGGGTCTGGCGGGAGCGCGCCGACGCGAAGCGCCGGCACGCGGGGGCATGCGTCGCGGAAGCGGCATCACACCCCGCTACGCCCGTCCCGATGGCTCAGGCCCGCGTCGCGGCCACCCAGGCGTCGAGCTTCGCGGCGGCGGCCCCCGAGTCGATCACCGATGCGGCGACCGCGATCTTGTCGCGGAACCGGTCGCGGATGTCCTCCTCGGCACGCGTGTGATCCTGTGCGAGCTCCCACGAGACGAGCCCCGCCGCCGCATTGAGCAGCACGATGTCGCGCACCGGGCCGCGATCGCCCGCGAAGACCCGGTGCACGATGCCGGCGTTGTGGACGGCGTCGCCCCCGCGCAGCTCGTCGATGCTCGCCCGCGGCAGGCCGAGATCCGCCGGATCGAGGTCGTGCTCGGTGACCGAGCCGCGGGACACCTCCCAGACGTGGCTGTGCCCGGTCGTGGAGAGCTCGTCGAGCCCGTCGTCGCCACGGAAGACGAGGGCGGTCGCCCCGCGGGTCTGGAACACGCCGACCACGAGCGGCACCTTGTCGAGGCTCGCGACCCCGACCGCCGACGCCTCGGGTCGCGCCGGGTTGCACAGCGGCCCCAGGAAGTTGAACACCGTCGGGATGCCGAGCTGCGCGCGCGTCGGCCCCGCGTTCTTGAAGCCCGGATGGAACAGCGAGGCGAACACGAAGGTGATCCCCACCTGCTCGAACACCTCCGCCACGCGCGCGGGCTCGATCGCGAGGTCCACCCCGAGCGCGGCGAGCACATCCGAGGAGCCCGACGACGAGCTCGCGGCGCGATTGCCGTGCTTCACGACCTTCGCGCCCGCCGCCGCGGCGATCACCGACGACATGGTCGACACGTTGACGGTGCCGAAGCGGTCGCCCCCCGTTCCCACGATGTCGAGCGCCATCGGGTCGACCTCGAGCGGCTGCGCGTGGGCGAGGATCGCGTCGCGGAAGCCGACGATCTCGTCGACCGTCTCGCCCTTGGCCCGCAACGCCACGAGGAAAGCCCCCAGCTGGGCATCGGTGGCATCCCCCGTCATGACCTGCTTCATGGCCCATTCGGCCTCGGAGATCGACAGATCCCCGCCCGCCAGCAGTTCGGTGAGCACGGCGGGCCAGGTCAGTTCGGTGGGCATGCGCACGATCGTAGCGACTCGCGGAGCGACCCGAATCGGGACGCCCGAGGCACGACAGGCCCGGATCGGTGAATTCGCCGTGAGCGATATCGGCCATAATGGGATGCGTGACCACTACCTCCGCAATCAGCGCTCCGAGCACCGCGGTCATCAACCGGCCGAGCGTCGTCTCCGTGGGCACGATCGTGTGGCTGGGTTCCGAGGTCATGTTCTTCGCGGGCCTCTTCGCGGTCTACTTCACGCTTCGCTCCACCTCACCGGGGTTGTGGGAGGAGCAGACGGCCAAGCTCAACGTCACCTATTCGCTGATCAACACGATCATCCTCGTGCTGTCGTCGTTCACCGCCCAGTTCGGCGTGTTCGCGGCCGAGCGGATGCAGCCCCGCCGCACGGGCGGCGTCTTCGCCTTCACGAAGTGGGGCCTCGTCGAGTGGTTCTTCCTGAGCTACGCACTCGGCGCGGTGTTCGTGGTCGGGCAGATCTTCGAGTACGGGCAGCTCGTGAGCGAGCACGTCGGCCTGCAGTCCGACTCCTACGGCTCGGTGTTCTACTTCGCGACCGGCTTCCACGGCCTCCACGTCACGGGCGGTCTCATCGCCTTCCTGCTGGTCATCGGGCGGGTCTTCTCCGTCAAGACCTTCACCCACAAGGAGGCGACGAGCGCGATCGTCGTCTCGTACTACTGGCACTTCGTCGATGTCGTCTGGATCGGCCTGTTCCTCGTCATCTACGTCCTCAGATAGCCCGGCAGATCGGATCCTTTCCACGACCATGGCGACTTCCGCTTCCACACCCCGCAACCGCCGTGCCGGCCGGCGCTCGCCGTTGGCCTCTGCGGCCCTCCTGCTGATCGGCCTCCTCGCCACCGGTGGCGCGTACGCCGCCATCACGGCATCCAGCAGCGCCGACGCCGCGAGCCAGACCCAGGTCGCCCAACTCGCCGAGGACGGCCAGAAGCTGTTCGCCGCCAACTGCGCCAGCTGCCACGGCCTGCAGGCCCAGGGCACCGAGGACGCCCCCAGCCTCATCGGCGTGGGTGCCGCGGCCGTCGACTTCCAGGTCGGAACCGGCCGCATGCCGATGGCCGCCGACGGCCCCCAGGCCGAAGAGAAGCCCGTCCAGTTCACCGAGGCGCAGATCGCCGCCCTCGCCACCTGGGTGGCCTCGCTCGGCCCCGGTCCCTCGATCCCCGAAGAGCAGTATCTGAAGGGCGACGACCTCCCCGCCGGTGCCGAGCTGTTCCGCATCAACTGCGCCATGTGCCACAACGTGGCCGGCGCGGGCGGCGCCCTCACGCAGGGCAAGTTCGCCCCCTCGCTCATGGGCGTCACCCCCAAGCACATCTACGAGGCCATGATCACCGGCCCGCAGAACATGCCCGTCTTCAACGACCGCAACATCACGCCCGAAGACAAGGCGAACATCATCAGCTACCTCAAGTTCATCGAGAACAACCCGTCGCCCGGTGGCCTCGACCTCGGCAACCTCGGACCGGTCTCGGAGGGTCTGTTCGTCTGGATCTTCGCGCTCGGCGCGATCGTCGGCGTCACCATCTGGCTCACGGCGAAGTCGAACTGACGCGTGGCCGCAGAAACACAGGAAGGGAAGCGAATGGCTGAGACGGACGGCGCCGGACCCGGCACCGCAGTCGAGACGCACGCACCGGCGCCGGTGTCATCCGGTGTCGCGGTGATCTCGCCCGACGCCGTCGAGAACCCCGGCTTCCCGCCGTACCGGGCGCGCGTCTCCGAGCTCGACCCCGCCAAGGAGCGTCAGAACGAGCGCCGCGTCTTCTGGCTCTTCCTCGCCTCCGCCGTCGGCAGCGTCTTCGCGGTCGTCGCCTACATCGTCTTCCCCATCCACGAGGGCGACCTCGGTTCGGTGCGCCTCAACAACCTCTTCCTGGGTCTCGGCTTCGCGCTGGGGCTGCTCGGCATCGGTTTCGGGGTCGTGCACTGGTCGAAGTCGCTCATGGACGGCCATGACATGGTCGAGAACCGCCACGAGACCCGCGGCAAGCCGGAGACCATCGCGCGCGCCTCCGAGATCTTCACCCTCGGCAACCAGGAGTCCGGCTTCACGCGCCGCAAGCTCATCCGCAACGGGCTGCTCGGCGCCCTCGTGCTCGCGCCGCTCTCGGCGATCGTGATCTTCCGCGACTTCGCCCCCGCAGAAGACCCGGTCAAGCTGCTCAAGCACACCCTGTGGGAGGAGGGCGTGCGTCTCGCGCGCGACCCCAACGGCATCCCGATCAAGGCGTCGGATGTGACGCTCGGCTCGGTCTTCCACGTCATCCCCGCGAACCTGCACGAGTCGGAGCACCCGCTCGAGGAGAAGGCCAAGGCGGCCGTGCTGCTCATGCGGCTGCGCCCGGAGGACCTGCAGGTCTCGGAGGGACGCGAGGACTGGAACTTCCGCGGCATCGTCGCGTACTCGAAGATCTGCACCCACGTGGGATGCCCGGTCGCGCTCTACGAGCAGCAGACCCACCACCTGCTCTGCCCCTGCCACCAGTCGCAGTTCGACATCACGCGTGAGGCCGCCGTCATCTTCGGCCCGGCCAAGCGTCCGCTGCCGCAGCTGCCCATCACCGTCGACGAAGAGGGCTACCTGGTCGCGCGCAGCGACTTCCAGGAGCCTGTCGGCCCGAGCTTCTGGGAGCGTGCGCTGTGACCGCGACTGCCACCGCCACGACCGAGGCTCCGGCCGGGACGACGGTCGAGAAGGCTCCCCCCGGGCCGGGCATGCGCTTCGTCAACTGGGGCGCGAACTACATCGAGGACCGCACGAGCCTCTCGGGCTTCGTGAAGGAGCTCGGGCGCAAGATCTTCCCCGACCACTGGTCGTTCATGCTCGGCGAGGTCGCGCTCTACAGCTTCATCGTCATCCTGCTGTCCGGCACCTTCCTCACCTTCTTCTTCCAGGCCTCGATGGCCCCGGTCGTCTACGAAGGCTCGTTCCCGACCCTCAAGGGCGTCGAGATGTCGGCCGCGATGGCGTCGACCCTCGACATCAGCTTCGACATCCGCGGCGGCCTGCTCATGCGGCAGGTGCACCACTGGGCGGCGCTGCTGTTCGTGGCCTCGATCGGCCTGCACATGCTGCGCGTGTTCTTCACGGGCGCCTTCCGCAAGCCGCGTGAGATCAACTGGGTCGTCGGCTTCCTGCTGTTCGTGCTCGCGATGGCCGAGGGCTTCACGGGCTACTCGCTCCCCGACGACCTGCTCTCGGGCAACGGCCTCCGCATCATCGACGGCATGGTCAAGGGCATCCCGATCGTCGGCACCTGGCTGTCGTACCTCGTGTTCGGCGGCGAGTTCCCCGGCGAGGCCATCGTCGGCCGCCTCTACACGCTGCACATCCTGCTGCTGCCGGCGCTCGTGCTCGCCTCGATCGGCGTGCACATGATCCTGCTGATCGTCAACAAGCACACCCAGTTCGCCGGGCCGGGCCGCACCGAGGGCAATGTCGTCGGTGCGCCGATCCTCCCGGTCTTCGCCGCGAAGGCGGGCGGGTTCTTCTTCATCGTGTTCGGGGTGATCATGCTCGTCGCCTCGACGGTCACCATCAACCCGATCTGGAACTACGGACCCTACGACCCCTCCCCCGTGTCGGCGGGTACCCAGCCGGACTGGTACATCGGTTTCGCGGACGGCACCCTGCGCCTCGTCCCGCCGGGCTGGGAGCTCGAGATCTTCGGTTTCACGCTCTCGCTCAACATCCTGGCGCCCATCGCGGTCATCGGCGTCTTCCTCGTGCTGGTCGCCTTCTACCCGTTCATCGAGGCGTTCATCACGGGCGACAAGCGCGAGCACCACATCGCCGACCGTCCGCGCAACGCCCCGACCCGCACCGCGATCGGCGCCGCCGGCGTCACCTTCTACGCGATCATGTGGGCGGCCGCGAGCTCCGACCTCATCGCCACCCATTTCCGGCTCTCGATCGAAGGCGTCACGCACACCCTCCAGGCGCTGCTCATCCTCGGCCCGATCATCGCCTACATCGTGGCGAAGCGCATCAGCATCGGCCTGCAGAAGAAGGATCGCGAGATCGCGCTTCACGGCTTCGAGTCGGGTCGAATCGTGCGACTGCCGGGCGGCGAGTACATCGAGGTGCACGAGCAGCTCTCCGAGTACGAGCGCTGGCGTCTGGTGAGCTACGAGGACTACGCGCCGCTCGTCGTGCGCCCGAACGCCAAGGGCAAGATCACGGTCGGCACCCGCCTGCGGGGCGTGCTGTCGCGCTGGTTCTTCGAGGACCGCATCGCACCGGTCACGAAGGCCGAGCTCGAGTCCGGGCACCACTGATCATCGTCTTCTCGGGGAGGGGCGGAGCCTGAGGGCTCCGCCTCTCCCCCCTTTCCGCCTGCCGTGGCCGCGCGCCTCTCGCTTTCCCGGCGACGATCCCTCAGAATGTCGTCATGGAACTGGGGCTCGTCATCGGCATCGCCTTCACCGTGGTCGCCCTCGGAGGGTGGCTCGTGGCGACCCTCCTGCTGCGGCGCCACGGCACGGCGGCCCCTCTCGCGCCCGCGGATCGCGACGCCGCGCTCCGGGCTCGGAGCCTGCACGAACAGGCCGCAGCCGGCCAGATGGCGGCGATGGCGAGCGCTCAACGCCAGTAGGCTCGACGTCCCGCCGACCCGGCTGCCCGGTTCAGAAAAAGCGGCGCATGTACTCGGCCGACTCGTGGAACCCGAGCCTGTCGTAGAAGCCGCCGGCGCGGCGGCTCGCGACCGTCAGCTGGGTGACGCCGCGCCGTACGCACTCCGCCTCGACCGCCTGCACGAGCCGGGTGCCGTAGTCGTGTCCGCGCGCATCCGAGGCGACGACGAGCTCCTGCAGCTGCGCTGAGAGCCCGTTGGTGGACAGCAGCGGCACGATCGTGGTCAGCGCGTAGCCGCGCACCCCCTGGTCGTCCTCGACGACGTAGAGCAGCACCGAGGGCTGCTCCCCCGCGAGATAGCCGGCGATCGTGCGGTCGAATGCCGCCCGATCGGGAGGGAAAGCGTGGCCGAGCTGGGCGACGAGCGCGAAGACCGCGTCCTCGTCACCGGCGCGAACCTCGCGGACCGGCATCAGCGGGCGAAGTTGTTCCGGTAGTACTCGTAGTTCCAGCCGACGATCGCGATGAGGGCGAGCGGGCCGCCGATGAGCGACACCCACGGGCCGACCGCGAGGCCGAGGAACACGAGCGCGAGCGCGAGACCCAGCACGAACGGCCACCAGCTCCAGGGGCTGAAGTGCCCGATCTCGGGGTCGTCGTCGTCGATGTCGGCGTCGGCGAGGTCCTGCGGAAGCTCCGCACCCTGGTGGCGGTGCACGCGGCCCAGGTAGAAGGCGATGAAGAACGCGAGGATGCCGGAGAGCGTCATCGCGACGGTGCCGACCCACTCCACCTCATGCGTGTCGAGCAGCGCCCATCCGGTGTAGACCGCGGCGGAGAGCCAGAAGAAGATCCCGAGGATCCACAGCAGGTTCACATTGGTGCGCATGGGCTACTTCACCTCTCCGGTGGCGAGGTCCTCGACAGGCGTCTCAGGCGCGTCCTTGAGCGGTCCGATGCCGTACTGCTCGGTGGTCTCGGGGTGGTGCAGGTCGAACGCGGGCGACTCGGAACGGATGCGCGGGATCGAGGTGAAGTTGTGCCGCGGCGGCGGGCACGAGGTGGCCCACTCGAGCGAGCGCGCGTTGCCCCACGGGTCGTCGACGGTCACCTTGGGCGCCTTGCGGGCGGTGATCCAGACGTTGAGGAAGAACGGCAGCAGCGACACCGCGAGGATCGCGGATCCGATGGTCGACAGCTGGTTCATCCAGGTGAAGCCTTCGCCCGCGAGGTAGCCCGCGTAGCGGCGCGGCATGCCCTCGACGCCGAGCCAGTGCTGGATGAGGAAGGTCGTGTGGAAGCCGATGAACAGCAGCCAGAAGTGGATCTTGCCGAGCCGCTCGTCGAGCATCTTGCCCGTCCACTTCGGCCACCAGAAGTAGAAGCCCGAGAACATCGCGAAGACGACCGTTCCGAACACCACGTAGTGGAAGTGGGCGACCACGAAGTACGAGTCCGACACGTGGAAGTCGAGCGGCGGCGAGGCCAGGATGACGCCCGTGAGTCCGCCGAAGGTGAAGGTCACGAGGAAGCCGATCGCCCAGATCATCGGGGTCTCGAAGGTGACCGAGCCGCGCCACATGGTGCCGACCCAGTTGAAGATCTTCACGCCCGTCGGCACCGCGATGAGCATCGTCATGAGCGCGAACCACGGCAGCAGCACCGAGCCGGTGACGTACATGTGGTGCGCCCACACCGTGACCGAGAGCGCCGCGATGGCGATCGTCGCGTAGATGAGGGTCTTGTAGCCGAAGATCGGCTTGCGGCTGAACACCGGCAGCACCTCGGAGATGATGCCGAAGAACGGCAGCGCGATGATGTAGACCTCGGGGTGGCCGAAGAACCAGAACAGGTGCTGCCAGAGGATGGTGCCGCCGTTGGCGGGATCGAGCAGGTGCGCGCCGAACACGCGGTCGGCGCCGAGCGCGAACAGACCGCCCGCGAGCACCGGGAAGGCCAGGAGCACGAGGATCGACGTCACGAGGATGTTCCAGGTGAAGATCGGCATGCGGAACATCGTCATGCCGGGCGCGCGCATCGTGATGATCGTCGTGATGAAGTTCACGGCTCCCAGGATCGTGCCGAAACCGGACAGCGCGAGACCGAACACCCAGAGGTTGCCGCCGAGACCCGGCGAGAACGTCGTGCTCGACAGCGGTGCGTAGGCGGTCCATCCGAAGCCGGCCGCACCCTGCGGGGTGAAGAAGCCGCCGATGGCGATGAGCGAACCGAAGCTGAACAGCCAGTAGGCGAAGGCGTTGAGGCGCGGGAACGCCACATCCGGCGCACCGATCTGCAACGGCATCGCCACGTTCGCGAAACCCGCGAACAGCGGGGTCGCGAACATGAGCAGCATGATCGTGCCGTGCATCGTGAAGAGCTGGTTGTAGGCCTCGTTCGACGGCACCACGTCGACGCCCGGCGTGAACAGCTCCACGCGGATGACGAGCGCGAGCACGCCGCCGATGCAGAAGTAGATGAACGAGGTGATGAGGTAGAGGTACCCGATCGTCTTGTGGTCGGTGGTGGTGATCCACTTGACGAAGACGTTGCCCTTGCGAGTGGGCTTGGTGCGTCCGAATGCCGGTGCGGCTGCCGTGGTCATCGGATGCCTCAGTCCTCGTTCTCGTCGGTACCGGTGTTACCCGGAAGGTTCTGGTTCACGTTGTTCTCGAGACCGTTGCGCCCCTCGGGGAGCGTGTCGAGGTACGCCTCGTACTCGGCGCGCGAGACGACGTGCACCGTGAAGAGCATGTCGGCGTGGTACTCGCCGCACAGCTCCGCGCACTTGCCGCGGTAGACGCCCTCCTTGAGCGGAACGAAGTACATGTGGTTGGACTTCGCCGGGATCATGTCCTTCTTGTAGAGGAAGTCGATGATCCAGAAGGAGTGCGCGACGTCGCGCGACTCGAGGTCGATCTGCACCTTCTCGCCGACCGGCAGATACAGCGCCGGCAGGGTGTCCTCGTCGAGCTCGCCCTTCTCGTCGGGCTGGGCCTGCACGCCCTCGGAGTGGCGGTTCTCCTCGAGGTAGTTGAAGTCCCACGCCCAGCGCTTGCCGATCGCCTCGATGCGCACCTGCGGGTCGCCCGGATCGGTCTCGATGACCGTCTGGTCGCGCGCCGTGAAGGCGAAGAAGCCGATGATGAGGATGAGCGGCACGATCGTGTAGAAGATCTCGATCGGCAGGTTGTAGCGCAGCTGGATCGGGAGGCCGCTCTGCCCCTTGCGGCGGCGGTAGACGACGGCCGCCCAGAGGATGAGGCCCCAGGTGACGACGCCCACGCCGAGGAGCACGATCCACGAGGTGACCCACAGGCCGATCACGCGGTCGGTGTGGTTGGTGGTGCCTGCACCACCCGGAAGCCAGCCGTTGAGCTGCTGCTGGGTGCAGCCGGCGAGCACGAGGGTGACCACGAGCCCGATCGGAAGGACTGCCCAACGGGCGAGTCGTGAACGGCGGGCCGGACCCTGTGGGCGGTTGGATCGCACCTGTGACCTCTCGGACGACGACAGCTGTGGTTCGTGTTCGAGTCTATAACCACGCGAGGCGCCCTCCTCGCGGAGAACGCCTCGTGTTGGCTATCGGTGACGGCTCAGTGGAAGCTGTCGCCGCATGCGCAGCTGCCCTGCGCGTTGGGGTTGTCGATCGTGAAGCCCTGCTTCTGGATGGTGTCCTCGAAGTCGATCGAGGCGCCGTCGAGGTAGGGCACGCTCGTGCGGTCGACGACGACCTCGACCCCGTCGAAGTCGCGCGTGGCGTCGCCGTCGAGCAGGCGCTCGTCGAAGTAGAGCTGGTAGATGAGGCCCGAGCAGCCGCCCGGCTGCACGGCGACGCGCAGCCGCAGGTCGTCACGGCCCTCCTGCTCGAGCAGGGAGCGCACCTTGAAGGCGGCGGTGTCGGTCAGGGTGACCCCGTGCGTGGTCTCGAGGGTGTCGGTCATGTGGGCGATTGTACCCGCCGGTCCCGGGGGAATGCTGGTCATCGGGCCCCGAGCCGCGCGAGCAGCAGCGCCTCGGCGAGGATCGCCTTCTCGAAGCTCGGCAGGTGCACCGACTCGTTGGGGCTGTGCGCCCGCGAGTCGGGATCCTCGACGCCCGTCACGAGGATCTGGGCGTTCGGGAAGCGCTCGGCGAGTGCGGCGATGAACGGGATCGACCCGCCGACCCCCATTTCGACGGCGGGGTTGCCGAAGGCCTCTCCCAGCACCTCCTTGACGTCGGCGACCGCCCATCCGCTCGTGTCGACGAGGAACGGCTGACCGAGGTCCAGGCCGTCGACCTCGAGTCGGGCGCCGTACGGCGCGTGGGCGCGCAGATGGCCGATGAGCGCTTCGTAGGCGTCCTCGGCGCGCTGCCCCGGCGCCACGCGGGCGCTCACCCGCACGCGGACGCTGGGGACGAGGGTATTGGAGGCGTCGCGCACGCTCGGCGCGTCGATGCCGGTGATCGTGATGGCCGGCTGATTCCAGATGCGCCCGATGATCGCGCCGTGCCCGATCGGCTGCGCCTCCGGCAGCAGGCCGGTCTCCGCGCGCAGCTGGGCCTCGTCGTAGGCGGGCGTCTCGGCCTCGCGCGAGCTCAGCCCTGCGACGGCGACCGAGCCGTCCGCGTTCCACAAGGTGTCGAGGGTGCGGATCGCGGCGAGCATGGCGTCGGGAACCGCTCCCCCGAACATGCCGGAGTGAGAGGCGTGCTCGAGCGTCGTGAACCGCAGGTTGAACGCCACCGCCCCGCGCAATCCGACCGTGATCGCGGGCACGTCGATCGACCAGTTGCCCGAGTCGGCGACCACGATGACGTCGGCGTCGAACTGCTCGCGATAGTGGTCGAGGAAGGTCGTGATCGAGCGCGATCCGAACTCCTCCTCCCCTTCGGCGTAGAGCACGATGCCGATCTCAGGGTCGCCGAGCACCGTCTGGTACGCGCGGATCGCCGCGAGGTGCGCGACCACGCCGGCCTTGTCGTCGGCCGCGCCGCGCCCGTACAGGCGGTCGCCGCGCAGTGTCGGCTCGTACGGCTTCGAATGCCAGTCCGCCTCGTCGCCGGGAGGCTGCACGTCGTGGTGCGCGTACAGCAGGATCGTGGGCTTGCCGCCTCGGGCCGCGCGCGTCGCGACGACCGCCGGCTGGCCGAGGACATCCGCGTCGGGCCCGGCGATCGGCAGCTGCACGACCTCGACCGACTCGAACACCCCGAGGGCGCGCGCGAGCTCCGCCACCCGCTCCGCGCTCGCCCGCACCTGGGAGTGGTCGAAGCCGTCCCAGGCGACCGAGGGGATGCGCACGAGACCGGAGAGCTCGGCGATGGCCGCGGGCAGCCCCGCGGCGACGGCCTCCCGGAACTCGTCGGCGCGAGGGGTGGCGGGGGCGGCGGCGGACGGCTCGGTCACAGGCATGTGGGCTATCTTAAGGTCACCGACCAGCGAGGATCCCGTGCCCAAGAACACCCCCACCGAACCGTCCGCTGCGCCCGAGACCCCGGAGACCGAGTCGGTCGCCGGCAAGGGTCGCGCGACCCCGAGCCGCAAGGAGCAGGAGGCCGCGCGCAAGCGCCCCCTGGTTCCCGACGACCGCAAGACGGCCTCACGCGAGTCGCGCGCCAAGCTCAACGAGCAGCGCGATCGCGCACGGGTGGGCATGGCCAACGGCGAGGAGCGCTACCTCCCGGCTCGCGACAAGGGCCCCCAGAAGAAGTACGTGCGCGACTACGTGGACGCCCGCTGGAGCGTCGGCGAGGTCCTTCTGCCCCTCATGGTGCTCGTGATCCTCACCTACTTCATCCCGAACCAGTACGTGGCGATCTACGCGCTGCTCGCGGTGTGGGCGGTCATCCTGCTCGTCGTGATCGACGTGCTGTGGCTCGGCCGCCAGCTGCGCAAGAAGCTCGCCGCCAAGTTCGGAGCCGGGAAGGTCGAGAAGGTCACCTGGTACGCCGCGATGCGCGCCGTCCAGTTGCGCCCGCTGCGCCTCCCGAAGCCTCAGGTCAAGCGCGGGCAGTTCCCCGCGTAGATCGGGTCATCTCCCGCCGCGACTCCTCGCGGCGCTCCTGACCAGCTAGCTCGTGAGCCCTCTGTTCACCGCGCGCGCCCAGAACGGACCCTCGTAGAGGAAGGCCGTGTAGCCCTGCACGAGGGTGGCGCCCGCCTCGAGGCGCTCCCGCACCTCGGCCGCGGTCGTCACACCGCCCACCGCGATGAGACACAGCTCCGGGCCGACCGCCGCACGCAGCAGACGCAGCACCGCGAGGGCGCGCGCAGCGAGCGGGGCTCCCGAGAGCCCGCCGTCGCCGGCCGCCGCGACGACGGCCGGGTCGGTGACGAGACCGTCGCGGGAGAGCGTCGTGTTGGTCGCCACGATGCCGGCGAGCTCGAGCCGCAGGGTCAGCTCGGCGATCCGCAGCACCTGCTCGTCGGTGAGGTCGGGCGCGATCTTCACGAGCACCGGGACGCCGCCCGCGGCGTCCCGGACCGCGGCGAGCAGCGGTTCGAGCTTGTCGAGCTCCTGCAGGCCGCGCAGTCCCGGGGTGTTGGGCGAGCTGACGTTCACCACGAGGTAGTCGGCGTGCGGCGCCAGCAGTCGCGTGCTGACCAGGTAGTCGCCGATCGCCTCCTCGACCGGCACGACCTTGCTCTTGCCGATGTTGACGCCGATGATGGGGCGCACCGCCTGGCGACGTGCCCGCTCGATGCGCGGAGCGGCGGCCTCGGCGCCCGCGTTGTTGAAGCCCATGCGGTTCACCACGGCGCGGTCCGGGATCAGCCGGAACAGCCGCGGCTTCGGGTTGCCCGGTTGGGCGAGTGCGGTGATCGTGCCGACCTCGACGTGGCCGAAGCCGAGCGCGCCGAACCCGGGGATCCCGCGAGCCTCCTTGTCGAAGCCGGCCGCGAGCCCGAACGGCGACGGGAACTCGAGCCCGAGGGTGCGGACCACGAGGGAGCGGTCCGGCCGCGTGAACGCGCGGGTGATCGCGCGCAGCCCGGGCCACCCGAGCACGCGGATGACGAGGAAGGCGAGGTGGTGCGCGAACTCGGGGTCGAGGCGCGACAGGACGAGACGGAAGAGGAGTCGGTACATGCCGACCCCAGGCTAGCCGAGGCGGAGATCGGCGCCGTCGTCCGCCACGGGGGTCGCCTGTGCGTCCGCATGCTCGACCCGCAGCAGCGCGATGGCCGCCTCGAAGTCCTCGAGCGAGTCGAAGCCCTGATACACGCTCGCGAAACGCAGGTAGGCCACCTCGTCGAGCTCCCGCAGCGGCGGCAGGATGGCGAGCCCGATGTCGTTCGCGTCGACCTGCGCGACGCCCGTCGCCCGGATGGTCTCCTCGACGCGTTGCGCGAGCAGCGCGAGATCGGCATCGCTCACGGGACGCCCCTGGCAGGCCTTGCGCACGCCCGAGACGACCTTCTCGCGGCTGAACGGCTCGACGATGCCCGAACGCTTGATGACGTTGAGGCTCGCGGTCTCGGTGGTCGAGAAGCGCCGACCGCATTGCGGGCACTGTCGGCGTCGCCGGATCGACAAGCCGTCGTCGCTCGTCCTCGAGTCGACAACCCGGCTGTCGGGATGGCGGCAGAAGGGGCAGAACATCGCGCTCAGCGTACCCCGTCGGCCCCGAAAAGGCCGGGAATCAGACCGGGAAGCGCACGTCGACCGCGTCGCCGTGGGCGGGCAGCTGCTCGGCGTCGCTCAACGCGCGCAACCGCGCCGCGACCTCCGCGAGCCCCTCGCGTTCGTAGCGGATCACCTGTTGCGGGCGGAGGAAGCTCGCCGCCGAGAGCCCCGAGGAGAACCGCGCCTGCCCGCCCGTCGGCAGCACGTGGTTCGACCCCGCGAGGTAGTCGCCGACGCTCACCGGCGAGTACGGCCCCAGGAAGATCGCGCCCGCGTCGCTGATCGCGGCGAGCTGCGCATCCGGGTCGGCGGTCTGGATCTCCAGGTGCTCGGGGCCGTAGAGGTTGCTGAACTCGGCCGCCGCCGCGAGATCGTCGACGAGCACGATGGCGGACTGCACGCCGTCGATCGCCGCGGTCGCGCGCTCCGTGTGGGTGGTCGCCGCGAGCTGCCGCTCGAGCTGCTCCACGACCCGCACCGCGAGCTCCGGCGCGTCGGTCACGAGGATCGCGGCGGCGAGCTCGTCGTGCTCGGCCTGGCTCACGAGGTCGGCGGCCACCAGGACCGGATCGGCGGTCGCGTCGGCGATCACCAGGATCTCGGTGGGACCCGCCTCGGCGTCGATGCCCACGACACCGCGCACGAGCCGCTTCGCGGCCGCGACGAACACATTGCCGGGTCCGGTGACGAGGTCGACGGCCTCGAGTCCGAGGTCCGGCACACCGTAGGCGAAGGCGCCGATGGCGCCCGCACCGCCCATCGCGTAGACCTCGGTCACCCCCAGCAGCCCGGCTGCCGCGAGGATCGTCGGGTGCACCGAGCCGCCGAACTCGGCCTGAGGCGGCGAGGCGAGCACGACCGAGGCCACCCCGGCGACCTGCGCGGGGACGACGTTCATGATGACGCTCGAGGGATACACGGCCTTGCCGCCCGGCACGTAGAGTCCCGCGCGACGCACCGGCTGCCAGCGCTGCTCGACGCGCGCCCCCGGCGCGAGCTCGGTGACCGCGGGCGCGGGAACCTGGGCGCGCGATGCCCGGCGCACGCGCTCGATCGACTCCTCGAGGGCGGCGCGTACGGGCGCCTCGAGCGAGGCGACCGCGGCCGCGATCGCGTCGACCGACACCCGGATGGCGTCCGGACGCACGCCGTCGAAACGCTCCGCCTGATCCTGCAGCGCCGCCCAGCCGCGCTCCCTCACCTCGGTGATGAGCCGCTCCGCGGCAGAGGTGGCGAACGACACATCCACCTGGGCACGCGGGATGAGCGAGCCGAGTTCGGCGCGTGACGGACGGATGCCGCGGAGGTCGAGAGTCTGGATCATCGCGAGACAATGCTAGAGGCCGCGAGGAATGCCCTCACGCGCCGGAGAGTTGAGCATCCACGATGACCCAGAGCAGCAGCGACCACGAGCCGCACATCGTCGACGAGCTGTCGGCGTTCAAGCTGGCGTTCCGTCGCCTCGCGGCCGGCGTGTCGGCGGTGACCGCGCGCGACCCCGACGGTCGCCCCGTGGGCTTCACCGCGACCTCGCTCGCCTCGCTCGCCGCCGTGCCTCCGCTCGCGACCTTCAACATGGCCCGGGTGTCGAGCGCCTGGCCCGCGATCGAGCAGACCGACCATGTGCTCATCCACATCCTCGGCTCCCGCAACAGCGGGCTCGCGGCCACCATGGCGGGCGACCACGACAGGCGCTTCGACGGCGACCACTGGGCGCCCGGCCCGCTCGGACTGCCGCTGCTGAAAGACGTGCCGGCGTGGATGCTGGGGCGCATCGTGGGCCGCTACCCCGTGCACCACAACGCCGTCATCGTCGTGCAGATCGAGGACGGCGGACTCGGTGCCGAGGACGAAGCACTGCTGTACCACGAGCGCAGCTACTTCCGTCCGGGCGAGCGGCTGTAGGGGCGGATCTCGATACACCGCCTGCGGCGGCACTCGATCAGCGGGGAAGGTCCTGCGGCGGGACTCGATCGGCGAGGAGGGCTACGCGACGGCACTCGGTCCGCGGGACGCGGGGCCTAGACGACGCAGTTCGGGCCGAGAAGACTCTTGAGCTCGCCGTAGAGGTCGGCCGTCACCGCCACCGGATACGGGATCTCGAAGAGGCGCGCCGACTCGCCGCGCACGAGCCGCAGCCGCACCTCGTTGTCGCCGCGGTGCCGGATCAGCACGTCGTTGAGGGCCGTGACGACCTCGGTGGTCGCACGGTGCTCGGCCACCTGGATGACGAGCGGGCCGGCGCCGAGGCTCTGCCCGACGTCGGGAGCGAACATGCTCGCGGCGTGCAGGGCGACCCCGTCGTCGCGCTGACTGACCCGCGCGCGCACCACCACGATGGCATCGTTCACGAGCCCCGGGGCGAACTCCTGGTAGGTCTTGCCGAGGAACATGACGCTGACCTCGCCGCCGAAGTCCTCGAGCTGCACGACCCCGTACGGGTTGCCCGAGTTGCGGGCGGTGCGATGCTGCACGCTCGTGAGCAGCCCCGCCACCGTGACCGTCTCGCCGTCCTGGATCGTCTCCGAGGACAGCAGCTCGGCGATCGTCACGCTCCGGTGCTTGGCCAGCACGACATCCAGGCCGTCGAGGGGATGCTCCGACACGTAGAGGCCCAGCATGTCGCGTTCGAAGGCGAGCTTCTCCTTCTTGCCCCACTCCGGCCGGTGCGGCACCTCGGGCTCGACCGTGTCGAGCTCCCCGAGGAGCGCGTCGAAGTCGAACCCGACCTGCCCGCTCGCCTCCTCGCGCTTCTGCTTGACGGCCTGATCGACGGCGCCCTCGTGGATCTCGATGAGGGCGCGGCGCGTCGACCCGAGCGAGTCGAAGGCGCCGGCCTTGATGAGCGACTCGATGGTGCGCTTGTTGAGGGCGGTCAACGGCACCTTGCGCAGAAAGTCGTGGAAGCTCGAGAACGCGCCCTTCTGCTCGCGCGCGTCACGGATCTGGTCGACCACCCCGAAGCCGACGTTGCGCACCGCGCCCAGGCCGAAGCGGATGTCCTCGCCGACGGCCGCGAAGTAGCCGATCGACTCGTTGACGTCGGGCGGCAGCACCTGGATGCCCATCCGGCGGCACTCGTTGAGGTACAGCGCGAGCTTGTCGCGGGCATCCCCGACACTCGTGAGCAGGGCCGCCATGTACTCGGCCGGGTAGTGCGCCTTGAGGTAGGCCGTCCAGTAGCTGAGCACCCCGTAGGCGGCCGAGTGGGCCTTGTTGAAGGCGTAGTCCGAGAACGGCAGCAGGATGTCCCAGAGCGTCTTGATGGCCGTGTCGGAGTAGCCGTTGCCCTTCATGCCGGCCACGAAGCCCTCGTACTGCTTGTCGAGCTCGGACTTCTTCTTCTTGCCCATCGCGCGCCGCAGGATGTCGGCCTGGCCGAGGGTGAAGCCCGCCACCCGCTGGGCGATGGCCATCACCTGCTCCTGGTAGACGATGAGCCCGTAGGTCGTGTCGAGGATGTCGCGCAGCGGCTCCTCGAGCTCGGGATGGATGGGCGCGATCCGCTGCTGACCGTTCTTGCGCAGCGCGTAGTCGGTGTGGGCGTTGGCGCCCATCGGCCCCGGCCGGTAGAGCGCGAGCACGGCCGAGATGTCTTCGAAGTTGTCGGGCTTCATGAGCCGCAGAAGGCCCCGCATGGGCCCGCCGTCGAGCTGGAAGACGCCCAGGGTGTCGCCGCGACCCAGCAGTTCGTAGGCACCCGGGTCGTCGAGGGCGAGCTCCTCGAGCACGGGACGGAAGCCGCGGTTCGCCTCGATGTTGTCGAGGGCGTCGTCGATGATCGTGAGGTTGCGCAACCCCAGGAAGTCCATCTTGATGAGGCCGAGCGCCTCGGCGGCCGGGTAGTCGAACTGGGTGACGATCTGGCCGTCCTGCTCCCGCTTCATGATCGGGATGATGTCGATGAGCGGCTCGCTCGACATGATGACGCCCGCCGCGTGCACGCCCCACTGGCGCTTGAGCCCCTCGAGCCCGCGCGCGGTCTCGAAGACCGTGCGCGCGTCCGCGTCGGTCTCCAGCAGCGCCCGGAAGTCGCCGGCCTCCTTGTAGCGCTCGTGAGCGGGGTCGACGATGCCGCCGAGCGGGATGTCCTTGCCCATGATGGCGGGCGGCATCGCCTTGGTGAGCTTCTCCCCCATCGAGAACGGGAAGCCCAGCACGCGCCCGGAGTCCTTGAGGGCCTGCTTGGCCTTGATCGTGCCGTAGGTGACGATCTGCGCGACGCGCTCCTCGCCGTACTTCTCGGTCACGTACTTGATGACCTCGCCGCGACGACGTTCGTCGAAGTCCACGTCGAAGTCCGGCATCGAGACGCGGTCGGGGTTGAGGAACCGCTCGAAGATGAGGCCGTGCTGCAAGGGGTCGAGATCGGTGATCTTCATGGCGTAGGCCGCCATCGACCCCGCGCCCGAGCCGCGGCCCGGGCCGACGCGGATGCCGTGGTCCTTCGACCAGTTGATGAAGTCGGCGACCACGAGGAAGTAGCCGGGGAAGCCCATCTGCACGATCACGCCGACCTCGTACTCGGCCTGCTTCCGGACCTCGTCGGGGATGCCGCCCGGGTAGCGCTCGTGGAGGCCCTTCTCGACCTCCTGGACGAACCAGCTCTCCTCCGTCTCGCCGTCGGGCACCGGGTAGCGCGGCATGTAGTTGGCGCTCGTGTTGAACTCGACGGCGCAGCGTTCCGCGATGAGCAGCGTGTTGTCGCAGGCGTCGGGGTGGTCGCGGAACAGCTCGCGCATCTGGGCGGGGGTCTTGAGGTAGAACTCCTGCGCGTCGAACTTGAAGCGGTTGGGGTCGGCGAGGGTCGAGCCGGACTGCACGCACAGCAGGATCTCGTGGGCCGAGGAGTCGTGCGCGTGCGTGTAGTGCAGGTCGTTGGTGGCCACGAGCGGCAGATCGAGATCCTTCGCGAGCCGCACGAGGTCGGTCATGACGCGCCGCTCGATGCCGAGCCCGTGGTCCATGAGCTCGACGAAGAAGTTGTCCTTGCCGAAGATGTCGCGGAACTCGGCGGCCGCCTCGCGCGCCGCGGTGTACTGCCCGAGCTGCAAGCGGGTCTGCACCTCGCCGGAGGGGCAGCCCGTGGTGGCGATGATGCCCGTCGCGTAGCGCTGCAGCAGTTCGCGGTCCATGCGGGGCTTGAAGTAGTAGCCCTCGATGGAGGCGAGGCTCGAGAGCCGGAAGAGGTTGTGCATCCCGGCGGTGTTCTCCGCCCACATCGTCATGTGGGTGTAGGCGCCGGATCCCGAGACGTCGTCCTCGCCGCCGTTGCCCCAGCGCACCCGGGTCTTGTCGAAGCGCGAGGTGCCGGGCGTGAGGTACGCCTCGGTGCCGATGATGGGCTTCACGCCCGCGGCGTTCGCCTGCGACCAGAAGTCGAAGGCGCCGAAGTTGTTGCCGTGGTCGGTGACGGCGATGGCCGGCATGCCCTGCTCGACGACCGCCTTCATGAGGTCGCCGACGCGGGCGGCGCCGTCGAGCATGCTGTATTCGCTGTGCACGTGCAGGTGCACGAAGGAATCGCTGCTCGACACACGCTCTCCGGTCGGGGTCTGGACCTCCAGACTAATCCGCGCGAAGGACCTCGAGCGCGTGCTGCAGGTCGTCGGGGTAGCGTGTCTCGAACTGCACGTACTCCCCCGTCGCGGGATGCCGGAATCCGAGCTTCACGGCGTGCAGCCACTGCCGGGTGAGGCCGAGTCGGGCCGCGACCGTCGGATCCGCCCCGTAGAGGATGTCGCCCACGCAGGGGTGCCGTTGCGCCGACATGTGCACGCGGATCTGGTGGGTGCGCCCCGTCTCGAGGTGGATCTCGAGGAGGGTCGCGGAGCGCAGCGCCTCGAGGGTGTCGTAGTGGGTGACGGCGTGCTTGCCGTCGGCGGTGACGGCGAACTTCCAGCTCGAACCGGGGTGGCGCCCGACGGGCGCGTCGATCGTGCCCGAGAAGGGGTCCGGGTGGCCCTGCACGAGGGCGTGGTAGATCTTGTCGACCTCGCGGTCGTGGAAGGCGCGCTTGAGCTCGCTGTAGGCGCGCTCGCTCTTCGCGACGACCATCAGGCCGCTCGTGCCGACATCCAGCCGGTGGACGATGCCGGCTCGTTCGGCCGCCCCGGAGGTCGCGACCCGGTAGCCGGCGCCCGCGAGGGCGCCCAGCACCGTCGGGCCGTCCCAGCCGCTCGCGGGATGCGCCGCGACCCCGACCGGCTTGTCGATGACGATGATGTCGTCGTCGTCGTGGACGACGGTGAACCCGGGCACGAGCTGCGGCACGACCGCGGGCTCGAGCCTGGGCGCCCACTCGACCTCGAGCCAGCCGGCCCGCACGCGATCGGACTTGCCGAGCACGACTCCGTCGAGGCTCACCCCGCCCGCCTCGAGCACCTCGGCCGCGAAGGTGCGCGAGAATCCGAGGAGCCGGGCGACGGCGGCGTCGGCGCGGTCGCCGAGCAGCCCGTCGGGCACCGGCATCCCGCGTCGCTCCACCTCAGGCTCCCGCCGGGCGGTCCCCCGGCTCATCCGGGTCGACCTCGTTCGAGAGCTGCTCCGTGGCGGGCGTCGTCGTCGAGGGCACCCGGACGCCGTCGAGACCCACACCCCGCAAGGCGAGCAGCAGGAACAGACCCATCCCCGTGACGATCGCCACATCGGCGAGGTTGAAGATGGCCGGGAAGCCCCAGAACTGCAGGAAGTCGATGACGTGCCCGGTGCCGAATCCGGGTTCGCGGAACAGGCGATCGGTGACGTTGCCGAGTGCGCCGCCGAGCAGCAGCCCGAACATGAACGCCCACGCGATCGAGCGGATGCGCTTCGCGAAGACGATGATGAGCACGATCACGCCCACGGCGACGATCGACAGGATCCAGGTGAAGCCGCTCGCGAGCGAGAACGCGGCCCCCGAGTTCTTGACGAAATGCAGCTGGAAGAACTCACCCAGCACCGGGACCATCTCGCCGACCTCGAGGTTGGTGACCACGAGGTACTTGGCGAACTGGTCGAGGGCGAGCACACCGACCGCGACCGCGGCGAGCAGCACGAGGGCGCGCACGCTCACGCGTGCGCGCCCCGCGAGATCCGGCGTGCCCTGGGGCTCAGTTGCCGCCAAGGCCGGGGTACTCGTTGTGGCGCTGCGAGTAGGCGGGGTAGTCGGGCTCCTGCGCCTGCGGCTGCTCCTGCGGGGCCGGGAAGTCCGGGGTCACCTGCGGAGCCGGGAAACCGGCGTAGGCGGGCGGCGCGGACGACACGGCCGGCTGCGGGGCGGCCGGGGCGCCGAAGTCCGAGAACGACGGCGCCGGGTACTCGGGGGCCGCGGGCGCGACCGACGCCGGGTAATCGGGCGCGGCGGGCGCGTACTCGGGGGCGGCCGGAGCGGATTCCACCGCGGGCGCCTCGAAGCTCGGGGCGGGCTCGGCGAACGTCGGGGCGGCCGGTTCGGCGAACGCCGGCGCAGCCGGCTCCGCGTAGGCGGGCGCGGCCGAGCTCAGCGCCGGCTGGGCGGGCTGCTCGGCGGCGGCGAGCGGGGCTGCCGACTCGAGCTCCGCGAGCTGACCCTCGATGTAGCTCTTGAGCTGCTCCCGGTACGAGGACTCGAAGATGCGCAGCTCCTCGACGCGACGCTCGAGACCCGCGCGCTCCTGCTCGAGCGCGTCGATCTGCACGCGCTGCTGCGTCTCCGCCTCGGAGACGATGCGGGCGGCGGTCGCATGACCCTCGGCGATGAGCTGGTCGCGCTTCTCCATGCCCTCGCGCACGTGCTCCTCGTGGAGACGACGGGCGAGCTGGAGCAGGTTGTTGGTGTTGCCCTGGTCCATCGAGCCCGAGTCCTGTGCGGCGAAGTCGGGTGCGGCGGGCGCCGGCGCGGCGACCGGGACGGGGGCGGGGGCCGGAGCGGCGACGGGCGGGGCCGACGCGACGGGTGCGGCGGCAGGCGCCACCACGGGCGCCTGGCTCGCCGAGCGCTGGAGCTCGCTGATCCGGGCGTCCGCCGCGACGAGACGCTGGCGCAGCTCCTCGTTCTCCTGGTTGAGACGTCGCAGTTCGACGACCACCTCGTCGAGGAAGTCGTCCACCTCGTCCTGGTCGTAGCCCTCACGGAACTTCGTGGGGTTGAAACGCTTGTTGACGACGTCTTCCGGCGTCAAAGCCATGACCGCACCTCCATTGCTTGCCTGATCCGGTTCGCGAATCTCCTCACCGTAGCAAGGATCGCTCGCAGCCAGAGGCCGCGCCGACATCCAGCGTACAGCCGTCGACGCGACGGAGGGCTGCCCCCCGTTCGGTTGCCAGTGTGGGTGGTGGGGCTGGTGTGATCTCGACGCGCCTGCGGGCTACGCGATCACCGCCGGTTCACCGGTCGAAGAAGCTCGCGTCGACCTCGGACTCGGCTTCCGCCTGATCGCCGCTGATCGCGACGTGCTCGGGCGAGAGCAGGAACACCTTGCTCGTGACGCGCTCGATCTTGCCGTAGAGCCCCATCGAGAGGCCGCTCGCGAAGTCGATGAGGCGACGCGCCTCGGGCTCGCTCATCTGGGTGAGGTTGATGATGACCGGGATGCCCTCGCGGAAGCTCTCGGCGATCGTCTGGGCGTCCTTGTAGTGGCGCGGGTGGACCGTGAGGATCTCGTTCATGCCGGCGGGCGCCGTGCGGGGGGCCGCGGCGCGGCGCAGCGGGGTCACCGGCGCGGGGCGCGCCGATCCGCTCGGGGCCGGAGCGGCGACGGGCGCCTGCTCGACGGCGTCGTCGTAGTCCTCATCGGCCAGGCCGAGATAGACCATCGTCTTGCGCAGCGGGTTCGCCATGTCGTCCTCCGGAACTCTCAGGGTCTGACCCGAGATTAACCGCGGTCGGGCCGCTTTCCCGTGATTGCCGTGCCGATGCGCAGGTGTGTCGCGCCTTCCAGGATCGCCTCGCGGAAGTCCCCCGACATGCCCGCCGAGATGCGGTCCGCGTCGGGCGCCAGCTCGCGGATGCGCTCCGAGACCGCGCGCAGCCGCGCGAAGGCGGGGCGCGGCTCGGCGCCGAGCGGGGCGACCCCCATGACGCCCACGAGCCGCAGCCCCTCGGTCGCGAGCACGCGTTCGGCGAGGGCGGGCGCGGCATCCGGGGCGACGCCCCCTCTGCCGGGTTCGCCGGAGAGGTCGATCTCGAGGAAGCCCTCGATGGCGGGAGCCTCCGCGTCGCGGAGCGCGTCCACGAGCGAGGTGCGATCGAGGGAGTGGATGGCGTGCGCGTAGCGCCGCACGGCGCGGGCCTTGTTGCTCTGCAGCTGCCCGACGAAATGCCAGCGGATGTCGAGGTCGGCGGTCTCCGCCGCTTTCGCCTGCGCCTCCTGGTGGCGGTTCTCCCCCAGCTCGTGCACGCCGAGCGCGGCGAGTTCGCGCACGAGCGCGGCCGGGTGGAACTTGGTGACGACGATCCGGGTGAGCTCGGCGGGATCCCGGCCCGCCGCGCGCGCGGCGTCGGCGATGCCGGAATCCACGGCGGCGAGCCGCTCCGCGAGCGGCCCGCCGTCCGGGGCGCTCATCTCGTCACTTCAGGAAGTCGGGGATGTCCAGGTCCGCGTCGTCCTCGAAGTCGTCGAGCGAGGCCACCACGGGCACCTCGGGCTCGCGCGTCCAGCTCTCGGGCGCGGGGGCCTCGGCGAGCGAGCCGGTCGCTCCGACGGCCACCGGCACGGGGACCTCCGCGTAGCTGCTGCGGCGATCGGCGACCGCGGGGCGCACACTCGGTTCGCCGCCGTCGAAGCCCGCCGCGATGACCGTGACGCGCACCTCGTCGCCGAGGGTGTCGTCGATGACGGCGCCGAAGATGATGTTCGCCTCGGGGTGCACGGCCTCCTGCACGAGGCGGGCGGCGTCGTTGATCTCGAAGATGCCGAGGTTCGATCCGCCCTGGATCGACAGCAGCACGCCGTGCGCACCGTCGATCGAGGCCTCGAGCAGCGGCGAGGCGACCGCGAGCTCCGCGGCCTTGATGGCCCGGTCGGCCCCGCGGCTTGCGCCGATGCCCATGAGCGCCGAGCCCGCGCCCTGCATGACCGACTTGACGTCGGCGAAGTCGAGGTTGATGAGTCCGGGTGTCGTGATGAGGTCGGTGATGCCCTGAACGCCCGCGAGCAGCACCTGGTCGGCGGTCGAGAAGGCCTCGAGCATGCTGATGCCGCGGTCGCTGATCTCGAGCAGGCGGTCGTTGGGGACGACGATGAGGGTGTCGACCTCGTTCTTGAGCGCCGCGACGCCGATCTCGGCCTGGGCCTGACGACGCTTGCCCTCGAAGCCGAAGGGCTTCGTGACGACGCCGATGGTGAGGGCGCCGATCGACTTGGCGATGCGCGCCACCACGGGCGCGCCGCCCGTGCCGGTGCCGCCGCCCTCGCCCGCGGTCACGAAGACCATGTCGGCGCCGGTGAGCGCCTCCTCGATCTCCTCCGCGTGGTCCTCGGCGGCGCGTCGGCCGACCTCGGGGTCGGCACCCGCGCCGAGCCCGCGGGTGAGCTCACGCCCCACGTCGAGCTTGACGTCGGCGTCGCTCATGAGCAGCGCCTGGGCGTCGGTGTTGATGGCGATGAACTCGACGCCGCGCAGGCCGAGCTCGATCATCCGGTTCACCGCGTTCACGCCACCGCCGCCGATTCCGACGACCTTGATGACGGCGAGGTAGTTCTGGTTCGATGTCACGTCCGGCCTCCTGGAGAAGAACCTTCAACCTCTACTTGAGGTTTAGAGTCTTTCTCACTAGTCTGTTGTGCCTTCACGGTACGTGCGACGCCTCACGCCGCAGCCATGCCGCTCCGCGTGTCGCGAAACACGCCTAGCCCTTCCGGAAGACCGCGCTGCCCGGAGCCGACACGTCGTAGCTGCCCGGCCCGCTCCCGGCGTGGATCGCGAGCAGCGCCGCGAGCACTCGCGCCTTGTGCGCCGAGTTCTCCGCACCGCCCCACTCGACCCGCTGGCTCGACCCGACCATCCCGAGCGTCACGTCGTCGCGCGTCGAGGCGACCACGGTGTCGACCTGGGCGAGCAGCTCGGGGGGAAGCGCCAGCAGCACCTCGGCCACCGAACGATAGGCGGCCGACTCGACATCGTCGTCGGCGACCTGGATGAGCGGAACCCCCGGAGTGCGCTCGGGCGTGGAGTCGATCATGACCCCGGCCGCATCGACGAGCTCGAAGGATCCCCCGCGCAGGATCGAACCGATCGGCGTGCGCTCGGAGACGTGCACGATGAGCGTTCCCGGCGGCAGGATCTCGGTCGTGTAGCTGCGGATGAGCCGGAACCCGCCGAGCTCCTCGCGCAAGCGCGACTCGTCGAGGAGCGCGAGCGGCACGCCCTCCTGCCCGTCGATCGCGTCGACGATCTGCGCGGGGTCGAGGCGCACGGTGCCGTCGACCCGGATCTCGCGCAGGGCCAGCAGCGGCGAGTAGACGGCCCCGAGGCTGATGCCGACGAGCGTGACGACGAGACCCACCCCGATCAGCCAGGCGATCCGTCGGCGACGGGTGCGGCGGGTGAAGCGGCGCAGCTCGAGCCGTTCCTGGCGGCGTCGCGCGCGCTCCGCGGCGCGGAGTTCCGCCGTCGCGAGGCGGGCGGCCGAGGAACGGGGCGGGCGCTTCTCTCGGACGGGCTTCTCCCGAACGGACGTCGCGCGAGCGGGCGTCTCGCGAGCGGGCTTCTCACGGACCGGCGTCGGACGTTCCGGCGCGGGCGTCTTCCCGCGCGGCGCACGTTCCGCAGGCGCCTCCGCCGGCGCATCGAACCCGGCCGGCCGCTTCACGAGAGCCCTCGCGTCATGCCGGGCCCGCGTCGAGCGCCCCGAGCAGCTGCGGGATGATGCGGTACACGTCGCCGCAGCTGAGGGTCATCACCAGATCGCCCGGGCGGGCGAGCTCGGCCACCCGCTCCGCCGCCTGCTGCCAGTCGGGCAGGTAGTCGACGCGACTCGGGTCGGCGAAACGCTGCGACACGAGAGCGCCCGTGACGCCGGGCTCGGGGTCCTCGCGGGCGCCGAACACGTCGAGCACGACCGTGTGGTCGGCGAGCCGCTCGTAGACCTCGGCGAACTCGCCCGCCATGAGCCGGGTCCGGCTGTAGAGGTGCGGCTGGTGGATCGCGATCACCCGGCCCGCGCCGACGACCGACCGCGCCGTCGCGAGCGCGGCCTCCACCTCCGTCGGGTGGTGGGCGTAGTCGTCGAACACGCGCACGCCGCGCACCTCGCCGTGCAGCTCGAACCGCCGCCCCGTCCCCGCGAAGGTCTCGAGCCCGCGGAGGATCGCCTCCGGGTCGTGGCCGAGGGTCGCGAGCACCGCGAAGGCGCCTGCCGCGTTGATCGCGTTGTGCGCACCGGGGATCGCGAGCCGTGCGCGGTGTTCGCGGCCGCGGTAGCGCAGCGTGAAGGCGACGGGACCGTCCGCGACGACCTCGACGAGCCGCACCTCGGCGTCCTCCGCGAAGCCGAAGGTGACCAGGCGCGTTCCCTCGAGGCGCGCCGTGACCGCGCGGGTCCCCGGGTCGTCGCTCGAGGCCACCACGAACTCGCTCGCGCCCTGCGCGAACCGCACGAAGGCGTCCTCGAAGGCGGCTTGGTCGCCGTAGTGGTCGAGGTGGTCGGCGTCGACGTTGGTGATGAGCGCGATCGCGGTGTCGTAGAGCAGGAACGAGCCGTCGGACTCGTCCGCCTCCACCACGAACAGCTCATCGGCGCCGGAGGCGGAGCTGCGGCCGTAGCCCGCGATGACGCCGCCGTTGACGAACCCGGGATCTGCGCCCAGCTCGCGCAGGGCGGTCACGATCATCCCCGTCGAGGTGGTCTTGCCGTGGGCACCCGCCACCGAGATGAGCCGGTGCCCGCCGATGAGCCAGCGCAGCGCCTGCGAGCGGTGCAGCACGGGGATGCCCTCCGCCAAGGCGCGCCGGTACTCGGGGTTGTCCTGCCAGAGCGCGCCCGTCACGACGACCGTGTCGGCATCGCCGACGTTCGCCGCGTCGTGCCCGATCGCGATCGTGGCACCCGCCGCACGAAGCTCGCGGACCGCGTCGGTCTCCCGCAGGTCCGAACCGGTGACCCGGTGCCCGGCGTCCAGCAGGAGCCGCGCGATGCCGCTCATCCCGGAGCCGCCGATGCCCACGAAGTGCACGGAGCCGAGCTCGGCGGGCAGCTCCTGGTCGAGTTCGGGCTTGATCATCCCGTCAACGCTACCTTCCTGCGCTCGGGGTCGCCGGGCGCTGCGCCGCGGCCTCGAGCACGAGGTCGACGAGACGGTCGGAGCCGTCGCGGCGGCCCGTCGCGGCCATCCGCGCGGCGAGGTCGGCGAGCAGCGCGGGATCCTCGAGCAGACGCGGAAGCCGGCCGCGCACCCACTCCGGGTCGAACTCGGCGTCCGCCACGAGGAGGGCGCCGCCCGCCTCGACCGCGTCGCGCGCGTTGAGCGCCTGCTCGCCGTTGCCGACCGCATAGGGCACGAAGACGGCGGGGATCCCGAGCGCCGCGAGCTCGCTCACGGTGCCCGCACCGGCGCGCGAGATCGCCAGATCGGCGACCGCGAGCGCGAGGTCCATGCGGTCGCTGTACGGGAGCAGCCGGTAGCCCGTGAGATGCGGGTCGGCGACGGGCGCCCGATCCCCCGTGAGGTGCAGCACCTGCCAGCCGGTGGCGAGGATCGCCTCGATCGCACCCGATACGGCCTGGTTGAGCCGCTTCGCGCCCAACGATCCCCCCGTCACGAGAAGGGTCGGACGCCCCGCGGCGAGACCGAAGGCCTCGAGCGCCTCCGGGCGCCGTGCGAAGCGGTCGAGTTGTTCGATCTCCCGGCGCAGCGGCAGGCCCACCACGCGTCCGTGGCGGATGCGCGTCGCCCGGAACACGGTGCCCACGAAGGGCGTGAAGCGCGCCCCGTAGCGATTGGCGATGCCGGCACGCGCGTTCGCCTCGTGGATGACGAGCGGCAGTCGCTCGCGATGCGCGGCCGCATAGGCCGGCGCCGAGGCGTAGCCGCCGAATCCGACCACCACCTCGACCCCCCGCGCGCGCAGGATCTCGCGCGTGAGGGTCACACTGCGCCGCCAGCGCGCCGGAAAGGCGAGGGCGTCACGGTTCGGTCGGCGGGGGAACGGCAGCCGCGGCACGGTGACGAGCTCGTAGCCGCGCTGCGGGACGAGGCGCGCCTCGAGTCCCTCCGCCGTGCCGAGCACGAGAACCTCGGCGTCCGGCTCCCGCTCGCGCAGCCGATCGGCCGTCGCGAGCAGCGGATTCACGTGGCCCGCGGTCCCCCCGCCGGCCATCAGGTAGACGGTCACCGGGCGAGCTCCCCCGAGCGCGTCTCCGGGCGCGCGCGGGCGAAGGACAGCACGATGCCGATCGCCGCGAGCGTCGTCACGAGCGAGGAGCCGCCCGCCGAGACGAGCGGCAGCGGAACGCCCAGCACCGGCAGCAGGCCCAGCACGACCGCGATGTTCACGAAGGCCTGGCCGATGATCCACACCATCGCGACGCTCGTGGCGACCTTCGCGAACAGCTCGTTCTGCCGGCGGATGATGCGCACGAAGCACACCGCGAGGATCGCGAACAGCACGAGCACGAGCACCGCGCCGATGAGCCCGAGCTCCTCGCCGATGATCGCGAAGATGAAGTCGTTGTCGGCCTCCGGGAGCCAGTTCCACTTCGAGGAGGAGTTCCCGAGGCCCACGCCGAACAGCCCGCCGTTGGCGAGCGCCTGCCAGCCGTGCAGGGTCTGGTAGCAGTCCTTCTCGGCGAGGGCGGGATCCATGCAGCCGCCGAGCCAGGCCGAGATGCGATCGCTGCGCGACGAACTCAGCTGCACGGCGATGAGGCCGAGCACGCCGACCACGGCGATGGATGCGGCGATGATCCGCAGCCGGATGCCGCCGAAGAAGAGTGCGCCGAGCACCATCGCGAGCAGGATGACGGCCGTCCCGAGGTCGTTGCCGAGCAGCACGAAGAAGATGGCGCCGCCCGCGATCGGGCCGATCGGAAGCGCCACATGCTTCCACTCGTGCATGAGCGCGGCCTTCGAGGAGATGATGAACGCGAGCCAGACGATGAGGGCGAGCTTGACGGTCTCGGAGGGCTGGAAGGTGAAGGACCCCAGCCTCAGCCAGTTCGTGTTGTAGCCGTTGCCGACGCCGAGGCCGGTCGCGACCACGAGGAACTGCAGGACGATCGCCGCGATGATCGCGTGCCACGCCCAGCGCTTCCAGAAGATCACCGGAGCGCGTGCCGCGATGAGCATGAGCGGGATGCCGAACAACGCGAACAGGCCCTGTCGGCTCGCCTGCGCGAAGAAGTCGCCATCCTCGACGCGCGACTCGATCGACGAGGAGGAGAGCACCATGACGAGCCCGAACACCACGAGGAACAGCGTCGTGCCGAGGAGCACGAAGTACTCGGGCGTCTCGGCCGCGAAGATGCGGCGCACCGCGACGACGGCGGCCGAGCCGCGGGGCGCCGCGGCGGCGTCGCGCGGGTGGGGCTCAGCGACCGGAGCCTGCGGTGGGGGCGTCCGGCGCGGACGAGCCGGGGGTCTCGTCGTGGTCATCCGCTTCCCCTCCCAGGTGCCTGCGGACGGCCTCCGCGAAACGACGGCCGCGATCCGCGTAGTCCGTGAACTGATCCATGGAGGCCGCCGCCGGCGCGAGCAGCACCACGTCGCCCTCGCGGGCCACGGATGCGGCGGCGCGCACCGCCGCGGCCATCACGTCCACAGTCTCCGATCCGTCGACCTCGAGCACCGGGACGCCGGGCGCGTGTCGTGCGAACGCGGCGCGCAGCTCGTCGCGGTCCACGCCGATGAGCACCGCCGCGCGCAGGCGCAGCGCGTGACGCTCGACGAGCGGCGCGGGGTCGACCCCCTTGAGCAGCCCGCCGGCGATCCAGACGACGCTCGCGGAGGCCTGGAGCGAGGCGTTCGCCGCGTGGGCGTTGGTGGCCTTCGAGTCGTCGATCCAGACGACACCGCCCGCCGAGGCGACCACCTCGGTGCGGTGGGCATCCATCCGGAAGCTGCGGATCGCCTCGCGGATCGGACGCGGCTCGACCCCCGCAGCCCGGGCGAGCGCCGCCGCGGCGAGCACGTTGGCGACCGAATGCGGCGCGTCGAGTCCCGCCTCGCGCAGTTCCTCGAGCGTGGTCAGCTCGAGGGCATGGCTGTGGCGCTCCTCGAGGAACGCCCGGTCGACGAGGATCCCCTCCACCACCCCGAGCTCGCTGCGCCCCGGGATGCCGAGGCCGAAGCCGATCGCCCGGCAGCCCTCCTGCACCTCGGCCTCCTCGACGAGCTCGCGCGTCGCCGCGTCGGCGAGGTTGTACACGCACGCCACCCGGGTGTTCTCGTACACGCGGCCCTTCGCGGCCGTGTAGGCCTCGAGCGAGCCGTGCCAGTCGAGGTGGTCGTCGGCGATGTTGAGGCACACGCTCGCGAGCGGCGCGAGCGCGCCGGCGGCGTTCCGATGGCTCCAGTGCAGCTGGTAGCTCGACAACTCGACGACGAGCACGTCGAACCCGGCGGGGTCGCGGATCGCGTCGAGCACCGGGATGCCGATGTTGCCCGCGGGTGCCGCGCGGAGCCCGCCCGCGACGAGCATGTGCGCGGTCAGCTGCGTCGTCGTCGTCTTGCCGTTGGTGCCCGTGACGAGGATCCACTCCGCGGGGGTGCCGTCCGCGCGCACGACCTTGTCGCGCAGCCGCCAGGCGAGCTCGATGTCGCCCCACACCGGCACCCCGGCCTCCTCGGCCCACAGCAGCAGCGGGTGGTCGGGGTGGTAGCCGGGCGACACCACGAGAAGCTCGGGGGCGAAGTCGCGCAGGGCGTCCGGGACGCCCGCATCGTCGGGATGCTGCAGGAATCCCGCCCCGATGACCTCGAGCAGGCCGCGGTGGTCGTCGCTGCCGCGCGCCGCCACCACGAGCACCGAGGAGCCCAGCTCGACGAGCGTGTCGGCCACCGCGAAACCTGTCACCCCGAGACCCAGGACGGCGACCCGCAGCCCCGACCAGTCGGCGTGCCAGCTCGTGAGCTGCTCGAGTCGTGCGTTCAGCGAACTGCCCATTCCAGATAGAAGATGCCGACGCCCGCCGCCACGAAGAGCGCCTCGATGAGCCAGAACCGCACGACGACGGTGATCTCGGCCCAGCCCTTGAGCTCGAAGTGATGGTGCAAGGGGCTCATGAGGAAGATGCGCTTGCCGGTGCCCGTGCGCCACTTGGTGACCTTGAAGAAGGCCCGCTGCAGGATGACCGAGCCCGTGGTCACGAGGAACAGCCCCCCGATGAGCACGAGCAGCAGCTGCGTGCGGCTGAGGATCGCGAGCGCGGCGAGCGCACCGCCGAGCGCGAGCGATCCCGTGTCGCCCATGAACAGCTGCGCGGGCGAGGTGTTCCACCACAGGAACCCGACGAGGCTGCCGCAGATCGCGGCCGCGACGACCGCGAGGTCGAGCGGATCCCGCACCTCGTAGCACTTGTACGCCACCTCGGTGTCGAGGCTGCCGTTGAAGCACGACTGGTTCGACTGCCAGAAGCCGATGAAGATGTACGCCGACACCGCGAAGACCGCGGCGCCGCTCGCGAGCCCGTCGAGGCCGTCGGCGACGTTGACGCCGTTCGAGGCCGAGACCGTGATGACGTTGACCCAGACGAGGAACACGATCACCCCGATCACGGGGCCGAAGGCGAAGAGGTTGAGCCAGGGGATGTCGCGCACGCCCGAGATGGAGGTGGATGCCGGGGTGAGCCCGTTCTCGTCGGGGAAGTTGAGAGCGATCACGCCGAACACGGTCGCCACGATCACCTGACCGGCGATCTTCGACCATCCGCCGAGGCCGAGGCTGCGCTGATTGCGGGTCTTGAGGAAGTCGTCGAGGAAGCCGACCAGACCGAGGCCCACCATCATGCCGAGGGTCAGCATCGCGACGGCCGTCCACGGGACCTCGTTCACCAGATGCCCGACGAGGTAGCCGAGCACGGTGCCGATGATGAAGACGATGCCGCCCATCGTGGGCGTGCCGCGCTTCGCGTGGTGCGACTGGGGGCCGTCGTCCCGGATGAACTGCCCCCAGCCGAGCTTCTTGAACAGCCGGATCCAGAGCGGGGTGGTCACGAGGGTGAACACGAGCGACACCGCGCCGGCGATCAGCAGTGCGATCACGAGTTCCCCCCGATCCCGGCGAGTCGGTCGCCGAGGAAGCGCAGTCCCGCCGACTTCGACGACTTCACGAGCACGATATCCCCGGTGCGCAGCTCGTCACGCAGCACATCGTAGGCGGCATCCACGTCGGCGACGAGGATCGACTCCCCGTCCCAGGAGCCTTCGAGTCCCGCGGCGGCATGGATGTGCCGGGCCGCGTCGCCGACGACGACGAGCCGTCGGATGTCGAGCCGCACGGCGAGCCGCCCGATGCGGTCGTGCTCCTCCCGGGCGTACTCGCCGAGTTCGGCCATCTCCCCCAGGACCGCGACCGTGCGGCGCTGCTCGGGCCGGGCGATCTGGGCGAGCGTCTTGAGCGCGGCCGCCACCGAGTCGGGGCTCGCGTTGTACGCGTCGTTGATGACCGTCACCCCGTCGGGACGCTCGAAGAGCTCCATCCGCCAGCGCTCGGCACGCGGCACGGCGCCGAGCGCCGCGATCGCGGTGTCGAGGTCCACCCCGAGCTCACGCGCCACGGTGAGCGCCGCGAGGGCATTCATGACGTGGTGCTCGCCGAGGATCCGCAGCTGCACCGGCCGCCGCACCCCGTCGACGACGAGCGTGAACCGCGTGCCCTGCGCGGTCGCCTCGAGCTCGTCCGCGCGCACCTCGGCAGCGCGGGAGAGACCGAAGCCGACGACGCGCGCCGCGGTGCGCTCCGCCATCCGCGCGACGCGCTCGTCGTCGACGTTGAGGACCGCGACGGCCGACGGGGGCAGTTCGGTCACCATCTCGGCCTTCGCCGCCTCGGTCGCCTCGATGCCGCCGAAGACGCCGGCGTGCGCAAGGCCGACCTTCAGCACGACCCCGATGTCGGGGCGCGCGATCGAGACGAGTCGGGCGATCTCGCCCGCGCCGCTCGCACCCATCTCGACGATGAGGGAGCGGGTGTCGTGATCGATCCGCAGCATCGAGATGGGCGCCCCGACCTGGTTGTTGAACGAGCCCTCGGGTGCGACCGTGGGGCCCTGGGTCGCGAGGATCGCCCGAAGCAGGTTCTTGGTGGTGGTCTTGCCGTTCGATCCGGTGATCCCGACCACGCGCAGCCGCCCGCCGGCGCGCACCCGTGCCACCACCTCGCGCGCGAGCGCGGCGAGGGCGTCGAGACCGTCGGCGACCACGAGCTGCGGGACCTCGAGCCCCAGATCCTCGCGGTCGATCACGAGCGCGGCGCCGGCCTCGACGGCGGCCGCGGCGAAGAGGTGCCCGTCGGTGACCTCGCCGGGCAGTGCGACGAAGATCGAACCGGGCGTCACGAGGCGCGAATCCGTCTCGACGCTCCCGTCCACGATCGTGTCGGCCGCGACACCCGCGGGCAGCACGAGGCGCCCGCCGAGGGCGCGCGCGAGCTCATCCAGCCGAAGCGGGATCATGCCCAGCCCGCCTCGCGCAGCGCCGCGCGGGCCTCGTCGCGAGCCGAATACGGCGTGCGGACGCCGCGGATGTCGCGATAGTCCTGGTGCCCGGGCCCCGCCCACAGGATCGAGTCCCCCTCGCGCGCGAGCGACACGGCCACCCGGATGGCCTGCTCCGGCGGGCTCACCTCGTGGATCTCGGGCTGGTGCTCGGCGAGCGCAGCCCCCTCGAGCAGGGTCGCGCGGATCGACGCCGCGTCCTCGAATCGCGGATGGTGGTCGGTGATCACGAGGATGTCGCTGCCCTCGGCCGCCACGCGCGCCATCTCGTGGCGCTTGGTCGCATCCCGGTCGCCGTCGGCGCCGAACACCATGATCGTGCGGCCGGGGGTGAACTTGCGCACGGCGGCGAGGGTGTTCTCGAAGGCATCCGGGCTGTGCCCGAAGTCCACGTAGACGCTCGGTCCGCGCTCCCCCGAGACGCGCTCGGTGCGACCGGGCAGGTAGGCCTGGATGCCGCCGTCGGCCTCGAGGGCGGCCCCGATCGCCTCCAGCTGGAACCCGGCCTCGACGAGCATGACGATCGCGAGTCCCGCATTGGCGGCCATGTGCCAGCCGATGAGGGGCTCGCGCGTGACGAGTTCGCGCCCGTCGGGGCCGGTCAGCCGGAACCCGGTGTAGGCGGCGGTCTCGTCGAGCACCTCGACCGTCCACTCGGCGACGGCGACGTCCTCCGGGTCGGCGTGACCGATCGTCGCGATCGTGGTCACCGGGATCCGTGACCCGGCCACGATCCGACGGCCGTACGGGGAGTCGAGGCAGACCACGCCGCGGCGGGCATGGTCGGGATCGAACAGCGGGAGCTTCGCCTGGAAGTACGCCTCCATGTCGGCGTAGTCGTCGAGGTGGTCGTGGCTGAGATTCGTGAAGCCCGCGACGTCGAAGACGAGCCCGTCGACCCGGTGCCGGGACAGCGCCTGCGCGCTCACCTCGACGGCGACCGCGCGCACCCCGGCCTCGCGCATCCGGGCGAGCAGTGCGTGCATCTCGCTCGCCTCGGGGGTGGTGAGCAGACTCACGACTGAGAGCTCGCCGATGTGCCGCTCGGCCGTCGTCGAGAGGCCCGTGATGAGGCCCAGCTGCTTGAGCACCGCCTCGAGCAGATAGCTCGTGGAGGTCTTGCCGTTGGTGCCCGTGGTGCCGAACAGCAGCGGGGGGTCGTCGTCGGTGCGGTACACCCACGAGGCGATGCCGCCGAGCGCCTCCCGCGGCGAGGGCACGAGGATGATCGGCAGACCGCTGCCCGCGGCGAGCTCGGCGCCGGCATCGTCGGTGACGATCGCCACCGCGCCCGCCTCCGCCGCCTGCTCGGCGAAGGAGGCGCCGTGCACCTTCGCTCCCGGCACGCCGACGTAGAGATCCCCCGGATGGAGGTCGCGCGTCGAGAGCGTCACCCCGGTGACCTCGAGCCCGTCGAGCTCGCCGGTGTGCGCGAGGGAGAACTCCTGGACCAGACGTGCCAGCGGGCGCGGGCTCGGATGCTCGGGACGGAGGACCGGAGGGATCCGTGAGCTCACGCTGCGTGGCCTCCTTGTCTGTCGTCGTCCGCCGGGTCGGTCACCAGGTGAGCGGGTTGTCGGGTGCGGGCACCGTCGACGGGGTGACGCGGAAGGTCTTGATGACCTGCTTCACGATCGCGTTGAAGGTGGGCGCCGCGGCCGCGGACGTCTTCATGGTAACGGGCTTGGCGAAGGTCACCGTAATCGCGTACTGGGGGTCGTCGATGGGGAACACACCCGCCACCGAGACGATGCGATCCTTGCCGTAGCCGTCGGCGTCGGCCACCTCCGCGGTGCCCGACTTGGCGGCGATCCGGTAGCCGGGCACCGCGAGCGTCTTGGCGAGCGCGTACTGCGTCGTGACGCCCTCGAGCATCTTGAGGGTGGTGTCGGCGGCGTACTGCGACACCACGCGGGTGCCCTGCGGGTCGGGCACGTCGGTGTAGCTCCCATCGGCGTGCTCGCAGCCCTCGACGAGGGTCAGCGGGATGCGCACACCGCCGTTGCCGATGGTCTGATACAGGCTCGCGACCTGGGCGCTCGTGGCCGTCATCCCCTGGCCGAACTGCTGCGTGATGGCGGTCACCGTGTCGGTCTGGCCTGCCGAGCGCACGAGGCCCGCGTTCTCGGCCTCGCCGAGGAAGTTCGCGCCCGTCGGCTCCCCGAAGCCGAACTTCTTGAGGTTCGCGATGCGCGCGTCGAGCGACTGGAGCTCGCTCATCTGCGAGATCCCGATGTTCGAGGAGTTCACCAGGATGCCCGCGGTCGTGAGGCGGATCTGTCCGTGCGCCCAGGAGTCGCGGATCGTGTAGCGGGTGCCCGGCACGGTGTACCCCGGCTCGACCGTGAACCGCGTGCCCGCGTCGAGCAGGCCCGCGTCGAGCAGACCCGCGACGGTCGCGGTCTTGATCACCGACCCGGGCTCGTAGGGTGCGGTGAAGCTGCGCGCGCCCGAATCGGCCGCCGCCACCGAGTTCAGGTCGTTGGGGTCGATCGAGGGCCAGTCGGCATCGGCGATGATCTTGCCGGTCTTCACCTCGACGACGAGGGCGGTCGCCCACTGCGCTCCGACGGCGGCGCCCTGCTCCGCGAGGGCCTGCTGCGCGAACCACTGCAGGTCGGCGTCGATCGTCAGATGAACGGTGCCGCCGTCGCTCGCGGGGGTCTCGACGATCTCGGAGCCGGGCATCCGCACGCCGTCCTGGCTGATCGCGTACCCGACCGTCCCGGGGCTCGCGGCGAGGCAGTCGTTCCACTTGAGCTCGGTGCCCGAGAGCGGTCCGTCGGTGCCCATGAGCCCCACCAGGTTGCCGGCGATCGCCCCGTTGGGGTAGCTGCGCGCGGGCTGCGGCTCGATGTACACCCACGGGATGTGCAGGGCCGCGACCTTGCGGAAGACCTCGAGGGTGACCTCCTTGACGAGGTAGACGAAGTTCTTGGTGGGGTCGGCGGTGAGGGTGTTGGCGAGCTGCTGCGGGTCGGCGCCCGTGAGCTCGGCGATCTCGGTGACGGCCTCCATGAAGCCGACCTTGACGCGCTTCTCCTCGCCGTCGACCTCCTCGATGCGGTCGAAGCCTTCGAGCTTCACGAGGTCGGGTGCGGCGGTGATGTTGAAACGGTCGACGCTCGACGCGAGCACGGTGCCGTTCGCATCGACGATGCTGCCGCGCGTTCCCCACACCGTGTCGGTGCGGAAGTTGGATCCGGCGACCGTCTTGAGGGTGTCGGCCCGGACGAGCTGGATGTCGACCAGGCGGATCGAGAACACCACGACGATCGCGAACACGGCGATCACCGCGAGGGCGAGCCGACGACGGGTGCTCCGAGCGTCGATCACAGTGCCACCTCTCGCCCTCAGCGCGTCGTTGGCGACGGTATCGTGGCGGGCGCCGCGGGCGGTGCAGCGACACCCGGTCCGGCGGCCGCACCCGGCGCGGCGACGACGGTGGCGCCCGGCACCGGACCGGAGGTCGCGGTGTCGGCGGCGGCGAGCACCGCGGGAACTCCGGAGGTGCCGGCGAGTGCCGCCGCGATGACGGCGGGATCCAGCTGCGTCGTGCCGTCGGCGAGGATCGCGTTGCCGACGAGGTTGCCGCCCGAGCCCACCTGCTGTCCGCTCGCCGGCGCGGAGACGCCGAGCGGCTGCCCCGCGGAGACGTCGAGGAACACCGGGTTGCCGCTCGGAACCATGCCGAGGGCGGTCGCGTTCTGCAGGAGGCTCTGGGTGGAGCTGAGCGCCTCGAGCCGCTCCAGGGCCGCGTTGCGGTCGCGGCCGAGGTCGCGCTGCTCGCGCTGCAGGCTGCTGATCCGGTAGGCGCCGTCGGCGAGCACGATGCTCATGAGCAGCTGCGCGAGCAGGATCGCCACGATCCCGGCGACCGCGACGAGCGCGGCGTAGATGCGCGGACGCGCACGACGCTGCGCGCGCGACGGGGCGATCTCGAGGTGGCGGCGCTCGTCTGCGCGCGGCGAGCCGGTCGGCAGCAGGACGGCCTGGGTGGCGCTCATGCGGCCTCCTTGATCCTCTCGGCGGCACGCAGCCGCACGGGCGTCGCGCGCGGGTTGCGGGCGCGCTCCTCGTCGTCGGCGAGCTCCGCGCCGCGAACGAGCAGGCGCAGCTCGGGGCGGTGCTCGGGCAGCTCGACGGGCAGCCCGCGCGGAGCGGTCGAGGTGGAGCGGGTCTGCAGCTCGCGCTTCACGATGCGGTCCTCGAGCGACTGGTACGACAGCACCACGATGCGGCCGCCCAGCTCGAGCGCGTCGATCGCGGCCGGGATGGCCCGCTCGAGCACCGCGAGCTCCTGGTTGACCTCGATCCGCAGCGCCTGGAACACGCGCTTGGACTGGTGCCCCGCGCGGCGGGCGGCGGCCGGGGTGGCGGCGTCGATGAGCGCGACGAGGCGCGCGGAAGTCTCGATCGGCGCGACTCGACGCTCCTCCACGATGCGGCGGGCGTAGCGCGGCGCGAGCTTCTCGTCTCCGTACTCCCAGAAGATCCGGCGGAGGTCCGCCTCGTCGTACTCGGCGAGGATGCGCGCGGCCGTGAGCGGGGCGGTGTCGTCCATGCGCATGTCGAGCGGGGCGTCCTGCGAGTAGGAGAAGCCGCGCTCGGCCTGGTCGAGCTGCATGGACGAGACGCCGAGGTCGAACAGGATGCCGGCGACCTGCCGGATGCCGAGCCCCTCGAGGGCGGCCGGCAACTCGTCGTAGACGGTGTGCACGAGGTGCACGCGGTCGCCGAATCGCGCGAGCCGCTCCCCCGCGAGGGCGAGCGCGTGACGGTCCCGGTCCAGCCCGACGAGTTGGATGTGCGGGAATCGCTCGAGCAGCGCCTCGGAGTGCCCGCCGAGCCCGAGGGTCGCGTCGACCACGACGGCGCCCGGCGCGGCGAGGGCGGGCGCGAGCAGCTCGATGCAGCGTTCGAGCAGGACCGGGATATGGAGGGAGTCGGCGGTCATGAGGTGGGGCGCGTCCCCCGGATCCGATCCCCATCCGCTGCGACCTGGCACCGGGGAAGGTGCGCCAGGGAGCGCGGCTGGGGGTCGCATCCGGGGGCCTAGAACAGGCCCGCGATCACCTCCTCGTCGGTGTCGGCGAAGGCGGCTTCGGTGGACTCGTAGTAGGCGTTCCAGGCGGCGGTGTCCCAGATCTCGGCGCGGTTGCCGGCACCGATCACGGTGAGCTCGCGGTCGAGGCCCGCGTACTCGCGCAGCATCGCGGGGATCGTCACGCGGTGCTGCTTGTCGGGCACCTCCTGCGAGGCGCCGCTCAGCAGCAGGCGCAGGTAGTCGCGGCCCTTGCGGCCCGTCACGGGCGCCTGCCGGGCGCGCTCGTGGAGCTCCTCGAACTCGCGCTGGCTGAAGACGTAGATGCAGCGCTCCTGGCCGCGGGTCATCACGAGACCGCCCGCGAAGTCGTCCATGAACTTCGCCGGAAGGATGATGCGCCCCTTCTCGTCGAGCTTGGGGACGAACGTGCCGAGCAGCATCGGCGCCCCCTTTCCTCCGGCCAGATCCAGGTTGACTCCACTTTACTCCACAGTCCACCACCAAACAAGCAAATCGAGGGATAAACCCGCGATCGGCATCGAATGATCCCAATAAATAAAAGGGCAGACCGGGGTGGAGGGAGGTGGAGGGATCCGACCCGAAACCGGGCATGAAAAAGGCCGGCCCGAAGGCCGGCCGAAGCGAGGTCAGCGGCGGATCAGCGGCCGCTCACCTCGAGCGCTCGCGCGTCAGCGCCGCGAACGCGGATGCGAGGGAACGGTGAAGCGCAGCGGCGGTGCGACGACGAGCACGACCCCCAGGAACATGGCGATGAACCCGGCGATACCCACGAGCGGCTGACGGACGATGACGCCCACCACGAGCAGCACGAGACCCACCAGGAGCGCGAGGGCGGAGAGCACGATGGCCGTCGCGTTGGCGCGACCTCGGCGCACGCCGACGGTCGTGACGTCGTCTGCCTCGTTGTGATAGAGGTTGCGCTCCATCTCGTCGAGGAGTCGCTGCTCCTGTTCCGAAAGCGGCATGTCGAGCTCCTTCAAGCCTCCGACGCGCGGGCGGTCGCCGGTGAGATGATTGTAGGCGCGCGAGCCTGGCTAGGCTAGGAGTGTGGCTGGGAGTACGCGGTTAGTCGACCGAGTGGCCGCCCGCATCGACGACGCACTCCAGGCCCATCAGGCCGAGCTCGCCCAGGTCTCCCCCGATCTCGACCCGCTCGTGGCGCAGGCTCGCGAGCTCCTCGCCGGTGGGAAGCGCTTCCGTGCCCTGTTCGCCTACTGGGGCTGGCGCTCGGTCGCCGGGATTCCCGAGGCGCACGACCCGATGCCGGCCCTCGAGGCCGACTCCCTCGACGCCGCGCTCGACTCGGTGGTCTCGGTCGCCGCGGCGCTCGAGGTGTTCCACGCCGCGGCCCTCGTGCACGACGACATCATGGATCGCTCCGACCTGCGCCGGGGCCGCCCCGCTGCGCACCGTGCCTTCGAGGCGCTCCACCGCAGCGAAGGCTGGACCGGCCCCGCCGACGACTTCGGCACCTCCGCCGCCCTGCTGCTCGGCGACCTCCTGCTCGCCTGGAGCGACGAGCTCTTCGACACGGGGCTCGCCGACGCGCCCGATCGCGCGGGTGCGGGCGCCGCGCGCGCCGAGTTCGCCCGGATGCGCACCGAGGTGACCGCCGGGCAGTACCTCGACATGCTCGAGGAGCACTCCTGGCGCTCCCGCCCCGAGACGGAGGCGCTGCCGCGCGCGCACCGCGTGATCGTCTACAAGTCGGCCAAGTACAGCGTCGAGGCGCCCCTCGCGATCGGCGGGGCGCTCGCGGGCGGTTCGCTCGCCCAGCTCGCCGCGCTGCGCGCCTTCGGGCTGCCCCTCGGCGTCGCCTTCCAGCTGCGCGACGACATGCTCGGCGTGTTCGGCGACCCCGCCGTCACCGGCAAGCCGTCCGGCGACGACCTCCGGGAGGGCAAGCGCACGGTGCTCATCGGCCTCGCCCGCCAGAAGATGCCCCCCACCGCGGTGCGCGTGCTCGACGAGCTGCTCGGCGATCCGAGCCTCGACGAGCGTCAGGTGCAGATGCTGCAGAACACCGTGCGCGACAGCGGCGCCGCGGATCAAGTGGAGCGCATCATCGCGCACAACGTGCGCGTCGCCCGCGAGGCCCTCGCCGACGCACCCCTGGGCGGTTCCGCCCGGGAGGAGCTCGCCGCACTCGCCGAGCGGGTCACCCGCCGGGAGTCCTAGAAGGCGAGCGCCTGCGCGACGCGGCGCACCTCGGTCTTGCGACCCGCGCGCAGCGCCTCGATGGGGGGCACGCCGAGGCTGTCGTCGACGCCCAGCAGCCATCGCATCGCCTCGTCGTCCCGGTAGCCGCTGTCGGCCAGCAGCACGAGCGTGCCGCGCAGCTCCGGGAGCGGTTCGCCGTCCACGAGGAAGCTCGCGGGCACCTTGAGCACACCGTCCACGCGCACCGCGAGCAGGTGGCGGTCCTCGATGAGGCGGCGCACCCGGCTCTGGTTCAGCCCGAGGGCGACGACGAGATCGGGGATGGTGAGCCACTCGATGGCGGGTTCGGTCACCCCCCTAGCGTGCCATGCGCGGGGCGGCTTGGTCCGGGAAGCCAATTGTTACGAACATGTAAACTCCCATAACATCAGCCACGGTAATTGACACTGTTAATCATCTGTGACACGTTGTTCCCGATTGCACTCGCGTTCCGATCCGAGTGCGCTCCAGGCCGGAGGGGAAGGCGGGACAGTGACGCAGCACACGGAAGAGGTAAGCGACCGCGCCCGCGCGGTGTTCGCAGGACTCACCCCCACGACCTCCGCCGCATTCACCCCGAGCAAGCCGGTGCGCGAGACCGGCGGCCACAGCGCCGTCGCCAAGGGGATGCTCGTGACGATGCCCATCGTCCTCGCCGGCACCCTCGCCGTGACGGGCGTCGTCGCCCCCGCGAACGCCTCGCCATCCGTCGACCGCAAGGCCGCGAAGCCCAAGACCACGCTCGGCAGCACGGTGCGCGCAGCGGTCGCCGCGGCCACCGCGCCCGCCAAGGCGCAGACGGCCGTACCGGCGAGCTACACCGTGAAGGCGGGCGACACGATCTCCGGCATCGCCGGTCGCTACGGCCTCGCGACCGCGAGCGTGCTCGCCCTGAACGGACTCGGCTGGAAGTCGCTCATCTTCCCCGGCCAGGTGCTCAAGCTCACGGGCGGCGCGGCAGCCCCCGTCCCCGCGACCCCGGTGGCCAGCACCGGCGGGCGCTACACGATCCAGAAGGGCGACACGATCAGCAGGATCGCGGCGCGCTTCGGCGTCTCGACCCAGTCGGTGCTCACCGCGAACGGACTCGGCTGGTCGAGCATCATCTACCCCGGGCAGACGATCGCGATCCCCGGCTCGACGATCGCCGCCGAGAAGGTGTCGTCGGTGACACCCGCGCCGGCGCCGGCACCCGTCGTCGACGAAACGCGCGACCCCGTCTCCACCCCCGTCGTCTCGACGCCCGCACCCGTCATCAGCTCGAGCTACCTCATCAAGACCGGCGACACCGTCTCCTCGATCGCCACGAAGTTCGGCGTGACCATCCAGGCGGTGCTCGACGCCAACGGGCTCAGCTGGTCGAGCATCATCTACGCGGGCCGGACGCTCACGATCCCCGGCGTCAACGTCGTGCAGGACGGCACGACCGTGACCCCCCTCACGGCCGAGATGGCCGCCAATGCCCGCATCATCATCCAGGTCGGCCGCGAACTCGGCGTGCCGGACCGCGGCATCGTCATCGCGCTCGCCGCGGCGATGCAGGAGTCCAGCCTCCGCAACATCGACTACGGCGACCGGGACTCGCTCGGGCTGTTCCAGCAGCGGCCCAGCACGGGCTGGGGCACCCCGGAGCAGATCCTCAACGCCCCGCACGCCGCCCGCCTGTTCTACGGCGGCCCGAGCAACCCGAACAAGGGCGTGACCCGCGGGCTCCTCGACATCGCGAACTGGCAGAGCCTCACCCTCACGCAGGCGGCCCAGGCCGTACAGATCTCGGCGTACCCCAACGCCTACGCCAAGTGGGAGACGAGCGCGACCGCATGGCTGGCCCAGCTGAGCTGACCGAGCCGCTCTCGACCGTCGCGTTCGAGGCAGGGCCGACCCCCCGGAGCCCCGTGTGGCGCCCGGAGCGCGAAGACGCGCCCTCGTACACTCGGATGGTGACCACGAGCAGCACCACCGATCCGCTGATCGGCCGTCTGATCGACGGACGGTACCAGGTGCGCTCGCGGATCGCCCGGGGCGGCATGGCGACCGTCTACCTCGCGACGGATCTGCGCCTCGAGCGACGCGTCGCCGTGAAGGTCATGCACGGGCATCTGGCCGACGACAGCCAGTTCAAGCAGCGGTTCATCCAGGAGGCCCGCTCCGCGGCACGCCTCGCGCACCCCAACGTCGTCAACGTCTTCGACCAGGGGCAGGACGAGGACTCCGCGTACCTCGTGATGGAGTACCTGCCGGGGATCACGCTCCGCGAGCTGCTTCAGGAGCACGGCGCGCTCACCCCCGAGCAGACCATCGACATCGCCGAGGCCGTGCTCGCCGGGCTCGCCGCCGCGCACAAGGCCGGCATCGTGCACCGCGACCTCAAACCCGAGAACGTGCTGCTCGCCGACGACGGCCGCATCAAGATCGGCGACTTCGGACTCGCGCGCGCCGCAACCGCCAACACCGCGACGGGCGCCGCCCTGCTCGGCACGATCGCCTACCTCTCCCCCGAGCTCGTCACGCGCGGCGTCGCCGACACCCGCAGCGACATCTATGCGGTCGGCATCATGATGTACGAGATGCTCGCCGGCGAGCAGCCGTACAAGGGCGAGCAGCCCATGCAGATCGCCTACCAGCACGCGAACGACTCCGTGCCGCCGCCCTCGAACGTCAACCCGAACGTCCCCGCCGAACTCGACGAGCTCGTGCTGTGGGCGACGGCGCGCGACCCCGAGGAGCGCCCCCGCGACGCCCGCATGATGCTCGAGCAGCTGCGCGACACCGAGGCCCTGCTGCACACGGCGCTGCCGACCGCCGCGACCGCCATCCAGAAGACGATCGTGATGCCGGCCGCGCGCCAGTCGACCGCCGAGACGCAGGTGCTCGGCGGGCGCGCCCCCCTGTCCGCGCAGGAGACCGGGCCGGTGAGCCCGAACGCGGCCAAGCTGAGCGCGAAGGCCGCCGGGCGTCGCCGCCGCGGCTGGATCGCCGTCGTGCTCGTCGTCGTGCTCGCGATCGCCGCAGGCGGAGCCGGCTGGTGGTTCGGCGCGGGCCCCGGCGCCCACATCACGATCCCGACGAGCGTCGTCAACATGACCCCCGACGCCGCGCGCGCCGAGCTCGAAGCGCTCGGCATCGAGGTGGCGGACGAGGTCGCGCAGGTCAACAGCATCGACGTCCCCAAGGATCTCGTCGCCGGCACCGACCCGAAGGCCGGCACGAGCATCCGGCGCGGCACCGTCGTGACGCTGCAGGTCTCGCTCGGTCCGGCACCGACCACGATCGGCGCCCTCGCCGGTCTCACCCGGGCCGCGGCCGTCCAGGCCATCGACGACGCGAAACTCGTCCTGGACGAGAAGGTCGTCGAGCAGTTCTCCGACCAGGAGAAGGGCATCGTGCTCTCCGCGACGGCGCGCGATGCCGACGTCTCGGCGGGCAGCACGGCGCTCTTCGAGGGCGACACGGTCTCGCTCGTCGTGTCGGCGGGGATTCTGCCGACGATCGCCGGGCTCACACCCGAGGAGGCCACCGAAGCGCTCGAGAAGGCCGGACTCCGCGTCTCCGCCGACCAGCAGCGCAGCTACAGCGACACCGTTACCAAGGACACCGTCATCTCGCTCGTCGACCCGGGCGGGCCGCTCCACCCCGACGACGAGGTGCTGCTGCTGATCTCCGACGGCCCCGAGCCGGTGACGATCCCCGAGATCGTGGGCCTGGGCTGGATCGCCGCCCAGAAGCAGCTCGCCGACGCCGGACTCGTGTTCCAGTACTGGAACAACAACAGCGAGCTCCTCGGCAAGAACGTCCCCGGGATCGCCGTCGTCCAGGAGATCGATCCGCCGTCGGGGGCGGTCCCGAAGGGCTCCACCATCCGCGTACGGCTCTCCGCCGGCTGAGCGAGCGCAGAGCGGGGTCCGCGGATCTCGATACACCGCGCTCCGCGCGGCACTCGATCAGCGGGTGGTGCGCTCGGCGCGGCACTCGATCAGCGGGGTGGTGCGCACCGCACACGTGAGCGCAGCGGGGTGCCCGGATCGCCAGCGAGGCGTTGGCATCGGGCCGGGCGGGAGCGGGCCGTTCAGGCCCGCGGGGGCATGCGCCTCGCTGGCGATCCGGGCATCCCGCGGCGCGGCCGACTAGCGGGTCGTGGCGGCGAGCTCCTCGGCCACCAGGAAGGCGAGCTCGAGCGACTGCATGTGGTTGAGGCGCGGGTCGCACAGCGACTCGTACTTCGTGGCCAGGGTCGCCTCGTCGATCTGCTCCGAGCCGCCCAGGCACTCGGTCACGTCGTCGCCGGTGAGCTCCACGTGGATGCCGCCCGGATGCGTCCCCGCGTCGCGGTGCGCCTCGAAGAAGCCGCGCACCTCGTCCACCACGTCGTCGAAGCGGCGGGTCTTGTAGCCGGTCGCGGTCGTCATGCCGTTGCCGTGCATGGGATCGGTCACCCACAGCGGCGTCGCGTCGAAACCCTTGATGGCCTCCAGCAGCGGCGGCAGCGCGTCGCGGATCTTGCCCGCCCCCATCCGCGTGATGAAGGTGAGGCGGCCCGGCTCGCGGTTCGGGTCGAGCTTGTCGATGAGCCTCTCCATCACCTCGGGCGTCGTCGACGGCCCGAGCTTCACCCCGATGGGGTTGCGGATGCGCGAGAAGTAGTCGATGTGCGCCCCGTCGAGCTCGCGCGTGCGCTCCCCCACCCACAGGAAGTGGGCGGAGGTGTTGACGGGCGTGCCGTTGCGGGAGTCGATGCGCGTCATGGGGCGCTCGTAGTCCATGAGCAGACCCTCGTGCGAGGTGTAGAACTCGACGCGCTTGAGCTCGTCGAAGTCGGCGCCCGCGGCCTCCATGAAGCGGATGGCGCGATCGATCTCCTTCGCGAGCCCCTCGTAGCGCTGGTTGGCGGGATTCGCGGCGAAGCCCTTGTTCCAGGAGTGCACCTGGCGCAGGTCCGCGAAACCGCCCTGTGTGAAGGCACGGATGAGGTTCAGCGTCGAGGCGGCCGTGTGGTAGCCCTGCACGAGGCGGCGCGGGTCGGCCTGCCGCGAGGAGGGGGTGAAGTCGTACCCGTTGACGATGTCCCCGCGGTAGGCGGGCAGGGTGACATCCCCGCGGGTCTCGAAGTCGCTCGAACGCGGCTTCGCGAACTGGCCCGCCATGCGGCCCATCTTGACGATCGGCATGGAGGCGCCGTAGGTGAGCACGACGGCCATCTGCAGGAGCGTCTTCACGCGGTTGCGGATCTGCTCGGCCGTGGCCCCCGCGAAGGTCTCGGCGCAGTCGCCGCCCTGCAGCAGGAAGGATTCGCCGCGTGCGGCGCGTGCGAGACGGTCGCGCAGGATGTCGACCTCACCGGCGAAGACGAGCGGCGGCAGGGTGGCGATCTCGGCGGATGCGGCGCGCACCGCCTCCGGGTCGGACCACTCCGGCTGCTGCTTGATGGGCAGACTCCGCCAATAGTCGAGACCGGCGATCACTGCGGGATCTGCCTGCACGACGGTCTCGGTGGGGTCTACCACGGGTGGGTCCTCTGGTTCTGGTTCGCTGCGGATACGGGGTGCCGGGGTCGGGGACCCCAGCGGTTCAGCCTAGCCGAGGCGGCACGGGCACGCCGGGCAGGGCGGGGCGCGCGGGGCGCGAGTGCGTCAGGCGGCGCGGTCCGCGGTCGCCGCCGGCTGGGTGGCGGCCTGCGGGCGCCCTTTGACGCTTGACGCATAGACGTCCACATACTCCTGGCCGCCGAGATGCGCGAGCTCGTACATGATCTCGTCGGTGATGGAGCGCAGCACGAAACGGTCCCCCTCGAGGCCGGCGAAGCGGGAGAAGTCGAGGGGCTCCCCGAACACGACGCCCACGCGCCGCACCTTCGGCAGCTTCGCGCCCACCGGCATCACCTTGTCGGTGTCGATCATCGCCACCGGCACGACGATCGCGCCCGACTCCAGCACCATCCGTGCGATCCCGGTGCGCCCGCGGTAGAGGCGTCCGTCGTGGCTGCGCGTTCCCTCCGGGTAGATGCCCAGCCAACCGCCCGTCGCGAGGTGCTCGAGCCCGGTGTTGAGGGACGCCTCCGACGCCTTGCCGCCGGAGCGGTCGATCGGCAACTGACCGACGGAGAGGAAGAACCAGCGCACGATGCGGCCCTTGATCCCGCGTCCCGTGAAGTATTCGCTCTTGGCCAGGAACCGGATCTGCTTGTCGACGACGAGCGGCAGGAAGATCGAGTCCATGAAGGAGAGGTGGTTGCTCGCGAAGATCACCGCGCCCTTCTTCGGCACGCTGTCGTAGCCCCGCACCCAGGGGCGGAAGACCGAGAGCAGGAAGGGCCCGACGATGAAGTTCTTCAGGAACAGATAGAACACGGCCACCTCCGACCCACGAGTCTAGGCGCGGCGGATGCCCGCGTGTTCACGCTCAGCGCGCCACGGCCGTGCGGGCGATGTCGGCCGCACCCACGATGCCCGCGTCGTTCACGAGCTCCGCCGTCGCGAACCGCGGCTCGGGATGGAAACCGCGCGCCGGAAGGTGTGCGAGGTAGGCCTCCCGGATCGGGTCGAGCAGCAGCTCGCCCGCCGAGGCCACCCCGCCGCCGAAGACGAAGAGCTGCGGGTCGAGGATCGCGCTGATCGACGCCGCCGCCTGCCCGAGCCACCCGCCGAGCTCGCGCAGGGCGTAGAGGGCGCCCGGATCCTCGGCGAGGATGAGCTCCGACACGAGGTGGCCGTCGAGCTCGCCGTGCTGCTGGCGCGCCGCGGCGAGCGCCTGGCCGATGCCGCGCTGATCGGCGATCTCGTTCGCGAAACGCATGAGAGCGCGACCCGAGCCGTACTGCTCGATGCAGCCGCGCTGCCCGCAGCCGCATGGCAGACCGCCCGGGACGACCCGCATGTGGCCGATCTCGGCGGCCGCCCCGAACCCGCCGCGCAGCAGGCGGCCGTCGGTGATGATCGCGCCGCCCACGCCCGTGCCGATCGTGAGCAGGGTCATGTCGTGCGATCCGCGCCCGGCCCCGAAGCGGAACTCCGCCCAGCCGGCCGCGTTCGCGTCGTTGTCGATCGTGATCGCGAGCCCCGGAAGCCGCGCCGAGAGCTCGTCGCGCAGCGGCTCGCTGCGCCAGGGGATGTTGGGGGTGTAGTACACCGTCGACTGCTCGGCGTCGATGAAACCGGGCGCGGCGACGCCGACGCCCGCCACGGGCTCGTCCGCGCGGAGACTCTCGACGACCTCGACGACGGCGGCGATGATCGCCCCGCCGTCGCCCGCCGGGGTCGGGCGACGCTCCTGCCGCACGATCGAGCCATCCTCCGCGACGAGTCCGCCCGCGATCTTGGTCCCGCCGATGTCGATTCCGATGGCATGCACGAGCGTCGAGTCTAGCCAGACCCCCAGCTTCGGGGCGCTCCACGGGGCGCGCGCCGGGTTAGGGTGTTGAGAACACCCGACCGGTACCGAAGGAGCTGCCGTGAACGAGATCTTTGTCCCTGCCGTCGTGCCCGCCGACCCCGAGGCCAACGCCACCGACCTGCTCGTCGACCGCCTCGCGGCGACCCCCGACGCGCCGCTGTTCGCGCTGCCGACCGCCGACGGCGGCTGGGCGGACGTGTCGACCGCCGAGTTCCACCGCCAGGTGGTCGCCCTCGCCAAGGGGCTCATCGCCGCCGGCATCCAGCCGGGCGACAAGATCGGCTTCATCTGCCGCACCCGCTACGAGTGGACGCTCATCGACTTCGCCACCTGGTTCGCGGGCGCGGTGCTCGTACCGGTGTACGAGACCTCGGCGCCCGCCCAGATCGCCTACACCCTCACCGACTCCGGAGCAACGGCGCTCATCGTCGAGTCGGCCGAGCACTTCGCACGCTTCGACGAGGTGCGCGCCGAGCTTCCGCAGGTGAGCAAGGTCTGGCAGCTGGGACTCGGCGACCTCGACAAACTCGTCGCCGGCGGCACCGCCGTCACGGACGAGGAGGTCGAGACGCGGCGCACCGCGGCGAAGGGCTCCGACCTGGCGACGCTCATCTACACCTCGGGCTCGACGGGCACCCCGAAGGGCTGCATCCTCACCCACTCCAACTTCGTGGAGCTGTGCCGCAACGCCGCCGTCTCCATGAAGGAGGTCGTCGCGCCCGGCTCGTCCACCTTGCTGTTCATCACCACCGCGCACGTCTTCGCCCGCTTCATCGCCATCCTCGGCGTTCACGCGGGCGTCAAGGTGGGACACCAGGCCGACACGAAGCAGCTGCTGCCCGCGCTCGGCAGCTTCAAGCCGAGCTTCCTGCTGGCCGTGCCGCGCGTGTTCGAGAAGGTCTACAACTCGGCCGAGCAGAAGGCGGCTGCCGGTGGCAAGGACAAGATCTTCCACAAGGCCGCGGATGTCGCGATCGCCCACTCGAAGGCGCTCGATGCGGGTCACGTGCCGTTCGGCCTCAAACTGCAGTTCGCCCTGTTCGACAAGCTCGTCTACGGCAAGCTGCGCGAGGCCATGGGCGGCAACGTCACGTACGCCGTCTCGGGCTCGGCGCCGCTCGGCTCGCGCCTCGGGCACTTCTTCCGCAGCCTCGGCGTGCAGATCCTCGAAGGCTACGGCCTCACCGAGACCACCGCGCCCGCGACCGTCAACGTCGTGTCCAAGTTCAAGATCGGCACCGTCGGCACCCCGCTGCCGGGTGTCGGGATCCGCATCGCCGATGACGGCGAGGTGCTCGTGAAGGGCATCGACGTGTTCGCCGGGTACTGGAACAAGCCCGAGGAGACCGCGGCGGTCTTCACCGACGACTGGTTCCACACGGGCGACCTCGGCGCGCTCGACGAGGAGGGCTATCTCACGATCACCGGCCGCAAGAAGGAGATCATCGTCACCGCGGGCGGCAAGAACGTCGCCCCGGCCGCGCTCGAGGACCCCATCCGCGCCAACCCGATCGTCGGCCAGGTGGTGGTGGTGGGCGACCAGAAGCCGTTCATCTCGGCGCTCATCACGCTCGACCCGGAGATGCTGCCGGTGTGGCTCGCCAACAACGGCGAGTCCGCCGAGCTGAGCCTCGCCCAGGCCGCCCAGAACCCGAAGGTCATCGCGGAGGTGCAGCGCGCGGTCGATCTCGCCAACACGAAGGTGTCGCGCGCCGAGTCGATTCGCAAGTTCCAGATCCTCGGAACCGAGTTCACCGAGGACAGCGGGCACCTGACGCCGAAGATGTCGATCAAGCGCGCGGTCATCACGAAGGACTTCGCCTCCGAGATCGAGGCCCTCTACGCGGGCGCCCCCATCACGCAGGGCATCTCCGTCACCGGCTGAGCTGTAGCTCGTGCGCCGCGATCATCCGCCCCGCCGCGCCGGATGGCCGGGCGAGGGCGACTACGGGCGGGCGAACCAGTCGGCCTGGCGGATGGCCCGCATCGCCTCGCGCTTCGTGTCGGGCTCGAGCCCCTCGATGTAGAGCTTGCCGTCGAGGTGGTCGGACTCGTGCTGCAGCGCCTGCGCCATGAGGCCGTCGCCTTCGAGCACCACCTCGTTGCCGTCCACGTCCACCCCCGTGACGCGCGCCCAGGGGTATCGCAGCCGCGGGAAGAAGAAACCGGGCACCGACAGGCAGCCCTCGTCGACGAGGGCCGGCTCGCCCGCGACCTCGAGCACGGGGTTGAGCACATAGGCGATGTCGCCGTCGATGTTGACGCTGAAGGCGCGCAGCCCGACCCCGATCTGGGTGGCGGCGACGCCCGCGCGCCCGGGAGGCTCGACCGTGTCGATGAGGTCCTCGACGAGGGCGCGCACGCGCGGGTCGCCCGGGTCGGGGATGGGGTCGGTCGTCGATCGGAGGACGGGGTCGCCGAAGAGGCGGATCTGGCGCTCGGTCATGCGTTCCGGGTGGTCGGGAGGCCGTCCATGACGAGCGCGGCGAGCTCGCGCGCGGAGGCCCGGGTGAAGGGTTTGAGCCGCTCCCACCGCACGACGGACCCGGCGGCGAGCTCGGGGTCGTACGGCATCCGCACCACCTCGCGCACCCGGGAGCGGAAGTGCGCGTCGATCTCGTCGAGCTTGACGAGGTTGGTGCCCTGCGTCGCGGTGTTGATGGCGACGATCGCGTTGCGCACGAGCGGCGCGTAGTTATTGGCCTCGAGCCAGGTGAGGGTCTCGGAGGCGAGCCGCGCCTCATCGACGCTGCCGCCCGACACGACCACGATCGAGTCGGCGCGCTGCAGGGTGGCGCGCATGACCGAGTGCACGATGCCGGTGCCGCAGTCGGTGAGGCAGATCGAGTAGTACCGCGAGACGAGGTCGGCGACGACGTTGTAGTCGTTCTCGTCGAAGGCCTCCGACAGCAGCGGGTCGGTGTCGGAGGCGAGCACGTCGAGGCGGGTCTCGTCGCGGGAGACGTGGCTGGAGAACTCGCTGAAGTCCTTGATGGCGGCCGCGTGGGTGACGATGTCGCGCACCGTGGAGCGGGTCTGCTTGGCGACCCGTTCGGAGAGGGTGCCGCGGTCGGGGTTGGCGTCCACGGCGATGATGCGGTCCTCGCGGAGGCTCGCGAGCGCCATCCCGAGGAGCGTCGTGATCGTCGTCTTGCCGACGCCGCCCTTACGGGTGAGCACGGGCACGAAGCGCGTGCCGCCTTCGAGCCGCTTGCCGATCCGCGCGTCGAGGGCCTTGCGCTCGCGCACCTTCGCCGAGTCGCCGAGGTTCACGAGGTGGAGGCTGCTCGCGTACACGAACGAGGGCCAACCGCCCTCCGGGCGCTGCTTGGTGCGCTTGGGTTCGAGCAGGCGGTCGGAGGTGAGCATCGCCGAGGACTCGGGCGACTTGGCGACACCGCCGCGCAGCCGGTCCCGTCGCGAGACGAGCTCCCCGTCGTCGGGGAGCGGGACCACGTCGACCTCGCCCGTGGAGAGGGTCTCTTCGTCGGCGACGTGCACGATGTCGGGCAGCACCTCGATCGAGACGGTGCCCGTGCCCGGGGCGGGCACGACGGGCGCCACCGAACCGGGCGTCGCGACGACCTCGCCGAGGGCGAGCTGCGCCTCGTCCTCGGGGGTCTCGTGGGTGGTGGCGGGCAGCTCGATCGAGACGGTGAGGTTCTCGGGGACAGCGGAGGCGAGCTCCGCGTCGCTTCCCGGGATGGCGGACGGCAGGCCGTCGTCGCCGGGGTCCTCCCCCGCCATGCGCACCATGCTGCCGACCCTACTCGACCACAACCAGCAGGTCCCCCGCGTCGACCTGCTGGGTCGTGGGGACGGCGAGTCGCGTGACGGTCCCGGTGACGGGGGTCGTGATCGCGGCCTCCATCTTCATGGCCTCGATCGTCGCGATCGGCGCACCCGCCTCGACCCGGTCGCCGACGGCCACCTTGAGGGTCACGACGCCGGAGAACGGCGCCGCCACCTGCCCGGGCTTGCCCGCATCCGCCTTCTCGGCGCTCGCGACCTGCACGGCGATGCTGCGATCGCGCACGAACACGGGCCGCAACTGGCCGTTGAGGGTCGTCATGACGGTGCGCATGCCCTTGTCGTCGGCGCCGCCGATCGCCTCGAGACCCACGAACAGGCTCACGCCCGGACCGATGTGCACGGTGTGCTCGACGCCCGCCTTGAGGCCGTACAGGTAGTCGACGGTGTCGACGATCGAGAGGTCGCCGAAGAGCTCGCGGATCTGCTCGAACTGACGGGTGGGCGCCGGGAACAGCAGGCGGTTGAGGGCGGCGCGACGCTCGGCGGGCGTGCCGTCGAGGGCGGCGCGGTCCTCCGCGGTGAGCTCCTCGACCCCGATCTTGACCGTGCGGCCCTTCAGCACCTTGCTGCGGAACGGCTCGGGCCAGCCGCCCGGCAGATCGCCCAGCTCCCCGGCCATGAAGCCGATCACCGAGTCCGGGATGTCGTACTTCTCGGGGTTCTGCTCGAAGTCGACGGGGTCGGCGCCCGTGGCCGCGAGCTGCAGGGCGAGGTCGCCGACGACCTTCGACGACGGCGTCACCTTGGTGGGGCGGCCGAGGATGCGGTTGGCCGCGGCGTACCAGTCCTCGACCTTCTCGAACTGGTCGCCGAGGCCGAGCGCGATCGCCTGCTGGCGCAGGTTGGAGAGCTGGCCTCCGGGGATCTCGTGGTGGTACACGCGCCCGGTGGGGCCGGGCAGCCCCGACTCGAAGGGCTTGTACACGCGGCGCACGGCCTCCCAGTAGGGCTCGAGGTCGCTCACCGCGGCGAGCGAGAGGCCCGTGTCGCGGTCGGTGTGGGCGGTCGCGGCCACGAGCGCGGAGAGCGAGGGCTGGCTGGTCGTGCCGGCCATGGGCGCGCTCGCGGCATCCACGGCATCCGCACCCGCCCGGCTGGCGGCGAGCAGGGTGGCGAGCTGGCCGCCCGCGGTGTCGTGGGTATGCACGTGCACGGGCAGCTCGAAACGCTCGCGCAGCGCGCCGACGAGCTTCTCGGCGGCACCGGCGCGCAAGAGTCCGGCCATGTCCTTGATGGCGAGGATGTGGGCGCCGGCCTCGACGATCTGCTCGGCGAGGCGCAGGTAGTAGTCGAGGGTGTAGAGGTCCTCCGCCGGGTCGAGCAGGTCGCCCGTGTAGCACAGCGCCACCTCGGCGACCGTGGTGCCGGTGGCGAGCACGGCGTCGATCGCGGGACGCATCTGGTCGACGTCGTTGAGGGCGTCGAAGATGCGGAAGATGTCGACGCCCGTCGACGCCGCCTCCCGCACGAACGCCTCCGTCACCTCGGTCGGGTATGGCGTGTAGCCGACGGTGTTGCGACCGCGCAGCAGCATCTGGATGGCGATGTTCGGCAGGCCCTCCCGCAGGGCCGCGAGACGCTCCCAGGGGTCCTCGCCGAGGAAGCGCAGCGCGACGTCATAGGTGGCGCCGCCCCATGCCTCCACGGAGAGCAGTCCGGGCGTGAGGCGTGCGACGTGGGGCAGCACGGCCGTGAGGTCCTTGGTGCGCACGCGCGTGGCGAGCAGCGACTGGTGCGCGTCGCGGAAGGTCGTGTCGGTGACCGCGAGAGCCGTCTGCGCACGCAGGGCGACCGCGAAGCCGGCCGGGCCGAGCTCGAGCAGCCGCTGGCGCGAACCGGCGGGCGCGGGGGCCGTGAGGTCGACGATGGGCAGCTTGAGCGCCGGATCGATGACGCCCGCACCGTCGCCGTTGGGGTGGTTGACGGTCACGTCGGCCAGCCAGTTGAGGATCTTGGTGCCGCGGTCGCGCGACTCCCGCCCGCGCAGCAGCCCCGGACGCTCGTCGATGAACGAGGTCGACAGGTCGCCCGCGATGAAGGCGGGGTCGTCGAGCACCGCCTGCAGGAAGGGGATGTTGGTGGAGACGCCGCGGATCCGGAACTCGGCGAGACCGCGCCGGGCGCGCGCGACGGCGGCCGGGAAGTCGCGGGCCCGGGCCGTCATCTTGGCGAGCATCGAGTCGAAGTGCGGGCTGATCTGGGCGCCCGGGTTGATCGTTCCGCCGTCGAGGCGGATGCCGGCGCCGCCCGGCGAGCGGTAGGTGGTGATCTTGCCGGTGTCGGGGCGGAAGCCCGCCGCCGGATCCTCGGTCGTGATGCGGCACTGCAGCGCCGCACCGCGCAGCTGGATGCGGTCCTGGCTGAGGCCGAGCTCGGCGAGGGTCTCCCCCGCCGCGATCCGCATCTGCGACTGCACGAGGTCGACATCCGTGACCTCCTCGGTCACGGTGTGCTCGACCTGGATGCGCGGGTTCATCTCGATGAAGACGTGCTCGCCGGCGCGCTCGCCCGCCGTGTCGAGCAGGAACTCGACGGTGCCGGCGTTGACGTAGCCGATGGAGCGGGCGAAGGCGATGGCGTCCCGGTAGAGAGCCTGCCGGGTGGTCTCGTCGAGGTTGGGTGCGGGCGCGATCTCGACGACCTTCTGGTGGCGGCGCTGCACCGAGCAGTCGCGCTCGAAGAGGTGCACGGTCTCGCCCGTGCCGTCGGCGAGGATCTGCACCTCGATGTGACGCGGGCGCAGCACGGCCTGCTCGATGAACATCGTCGGGTCGCCGAAGGCGCTGTCGGCCTCGCGCATCGCCGCCTCGAGCGAGGGTCGCAGCTCCTCACGGGTGTCGACTCGGCGCATCCCGCGGCCGCCGCCGCCCGCGACGGCCTTCGCGAACACGGGGAATCCGATCTCGTCGGCGCCCGCGATGAGCACCTCGAGGTCGGTCGTGGCCGGGGTGGAGCGCAGCACGGGGACGCCCGCCGAGATGGCGCGCTCCTTCGCGGTGACCTTGTTGCCCGCCATCTCGAGCACATCGTGACCGGGGCCGATGAAGGTGATGCCGTTCTCGGCCGCCGCCTGGGCGAGCTCGGGGTTCTCGGAGAGGAAGCCGTAGCCGGGGTAGATCGCGTCGGCGCCCGACTCGACGGCGACGCGGATGATCTCCGCGACGTCGAGGTAGGCCCGGACCGGGTGGCCCTTCTCGCCGATGAGGTACGCCTCGTCCGCCTTGAGGCGGTGCATCGAGTTGCGGTCCTCCCAGGGGTACACGGCGACCGTGCGCGCCCCCAGCTCGTACGCCGCGCGGAACGCGCGGATGGCGATCTCGCCTCGGTTGGCCACCAGGATCTTCGAGAACATACGGTCCTTCCTGCCATCCGGCGGGGCACAAGGGCGGGGTTTGGGTTCTTTCAGACTAGTGAAGGTAGGCTCCCTTCTCGTGCATGTGCTCAGCGTCAGCTCCCTCAAGGGGGGCGTGGGGAAGACCACGGTGACGCTCGGACTGGCATCCGCCGCCTTCGCCCGCGGCATCTCGACGCTCGTCGTCGACCTCGATCCGCAGTCGGATGTGTCGACCGGCATGGACATCAATGTCGCCGGTCACCTGAACGTCGCGGACGTGCTGGCCTCCCCGAAGGAGAAGATCGTCCGTTCGGCGATCGCCCCCTCCGGCTGGACGCGCGGCCGCACCGGGAAGATCGACGTGCTCATCGGCTCGCCGTCGGCCATCAACTTCGACGGACCGCACCCCTCGATCCGAGACATCTGGAAGCTCGAGGATGCGCTCGCGCACGTCGAGAAGGAGTACGAGCTCGTGCTCGTGGACTGCGCGCCGTCGCTCAACGCGCTCACTCGCACGGCGTGGGCGGCCTCCGACCGCGTGGTCGTGGTGACGGAGCCGGGGCTGTTCTCGGTGGCCGCCGCGGACCGTGCGCTGCGCGCGATCGAGGAGATCCGTCGCGGGATCTCGCCGCGCCTGCAGCCGCTCGGCATCATCGTGAACCGGGCGCGCGTGCAGTCGCTCGAGCATCAGTTCCGCATCAAGGAGCTGCGCGACATGTTCGGGCCGCTCGTGCTCTCACCCCAGCTTCCCGAGCGCACCTCGCTGCAGCAGGCGCAGGGCGCCGCGAAGCCCCTGCACGTCTGGCCGGGCGAGGGCGCTCAGGAGATGGCGCACAACTTCGATCTGCTGCTCGAGCGCGTCCTGCGCGCCTCGCGTCTGCACGAGCCCCAGCCCGCCCCCGCCCCGTAACCCGCGAGACGTCACCTCTTGCAGAATTGACGCCCCAAACCCGCAAGAACTGACACCTCGCGGGATCGTGACGGGTCAGCTGGCGGCGCGCTTGGCGCGGCGGGCGGCGAGTTCGTCGGTCGCGTCGACCGCCGAGGCGTCGAGCTCGACGAGGCTCGACTCGACCTCGCGCAGCACCTTGCCGACCGCGATGCCGAACACGCCCTGACCGCGGCTCACGAGGTCGATGACCTCGTCGTCCGAGGTGCACAGGTACACGCTCGCGCCGTCGCTCATGAGGGTGGTCTGGGCGAGGTCGTTGACGCCGGCCTCGCGCAGCTGGTTGACGGCGGTGCGGATCTGCTGCAGCGAGATGCCGGTGTCGAGCAGTCGTTTCACGAGCTTGAGCACGAGGATGTCGCGGAAGCCGTAGAGCCGCTGCGACCCCGAGCCGGCCGCACCGCGGATGGTCGGCTCGACGAGTTCGGTGCGCGCCCAGTAGTCGAGCTGACGATAGCTGATGCCCGCCGCACGGGCCGCGACGGTGCCGCGGTAGCCCGTGCTGTCGTCGAGGTCGGGAAGCCCGTCGGTGAAGAGCAGTCCGAGATCGTATCGAGCACCCGCGTCGCGCGCGCTCTGCTCGCCGATGTCGCTCATGTCGACTGTCCTCCCTGGTGCGGGCCCGTCGCTTTAACCTTCAGCTTGAGGTTGAAGTTCAGGTCCGCTTCGTGTTCAACGGTACCGACCCGAGGGGGCACCATCAACGACATCCGTCGCGACACGCGGCGTGTCGCGCGAATTGGGTGCCCGCTCTCAGAGACGACCGAGCGCGGAACGGATGAGACTCGACCGCACGACCTCGAGCTGCCCGGCGATCTCGCGCGCCAACTCCTGCGCCTTCGCGCGGCTCGAGGCGTCCTTCCGGCGGGCGATCGGGATGAGCGCCGACTCGATGAGACCGAGCTCGCGCTCCGCCGCGGCCCGGAACCCGCGCAGGTGCCGCGGCTCGATCCCCGAGCGCTGCAGCTCGACGAGCGACTTGAGCACCGCGAGCGAGTCGTCGCCGTAGTGGTCCGCCGGCACGATGAGCGAGGCGGTCACGGCGTCCTGCAGGAGCATCGCGTTGGCGCCCGCCTCGCGGATGAGCTCCTCGCGGCTGAGACGCCGCTCGGCGGGCAGCATCGACGGCAGCGGCACCGAGGCCCCGCCCGGCAGCTGCGGCTCGCGACCCGCGTCGAGGTCGTCGAGGTAGGCGCGGATGACCTTGAGCGGCAGGTAGTAGTCGCGCTGCACCGAGAGCACCAGCCGCAGTCGCTCGACATCGGCGGGCGAGAACTTGCGGTAACCCGACTCCGTGCGACTCGGCGTGATGAGCTGCCGCTCCTCCAGGAAGCGCAGCTTCGAGGGCGTCAGATCCGGGAACTCGGGGCTCAGGCGCGCGAGCACCTGCCCGATGCTGAGAAGCGAGGAACCGCCCGGGACCCGGGCCGCGGATGACGCCGGCATCAGAGGGTCGGGACGCGGTCGGCGCGCGAGGCGTAGAACGTCAACCGGAACTTGCCCACCTGCACCTCGGCGCCGTCGCTCAGCAGAGCGGAGTCGATGCGGACGCCGTCGAAATACGTGCCGTTGAGCGAGCCGAGGTCGCGCACCTGGAAAGCGGTGCCGGTGCGCACGAACTCGGCGTGACGACGCGACACCGTCACATCGTCGAGGAAGATGTCGGCGTCGGGGTGGCGACCGGCCACCGTGACGTCGGCGTCGAGCAGGAATCGAGCACCCACATTGGGGCCGCGACGCACCACGAGCAGAGCGGAGCCGGACGGGAGCGCGGCGACGGCATCCTGCTCCTCGGGGCTCACATCCGCTTCGAGCGCCGCGAGCTGGGTGCGGAAGTCGTCGGTGAAATGCGCGGTCGTGTCGTTCGACGCAGGATCCGGCGCGGCAGGAATCTCGGTGGCGTCGGGTTCGCCCGGGGTACCGGGGCGATCGGTGGCGTCGTCGACCATGGGGCGCCCTCCTTCAGTCCCCCAGAGTATCCGATGCCGCCGCGTCCGCCACCCGTGAAAGTCGGACGAGGCGCACCGTCTCGCGCAGGTAGATCGCGCCCGCCCACCAGTAGAGGAACGCGCCCCACACGGCGAGCGCCCACGCCACCGGGGCACTCGCGGGCGCCACCTCGGGGAAGGCCACGCCGAGCACCAGGGTGGGCAGCGCGAACAGCAGCGAGAAGGTCGCCACCTTGCCCAGGTGGTGCACCGGGAGCGGACCGTAGCCGTGGTTCGCGAGCACGACCCCGAGGATCGCGAGGGCGACGTCGCGCGCCACGATGACGCCCACGAGCCACCACGGGAGGAAGTCCATCCAGGCGAGCCCGATGAGCGTCGAGAAGATGAACAGCCTGTCGACGGCGGGGTCCAGCAGCTGGCCGATGCGACTGATCTGGTCGAAGCGCCGCGCGATCCAGCCGTCCACGAAGTCGGTGAGGCTCGAGACGACGAGCACGATGAGGGCATAGCCGTACTGGGAACTGCCGAGCAGCCAGAGGAAGACCGGGATGAGGATCAGGCGGATGACGCTGAGCACGTTCGGGATCGTCACGACACGCGTGCTGACCGTCGGCATCCGACCTCCTCGCCGCGAGTCTAGCGACGCATAGGATGCGGACATGACCCCGCTCATCGCCGTCATCCTCGTCGCCGCCGCCGTGTGCGCCTTCTGCTGGATCGCCTCGCTGATCACTCGCGACACCTCGTGGGTCGACCGGATCTGGTCGGTCGTGCCGGTGGTCTACGTGTGGATCTTCGCCGGATCCGCCGGGCTCGCGGATGCCCGCCTCAACGTGCTCGCCGTGCTCGTGACGCTGTGGGGCGCCCGGCTCACCTTCAACTTCGCGCGCAAGGGCGGCTACTCGGGGGTGGAGGACTACCGCTGGGCGGTGCTGCGCGCACGGATGGCGCCGTGGCAGTTCCAGCTCTTCAACCTGTTCTTCATCGTGCTGTACCAGAACGCGCTGCTCGTGCTCATCGCCCTTCCCGCGCAGACGGCACTCGAGCACCCGACCCCGTTCGGGCCTCTCGATGTCGTGCTCACCCTCGCCTTCCTCGCCGCCCTCGCCGGTGAGACGATCGCCGACCAGCAGCAGTGGGACTTCCACGCCTTCAAGCGCGCCGCGGTGGCGGCCGGCCGCGAGCCCGAACCGCGATTCGTGCAGAGCGGGCTGTGGCGCTTCTCACGGCACCCGAACTTCTTCTTCGAGCAGTCGCAGTGGTGGATCGTGTTCCTCTTCGGCGCGGTCGCGGCCGGCACCGTGGTGCTGTGGACGGTCGCGGGCGCCGTCCTGCTCACGGTGCTGTTCGTGGGGTCGACGATCTTCACCGAGTCGATCACGCGCGGCAAGTACCCCGAGTACGCCGACTACCAGGCGCGCGTCTCGCCGATCGTGCCATGGTTCCCCCGTCGCACGCGCGTCGCGGCCGAGAGCTCCTGAGCCGCGGGGTTAGCCTCTCCCCCATGTCGTGCATCCGCTTCAACACCCCCGCCCAGCGCGCCCAGTTGCGCGCGCTCGCGCCGAGCATGGTGACGGCCGAGGAGGCCGCGGCGCGGCATCCCGCTCCCCCGGTGACCGACTCGAAGATCCGCCGCCTGCGGATCCTCGCGGGTGACGCGAACGCCAAGATCCGCGAATCGGTGGCGAGCTCGTACCACACGCCCGTCGACCTCTTCGAGAAGCTCGCGCGCGACAGCGACGAGGGGGTGCGCGCCTGCGTGGCCCGCAACAACGCGGCCCCGTGCGACGTGCTGCGCGAACTCGCCCACGACCCCTCGGCCACCGTGCGCGGCTGGGTCGCGGTGAACTTCTACGTGCCCGCCGACGTCATGTCCGAGCTCGCCTCCGACCCGGACGCGACCGTGCGCGGGCTCGTCGCCTGGAAGACCTCGCTCGCGGTCTGAAGCGCTCAGGACCGGGACGTCAGAGCGCGGCGGCCAGCTCGGGATCGAGCTCGGCGAGCGCCCGTCGGCCGACCGGCCAGCCGGCCTCGAGCCCGGGATGCAGCGGCAGCCGTTCCACCTCGGCGAACGGCACCCAGCGCAGCGAGACGCTCTCGGCATCCCCGATGACCGGTTCGAAGAACTCGACAGCCCTGCCGTAGACGGTCGTGTACGACCAGTAGCCCAGGTCCCAGACCGCCTCGCCGAGCACCCGGACCAGCTCGGGCGGCACGCCGGCCTCCTCCTCCGCCTCGCGCAGGGCGCCCTCGACGGCGGTCTCGTGCTCGTCGTGCCGCGCGCCGCCGGGGATGCCCCAGGTGCCGCCGAGGTGACTCCACTCGGCGCGCAGCTGCAGCAGCAGCCCGGCCTCGGGGTGGGCGAGCAGCAGCCCCGCCGCCCCGAAGCGACCCCAGAAGCGGCCCTGCGGTCCATCGACCCAGGCGTCGCCGGGACCGTGCGGCCGACGCTCACGGGGGTCGTGCGGGGCGCGCGTCATGGCGCCAGCCTAACCGGGCGGCGTGCGCGTGCGGCGCGCCCGCGAGAGGATGTCGAGGTGACGGATGGCGGGGCGAAGGACGCGGGCGTGCGCATCGACGCATGGCTGTGGGCCGTGCGCGTCACGAAGTCGCGGTCCGCTGCCACGGCGCTGTGCAAGGCCGGGCATGTGAAGATCGGCGGCGACAACGCCAAACCCGCGCAGACGGTCCGCCCGGGCACCGAGGTGCGCGTCGTGACCCCCCAGGGGGCGCGGGTCCTCGTGGTGCGTCAACTGCTCGTGAAGCGGGTGAGCGCCGCGCTCGCCGCCGCCGCGTTCGACGACCTCACCCCCGCCGCCCCGCCGCGCGAGGAGCGCGCGAGCTTCGCCATCCGCGAGCGCGGAGCAGGCCGCCCCACCAAGCGCGACCGCCGCGAGATCGAGCGCTTGCGGGGCTACTGAGCCGGCAGCGCGTCCTCGATCGCGGCCACCACGGCCGGGTCGTCCGGCTGGGTGCCGGGACGGAACCGCGTGACGGTGCCGTCGGGCGCGATGAGGAACTTCTCGAAGTTCCACTTCACCCGACCGGCCTTGCCCTCGGCATCCTTCACCTGGGTGAGCGAGGCGTACAGCGGGTGCTTGTGCCAGCCGTTGACGCGCGTCTTCGCCATGAGCGGGAAGGTGACGCCGTAGGTCGTGGAGCAGAACTCCTTGATCTCCTCCGCCGAACCCGGCTCCTGGCCCAGAAACTGGTTGCAGGGGAAGCCGAGCACCGTGAACCCGCGGTCCTCGTACTCCTTCTGCAGCTGCTCGAGCTTCTCGTACTGCGGGGTGTTCCCGCAGCGGGAGGCGACGTTCACCACCAGAACCGCCTTGTCGTCGAACTCCGCCAGGGAGGTCGTGTCGCCGTCGATCGTCGTCAGAGGAATGTCTCGAATACCCACGAGGCCAGGCTACGTGCCCCGATCCTCTCTACGCTGGGTGCATGGCGATCGAGTTGGCGCACGAACCGGATGCGCACCGCTACACCCTGCGGCGCGACGGATCGCTCGTGAGCGTGCTCGAATACCGCGACCAGGGTGCGAGCGTCGTCTTCCACCACACCGTCACCGTCCCGAACCAGCGCGGGCACGGCTACGCGGGGCAGTTGGTGGGGTTCGCGGTCGCCGACGTCGAGCGCTCGGGCCGCACCATCATCCCCAGCTGCTGGTACGTGGCCGAATGGTTCGACGCCCACCCCGAGAAGGCTGCGCTGCGGGCGGGCTGATGGACCTCGACGACGCCGCACTGCTCCGGAAGTTCCTGCTGGGGATCGGCGGGGCGATGATCGCATCGCAGGAGCCCGTCGACTCGGTGAAGCTCACCCTCGCCCGCGTCTCGAAGGCGTACCACGTGGACGACACCGAGTTCATCGTGCTGCCCACCGTCGTGCTCGTGCAGGTGGACGGCGTGATCCAGGGGCGCGGGACCATCCGCGAGGGCGCCATCGTGACGTTCCGCTTCGACCAGATCGCCGAGCTGCACACGGTGATCAAGGCGGCCGAGCGCGGCGAGCTGGAGCCCGTCGACGGCATCCGGCGCCTCAACGAGATCGGGGCGAAGCGCCCCCGATTCGGCTGGCTCGTGCGCACCCTCGGCCATGCGGTGCTCACCGCGGGCCTCTCGCTGCTGCTGCAGCCGACCTGGCAGGGGTTGCTCGTGAGCGTCGGGCTCGGGCTCTTCATCGGCCTGGTGAAGCTCGTGCGCTCGCCATCGCTGCAGCTCGTGTTCCCCGTCGTGGCGGCCTTCATCTGCGCGCTCGTCGTGTTCGCGGTGGCGGAGCCGCTCGGGATCGGCAACCCGCTCGTGCTGCTCGTCGCACCGCTCGTCACCTTCCTGCCGGGCGGCATGCTCACCACCGGCACGCGGGAGCTCGCCACCGGGCAGGCGATCGCCGGATCGGCGCGCCTCGTCTCGGGGCTCGTGACGCTCGGCCTGCTGTCGTCGGGGATCCTCGCGGCCGGCACCCTCGTGGGCGCCACCCGCTACGACTATCGCGCGATCGGCGCGCAGGAGCTGCCGTGGTGGATCTCGCTCGCCGGCATCCTGCTGCTCGCGATCGGCAACTACCTGCACTTCTCGGCCCCGAGATCGACCTTCGGCTGGGTCGTGCTCGCGCTCGTCGTCGCCTACCTCGGGCAGCGGCTCGGCGGAATACTGCTCGGACCGAGCCTGAGCGGCTTCGTGGGCGCCGTCGTCGTGGCGCCCGTCGTGCTGTGGATCGAGTCGCTGCGACGGGGTGCTCCGGCCCAGATCACCTTCCTGCCGGCGTTCTGGCTGCTGGTTCCGGGTGCCGCGAGCCTCATCGGGCTCACCTCGGTGGTCGGGGGGAACGTCGCGCTCGACGCGTTCTGGGGGGCGCTCGCGGGCATCCTCGGCATCGCCCTCGGCGTGCTCATCGGCACTGCCCTGTTCAGCGCCGTGCGCAGCAGTGCCCGCGGCATCGAGAACTTCACGGTCGAGCTGCCGGTGGCGCTCGCGAGCCCCGAACGCTCGGGACTGTGGCACCGGCTCATCCCGGGGACGCGCGAGTCGCTCTGGCGGGCACGCCGCCCGTAGCTCCGCGCCCTCTCCCGCCGGGTGCGCGCCCGCTCAGCGCGGCACGAGGCGGAAGATGCGCAGCACGCGTCCCGAGGCGCGCTCGTAGCCGCGGTAGCCGGGCCACTGCTCCTCGAGGGTGCGCCAGACCGCCTCGCGCTCCTCGTCGCCGACGAGCTCGGCGCGCACCTCGCGGTGCTCGCCGCGGAAGTCGATCGCGGCATCCGGGTGCGCCAGCAGGTTCCAGGTCCACGCGGGATGCTCGGGGCGGGCGAAGTTGGAGCCTGTCACGTAGATCGTGCCGTCCGGCACCGGGCAGCACATGAGGGCCGTCTCGCGCGGCTCGCCCGAGCGCGCGCCGACGGTGTGCAGCACGAGCGACGGCACGATCGCGCCGCTCAGCGGTCCCCCGCGTCCGCGCGTGATCCAGCTCGTGGCACGCTCGAGCGGCGGCATCATCCGCGGGCCGTAGCTGCGGAAGAACCGGGTGCGGCTGAACCGGGCGACCACCACGCGCAACGGTCGGCTGACGCTCGCCATGCTCACCCTCCTCGCTGTCGACGCCACCCTAGTGCGGCGGCCGTCGCGCGGGCGTCAGGACGCGGCGCTGATGTTCACGAGCCAGGCGACGCCCCAGCGGTCCACGAGCATCCCGAAGGCGTCGCCCCACGGCGCCACCTCGAGCGGCACGGTGAGGGTGCCGCCCTCGAGGAGGGCGTCCCACAGGCGCCGGAGCGCGTCGCCGTCGTCGCCCGAGAGCGACAGGGAGATGCTCGAACCCGCAGACAGCGGCATCGACGACGGCACGTCCGCCGCCATGAGGTCGAAGCCGTCGGAGGTGTGCAGCCAGCCGTGCATGATGAACTCGGCCTCGCTCGGGTCGAAGTCCATGCCGCCCTCGGCGAAGGTGGTGATGTCGAGCTCGCCGCCGAAGACGTTGCGATACCACTCGAGCACGTCGCGGGCCTCGCCGCGGAAGTTGAGGTAGGCGTTCAGGCGCACGGTCATGGGGGTCTCCTCGCTGAGCTTCGCTGTCGAGCCGATTGTGCGCCTGGCGGCTCGCGACACGCCAGGGGGTTGCACGGCGCACCGCCGCTGTCGTGGGCTGGCGAGAGGATGGCGTCCATGACCCGTCGTGGCGTCCTGCTCTTCGCCGCCCTCGGCCTCATCTGGGGCGTGCCGTACCTGTTCATCAAGATCGCGGTGGCCGAGTTGACGCCCGAGATGCTCGTGCTGGCGCGGTGCGCGCTCGCCGCCGTGCTGCTGCTGCCGCTCGCGGCGCATCGGCGCGCCCTCGCGCCCGTGCTGCGCCGGTGGCGGCCGCTCCTGCTGTTCGCGGTGTTCGAGATCGTGCTGCCGTGGTACTTCCTGAACTCGGCGGAGCAGCGCCTGCCGAGCTCGACGAGCGGGCTGCTGCTGTCCGCCGTGCCGCTCGCGGCGCTCGGCATCGCGTTCGTGATGGGGCGCCGCGACCGGATCACCCTCGTCAACGGCGTCGGCATCGCGGTCGGCATGCTCGGCGTGGCGGCGATCGTGGGGCTCGATCTCGCGGGTTCGGACCTGGTGGGCGTCGCGCAGCTCGTGGTCGTCGTGCTCGGCTACGCCCTGGGACCGGCGATCCTGGCCCGCTGGATGTCGGATCTGCCGGGCGTCGGGGTGATGGCGCTCGCGCTCGGCATCAGCGCGCTGATCTACGTGCCCGTCGTGCTGCTCACGGGCGGCGGACTGCGGGCGGTGCCGTCGCCGCCCACGATCGTCTCGGTCGTGGTGCTCGCGGTGTTCTGCAGCGCGATCGCGTTCCTCATCATGTTCGCGCTCGTCGCCGAGATCGGGCCGATCCGCATGACGGCGATCACCTACGTGAACCCCGCGGTGGCGGTGGTCGCGGGCGCGCTCGTGCTGGGCGAGCAGGTGACGGTGTGGACGATCGTGGGCTTCGTCCTGATCCTCGCCGGCTGCTACCTGGTGACGAAGCCGGCCCGGGCAGTCGCCTCCTCCACAAGCGTCGACGCGCCCGACTATCCCCCACAAACAGCCCCCTGACCTGGGTAAACCCGATGTCGGTGGTTCGTGTCACTCTGTGCTCATGGCCACCCCGGCGATCGACCTCGAGGCGCTTCGCGACACGCTCGCGATCCTCGGCGCGGAGCTGCCGTCCGACTCGGACGCGGCGATCGTGCGGCAGCTGGATGCCGTCGAGGGCCTGGGTCGGCTCGTCGATGCGCTCCGCGTGAGCCTTGCGGGCGAGGTGGAGCGTCGCTCGTCCCGCTTCCTGGGCGACGAGGGACTCGCCGCGCGCCACGGGTGCCGCACGGGTGCCGCGCTCGTCGAACGCGTCACCCGGGTGTCGGAGGCGGAGGCGCGTCGCCGGGTCGCGCTCGGAGCTCGCCTCGCCCCGCGCGAGCAGCTCGGCGCGATCCTCCCGCCCGAGTACCCGCAGGTGGCGGAGGCGGTGGCCCGCGGCGAGCTCGGGTCGGAGTCGGCTCGGGCGATCGTGCGGCAGCTCGATCAGGCCCGACACGATGGCTGCCCCTCCGTCGACGACGTGGCGTTCGCCGAGCACGCGCTCGTCGTGCTCGCGCGCACCGAGCCCGCCGATCTCGTCGCGGTTCACGCCCGCGCCTGGCGCGAAGCGCTCGATCCCGACGGCGCCGAGCCGCGCGAGGAGCGCCTGCACGCCCAGCGTCGGTTCACGATCGGGCGCGAGCGTGACGGCATGACCCCGTTCTCGGGGGCGTGCGATCCGGCATCCGCGGCGCTGCTGCGCTCCGCCTTCTCGCGACGGATGGCGCCCGGAAGCGGGCCGCGCTTCCTCGACGCCGAGGAGGTCACGGCCGCCGAAGAGGGCACGATCGGCGCCGACGACCCTCGATCGCGCGAGCAGCGGGACTTCGACGTCTTCATGGGGCTCATCACCGCGGGCGTCCGAGCCGAACGCGATGGGGTGGGATCGCTGCACGCGCCGGCCGTGGTCACCGTGACGATCACAGCCGAGGAGCTCGCGAGCGGGCACGGACACGGCTGGTTCGACGACGTCGCGGAGCCGGTTTCGGCGCTCACCGCCGACGCGCTGGCCTGCGACGGCGGCGTGCGACGGGCTGTGCTCGGCGCGGGGGGCGAGGTGCTCGAGCTCGGGCGCCGTGACCGACTGTTCTCGGGAGCCCAGCGACACGCACTCGCCCTTCGCGACGGAGGGTGCGTATGGTTCGGCTGCACCGCACCCCCGGCCTGGACCCACGCGCACCACGTGATCCCCTGGAGTCGCGGCGGGCGCACCGATGTGGCGAACGGGGTGCTGCTGTGCGCCTTCCATCACCACTTCCTGCACCGGCATCCCGAGTACCGTCTGCGCATCCACGACGGGGTCGCCGAACTGCTCAGCCCGCCCCACGTCGATCCGCAGCAGCAATGGCGACGCACCGGCCGACCCCGCCATCAGCTGACCCGCCGGCACGCCCGCCCCTCGACGGGCCGATCGTCGCCGGGCACCCTCGGGCTCGGGTAAGGTAGGTAGCCGTGCCGACAACGGCACAAGCCACGGGCTGTGGCGCAGCTTGGTAGCGCACTTGACTGGGGGTCAAGGGGTCGCAGGTTCAAATCCTGTCAGCCCGACTACGAAGTCCCGGAAACTCAAGGGTTTCCGGGACTTTGAAGGTTAAGGAACTTGACCAAGTCATCTCGAACATCATCAGAAACCCCGTCTCGCGGCCCTGAGCCGCGCATCTCGTCCGGCAGGAAGCCGACCGCTCCGATCGCCGCTGATCGGCCGGAGTCCTCCCGCGTACCTACGGGCATGGACAAGGACACCAGCAACGAGAGCCCGTGGGGCCTCGAGCCCCTCATCGGTCTGCCGGAACTCGCCGAGTATCTCGGCATCCCGGTCTCGACCATCTACGACTGGCGCGTGAACGGCAAGGGACCCCGCGCCTATCGCTTCGGCAAGCACTTGAAGTTCGCCGTCTCCGACGTGCGGATCTGGATCGAGCAGCAGCGCGAGCCCGGCCCAGAGGACATCGATCCGCAGGAGCGGTGGTGACGATGGGACGGCCACGCCTGCCGATCGGCACCTATGGCCAGATCGGCTTCCGCACCGAGGCTTGCGGTCGCATCAGCGCCCATACCCGCTACCGCGACTGGGACGGGCGAGCACGGCTCGTCCAGGCCACCGGCCCGAGCAAGGCAGCCGCCGAGCGGGCATTGAAGAAGAAGCTCGCCGAGCGCAGCCTCTTCCAGCCGACCCCGGGATCACTCGGCCCCGACAGCCCGTTCCCCGAGCTCGTCGATTACTGGCTGGAGGATCTCGACCTCGAAGGGCGGCTGTCGCCCACGACGAGGCAGCTCTACGAGCGCAACATGCGCACGCTCGTGATGCCGGCCTTCCGCCACCTCACGTTGCGCGAGATCGGGGTGGCGCGCTGCGACCACTTCCTCAAGCAGCTGGCGAAGCGGAGCTACAACCGGGCCAAGCAGGCTCGCGTCGTGCTGCGCCTGGCCCTCGGGCTCGCGGTGCGGCATGAGATCCTGCCGCGCAATCCGATGGATCACGTTGCACGCCTCCACCGGGCGCCGCATACGCCGAACGCGTTGACTCCTACGGAGGTCAACGCGGTCCGCGCTGCGATCGCCTACTGGGAGGTGGGGCGATCAGTCCCCGGCCCGAAGCCGGACGGACAGCTGGGCGCGATCGTCGAGGTCATGCTCGGCACCTCAGCCCGGATAGGCGAGGTTCTCGCGCTGCGGCGCCGCGACCTCGATGTGACTGGCGCCCCGCCGACTATCCGCATCAACGGGACGATCGTCAGCCGCGCGGGAAAGCCGACGGCGCGCCAGGACCACCCGAAGACCGCGAAGTCATTGCGCACCGTCGCGATCCCATCGTTCACAGCGGAGGCGGTTCGCAAGCGGCTCACGCGGTTGCACGATCCGTCGCCCGACGCGCTGCTGTTCTGCAGCCGAGGGGGCACACCGCTGACGACGAACAACGTGCGACGGCAGTTGCGCAACGTGCTGCAGCTCGCCGGTATCCAGGACGTGACCCCGCACATGTTTCGCCGCACCGTCGCAACCGTGGTGAACGAACGGGCCGGCGTTGACCTGGCGGCGGAGCTGCTCGGTCATACGGATCCGAAGATCACGATCCAGCACTACATCCGGCGCAACGAGATGGTGAACCCAGCAACTGCGGAGCTGCTCGATCGCTTCTTGGCTCGGGACGACTGATCAAGGGTGCGGTTGCTGCCTGGTCCGGGTGATTCACCCGGACCAGGCAGCGCGGTGCTGGTGATCCACCAGCACCGCGTCAGTCGGCCAAGATCGCACCCTGCGCCACGCTCGCGACCGCCAGGAGTCCGACGGCAATCGTGGCTTCATGCAGGGCATCCGTTCGATCGGCATGCCATCCGGCGGAGCTCAAGATGGCGATGCCGCCTCGGTAGCCAGCCCAGGCGATTCCACGCCCGTCGGGGTCGACGGTGAACTCGAGCTGGAGTTCCTCCGCGAACTCTCTGATCCGACGTGCGTCGAGTTCGGCCATCCTGATCACGGGGAACGCCGTTGCGCTGACCGCGAGAATCCGGCCTTTCGGGTCAGTCAGCGTCCAGGTGTAGACGGTCGGCTCGAGGCCGGGGCCGAACCAGACCCCGGCATCCGCGGCGGTCGTGAACCGCACTTCCGGCGGCCCGAATCGGAGCTCACTCGGCCGTTCAGCCGGCTCGGCGGCATCGGTCACTATTCGATTGCGATGGAGGGACCACGAGGCGAGGGAGGGGGAGCTGTCGATCAGGTGCGCAGCGAACCCGAAGCGGTTGCTTCGACCCCAGGGAGACCGCATCGTGTGGCGTTTCCGTCGCTGGTCAGCGACCGCTCGAAGACCCGTCGGCGCGGCCGTTCGAAGGACCTGCGTAACGACGTGCACACCTTGGTTGCAAGAGGCGTGAGGACGAAGAAGGTAGCTCTGGCGAGAGGTCGTCGGGGTGGGGGTGAGCGGCGGTGCCGGGAGGGCGGTCAGGCGAGGACGAGGGTCGGCGAGGCGGCAGGTCGGCAGGCGGGGAGAAGCGGCGGCGGTCGGGGAGCACGAGGATCAGGACGACCGAGAAGGCGCCGATCACGATCCGAGAGCCGAGCGACATCGGTGCCTCTCGTCCAAGTCCCACCGGTCCTTGATATAGCCGGTACATCGTGCCCAGCAAGGCGGCTCAGCTGTGATCGGCGATTTGCGCGCGAGAGGCCGGCATCGCCGGGATGCTGGTGTGGGGCAAGAGACTCAATCCCCAGCGCAGTTCGTTGGTTCAGTTCTTGCGGAGCCTTCGCAGCAGCCGCCACAGGAGAGATCTCGGCTCGGGAACCGATCGGGGCGCCTCCGCATCGAGCCAGATGATCCGACTGTCGCGAATGAAGTAGTGGGATCGGCACGGCAGGGCGCCGTTGCCGACCGACGGGGAGAGTGAGATCCCTTCACCGTCGTAGCAGATCCGCCAGGAGCCTCGTCCGAATGGAGTCACCACTTCGCGGCCGCAGCCGCACATGCAGGAGTGGATCGCGGTGGCGTACTCTATCGACACATAGAGCACACCTGCGTCCAGTCCGCGGGGGATAACGGTGGTGAAGACGACGTCGGCGAGCTGCCGGCGGCGGGTCATGCGGCGGGATCCTGGTTGATGATCTCGTTCCCCCCGATGATGTAACCCATGTCGTGCTCGTGCTCGCTGTCCTCGTAGAAGCCGTAGAGCTTCTTCCAGCGGAGGACAGCGTGGATCGCATTGAGGGCGTTCATCTCGCCGACCTGAATGTTGGAGGCGTAGTCGTCGTCTGGTCCGGGGCCGCCGAGTGGGATGCGGCCGAGAGTGCGGACGTGGTCCCGCTTGCGCGGCGTACTGGTCGTGACGCGCAGCTGGCCGCGGACCTGGTCGTCATCGGTCAGGGTAAGGCCCATGCCGCAGTCGATGAAGGTGATGCCCTCCTGCTCGAGGTACTCGATGATCGGCAGCTTCGCCGCGGTCTCGTCGACGGTGAGGAAGACGACGTCCATGCCGTGGAGCTCGGCGACGTTCTCCGCGGTGATGTTATAGGAGTGCGCGACGACGCCGCGGCGGAGCCTGCCGTAGGTGGCGGCCCAGTGCTCGACCTTCTTCGGGCGGGTGCGGAGCTCCTCGATCATGATCGCGCCGGGCGCCCGGAAGGCGTTGTGGGTGAGGAGGTCGTCGCTGTCGAAGAGGTGGATCTCCGCGACGGGCGTCTTGGCGACCGCGTCGAGAATGTAGGCGCCGGTGCCGCCGACGCCGATGATCGCGACCTGCTGGCCGGCGAGCCTCGCGTTCGCGCTGGTGGTCCCGGCGCGGGCGGTCGCCGTGTCTTCGTAGAAGAACACGGACTCGTCGGCGGTGGCCTCGACGACGGGGAAGGTGCGCGCGTCGGTCTCCGGGTCGACGGCGCGGGCCTGGTCGGAGACGATCCGCTCGTACGTCTCGACCTTCTCGTGGTAGTCCGTGTAGCCGCTCGGACGGGGCTTGCTGGAGAAGGAATAGGTGAACGCCACTCCGCCGATGGTCTCGCTGATGGGGCTGTGTCTGATCGCCTCGAGCTCTTGCCCAGCGGGGTCGCAGGGGTAGTCCCCGGAGAACTTCATGACGTGCGTGCTCGGCTTGGCCGCTGTGTCACCGGCGAGGTCGAGCGGGCACGCGAAAACCCCAAGGCGGACCGTGCGGGCGGAGTCAAGGTAGGGCACATCCCTGATGAGAAGGTGTCCGTCGGCGATGGCGATGTCGTAGCCCTCGGCGCGGAGGCGGGCGAGGTCGGCGCTACGAGCGATTGGTGACGTCGACATCGAAGACCATCCCCTCCTTGACCTTCACGGACTCGCCCGCGGCGAGGGTGCCGCTCTTGTTGCCGTGGCCGCGGCGATAGCTGACGCGGTACTGCGGGTTGTCACCGGCCCCGTTCGGGAAGGCGAGGGCGACGAGCTCCTCGAAACTGATGTCGTCCTTCTCGAGCTCGAACGGTCGGGAATTGATAATGACGGTAACGAGCTTCTTCGGCTTGTCCGTCTTCTCGGCGTGGATCGTCACTGCAGGCCTCCTAAGGCGCTAGATTTTCCATGCACCGAACGGGTGCACGATTCCCATCTTACACCACGAATCGTTTACACTAGAGGTAAACAGTTTGAGAATTGCCTGGAGTTCGGCGGAGATGCGGCAGCTGTGCGTCTCTCGGGACGGCCTCACCCTGAGCGCCCCCGCCCATGCTGACGACGTCCGGCTGTTGCTCACACTCCTGAGCGCTGCCGAGGATCTGGCAGAACTCGAAACGCTCAACTCGCTTGTAGTCGCCACCACCGACGCTGTGGTCCTGCTCCGGCTCGGCACTGCCGAGATCGAAGGCAGGCTGACACGAAATCCGCCGAGTCGGCGACCTGTGTCGCTTCGGATGGACACTCGTCAAGGGCTCGTCATCCAGCAGATCCGAGGCGGCGGGCAGCCGTTGCTGCGGGCCGCGGGATAGCCAGGAAGGAAAACGCATGAAGAAAGAGCATGGAGAAGTGCTCGAGGACTTCGCGCCCGAGTGGGAAGCACTGGCGCCCGGAGAGGTTATCCAGCGCGAGCTTGACGCCACCGGACGCACCCAAGCTGACCTTGCCGACCGGATGAGCATCAGCAAGAAGCACCTCAACCAGGTCATCAAGGGTGCGAGCCTCACCCCAGAGATCGCCCTCGCCCTCGAACGTGCCCTCGGCATCAGCGCCAAACTCCTGCTCAGGCTGGAAGCCGAGTGGCGGGCCACGCGCCTGGCCGAAGAGTCCCGCGCCAGCCTCGCCCAGCACGTCGGCTGGCTCCGCAAGTTCAAGACAGAGGAGCTTCGCCAGCGGAAGATCATCGCTGCCCAGGATGACGAGGTGACGCAGGTCGAAAAACTGCTTCGCTTCTTCGGCGTCAGTGACCCGGCCGCCTACGACCGTACCTGGGCCAAGCTCGAGGCGAGTTTCAAACGCAGCAGCGCCTACGCCATCGACGAACACGCAACCGCCCTGTGGATCCAGCTCGCTGTCCGACAGGCCGACGTTCTCGCCGCGAGCGCGCCCGCCTACGACGCAGCGCGGCTCCGCAGGATTGCGAAGCGCCTACCCGCACTCACGACCATGGATCCGGCAGAGGCCTTCGTCGAGTTCCAAGAAGAGCTGCGCACGGCCGGGGTCGTCCTCGTGTACGTCGAGGAGGTGCCGGACACCCGCGTTTCCGGGGTCTCCCTCTGGCTGCCGAACGACCGACCGATGATAGCCGTCACCGGCCGCTACAAGTTCGCCGACTCGCTCTGGTTCGCTATCGCCCACGAGATCGCCCACGTATTGCACCACCTCAAGCGCACGACGTTCCTCGAGCTCACGGACGGGGAGATCGAAGAGCGCCTGCATCACGGCGATGGCACTGACATCCACGAGACCCAGGCCAACAGCTTCGCGTCGGAGCTACTCCTCGCGGGCTTGTCTGAAGACGAACTGCGTGACGTCTCGTCCAAGGACGACCTCATCAGCGTTGCGCAGGCTGTTGGTGTCTCTCCAGGGATACTGGCCGGCCAGTATGGCCACCTCACCAATGACTATGCGAAGTTCGGAAAGCTACGGAGCAAAGCTGATCTCTCCAAGGTTGGTTCCCCGACGACATGGTAGCCGCCCCAAAGATGCCGGTGTCGGAAGTCGGCGATTAGTCGCGGCTCGCTATGGGTCAGTGAAGGTGGCTCCTGACAAATGTTCCACCGATGTAGCTGATGAGCTTCATCCAGCCGCGGCGAGTCAAAGTCAGTAGGACGAGTCCCCAGACAGCGAACATCCACGGGTTGTCGAGCGACGTCTGCCATGCAGCCTTCGCGAACATGACGATGCCGTCCCAGCGGGCATCCCACATCATCTCGCGGAGCTCAGACCAGCCGATCATGCGCTAACTGCCCACTCGGCTCGGTAGTCGGACGACATCTGAACCAAGAACGCGACCCGAGCTCGAGTAGTCGCCGCGATGCGGTCGATGTGCCTGACCATGCCGCTGCGGACGTTGATGAGCGCCGGCCTCGCAGTCGGGTCGATCTGCGAAGTCGCAAGCGCGATCGCGGTCTCCATGACCGCCAGCTCGACGTCGGTCAGGCGCTGCTCGGAGAAGTACAGGAACGCGCAGAGTCGCTGCCCGCCCGCGAGTTCGAACACCAGGTGGATCCGAAGGCTGACAACGTCGTCATCGTTGACCAGCACAACGACGTTTCGTTGACGGCGCGAGACGGAGGCTGGTGCCAGGTCCGCGATCGCTCGGGCCATCCCGACCGCGGCAGCCGCATAGCTCGGGCGCATCCGTTCGGAGGCTCCGGCGACCGCGCGGTCGAGCGCTCCGCCGCGCGATCCGTTCGAGACGTATTCGATGACGCCGGAGAGGAACTTCTCGTACACGAACGCGAAGATGCGATCGTTGGCTCCGGCGGAGACCTGCTGCCGATCTGCCGCTACGTGTGTCGCGCGACCCGCGACCCGCGCACGAGCGAACGCGCGGAGGTGGATGAGGGATGGGGTGTGGTGTTCGAGGTCCATCGGGACTCTCCTTCGTGTTCAGGTGGAGCTTGACCTGAATCCGAAGTGGGAGAACCGTTCACCCAGTGGACTTCGTTACGCTACTGGGGACCCTAACAAGTCACCGCCGCGCCTTCAGGCCGGCTCTGCCCTGGCACTGTTCGCGCGGTGTCAGGGCAGAACTTTCCTTACGGCTTAGCCGCTGCGGTCTGACTCCTGATGGTGACAAGGTCGCGTCGGCTATGCCATGCGACAACGGTAGAGCCGACTTCCGACGCTCGCCGCTTGCGACACGCCGGAAATCCAGAGAGTTCTACAGCACATATTCAGCCTCAAGGAGGCCTCGTCGGCGCCACGACACGCCGCAAACCTTCAACTTGCTCTTGAAGTGATGCGCCATTTAGGTAGGTAGCGCCCCTGTCGTCAACCAAGCCAGGTCGTTGAACGCCGTGTCCTTCGAGTGGTCGTGGCCGCAAGGGAAGTGGTCAACTCGGATGTCCTCCGCCACGGTTTCGATCTTCGACCTGATTGAGGCGAGCAGAGCGGCATCCACTGGTTCGTTCAAGTGATCGCCCTTCTCGTCGAGGTTGAGCACCTGGATGCGGTCGGCTGATTCACCCGTGAGCTCTTGGTAGCCGAGCGCGTAGACCGAAAGCTGATCACGGGTTGTCACCGTTGCCTGTGCATCCTCGGTCGACTTGAAGTCGACGATCGAGACCTCGTCTGTCTCGAGGCGCTTGATGAGATCGATCCGCCCGTTCACGGTGACGCCCGGCGCGACGATGACTTCGATCTGCTTCTCGGAGTGAATCGTCCGGGTGAGGTCGCCGCCATGCTCGTCGAAGTAGCGGGACAACGCCTTCTCAGCTGACTTCCGCAACTGCTCCCGCAGGGTCGGGTAGGCGTAGGGCGTGTGCAGATGCCGATCAATGAGATCCGCGACCTCGGCTTTCGTCGGCAAGTCTCCGGCGATCGCTCGCTTGTGCATCTCAGCGAGAGCGTCGTGGAGCCCCTTCCCGTAGCCGAGCGCCTCATGGATGGGCGGATTGAAGCCGTACATGAAGCGCAGTTTGAACTGGTACGGGCACTCGAGCAGGTACTTGAGCTCGGAGAATGAGATGGTGATCGCCGGGGTTTCGATACGCGATGTCGGCACGAGCCGCGCCGCCGGAGGCAGTCCCGGGTCGGCTGTCAGCACCCAGTCGGACTTCGCCGCGTCACGGAAGAAGTCGGAGCGGCTCCGAGCCTGCTGATTCGAAGCGATCGGCGCCCACGACAGATAGAGGTACTTCTGCGCTCGGGTGACCGCGACGTAGAAGAGCCGAGTTTCCTCGGACAGCCCACCCCGGTAGCGATCGCCGTGTGGCACGGCTTCCTGCGGGATCACGTGGAATACATTCAGCCCACCCATCCGACGCAGCGGGAATCGGTTCTTCCGCAGGGCCGGCACGAAGACCGCTGGCCACTGCATCCCCTTTGAGCGGTGAACGGTCGTGATCGTCACAGCATCGGGCGTCGCGTAGCCCGCGTCCTCGTCAGCCTCTTCGTAATAGGACGGTGCCTGCCGGTCGTCGGTGAGGAACTTGACGAAGCCCTCGTACTTTCGGGCTGGCTCAGAGGAGAAGTTGATGGCTTCGAAGTCCGAGATCACCTGGGAGAACTTCCCGAGCTGATACATCACCAGTTCGGCTCGAGCTGGGGTGCCTGGGATCGTCGTCTCGCGGATGTCGAGCGCCTCGAGTACGTCGAGGTAGAGGCGCTGGATGTTGTAGCTGCCCCAGCGCTCGCCTGCGGAGAAGTCGGCACCTTCCTCCAGCTGACGGATGCCGCGGCTCAGCAGGCCCGGATTGCCTAGCAGGTCGGCATCGTCGAAGAGCATCCGGAGCGTCGATTCATCGATCTCTCTGAGCATGAAGCGGAACATCCCGACGAGCGCCTGCACCTCAGGCGCATCGAAGAGCCGTGCCAGTCCCTTGATGATGTACGGGATGCCTCGGCGGCGTAGCTCATCGACCAATGGTTCCGCGTCCTTCACCGTCCGGTACAGCACCGTGCAGTCGGACCAGGACAGTCCGCGGGGCGCAACATCAGGCGTGTCAACGAATGGCATGCCTCGGAGCGCCTCGATGCGGTCAGCGATCCACGCGGCTTCGGCGTCCGGGTCGGCATGCTCCAGCGCAAGGAGGTCGCCCTTCTCCCAGTCCTGGTGCGAGGCATACTCCATAGCTTTCGACAGCCGCTCCTCGGGCGGGAGCCACTCGGCGATCATGCGGCCCAGCCGAACGATGCCCTTCGAGGACCGGAAGTTGTCAGCGAGCTCGATCGTTCGGACCGCCTCGTGACGGTCAGCGAAGGTGAGGATGTTCGAGACCTCGGAGCCGCGCCACTGGTAGATGGTCTGGTCGTCGTCGCCGACGACACAGAGGTTCGCACCCCAGCGCACAAGCCCGGCGATGAGCTTCTCCTGGAGCGGATTGACGTCCTGGTACTCATCGACGACGACGTAGCGAACGTCCTCGCGGATGTGCCGCAGCAGCTCTCGCTCCGGTGACGACAGCTCCTCGTCATCTGGGTCGCCTTCGAGGAAGGCGACCGCGTTCGCGATCATCGCTGTGTAGTCGAAGTACTTCTTCTGTGCGAGCAAGGTGAGGTAGGAGCCGAGACTCTCTGTGACACCGTCGGGTACCAGGTCGAAGTCGACCTCGTCCTCCTGCAAGATGCCGAGCACCTGCATATAGAGCTTCGAATCTGCGTAGCGCCACAGCGTCGGTCGGCTCGGGGCCGTCGCGGGGCAGGTTGTCAGGCCCGACTTGGTCGACTCGCGGTCGATGAGGAGGCGTTGTGTGATGTCGGTGAGTACGCCGTACTTGAACGCTTCAGGCACGTAAGTCTGTAGCAGGTTCAGCGCGTATCCGTGCATCGTGCCGACGTACATCTCCGCCAGCCCTGGCAGGTCTCCGTGCTCTTCATGCACGATCCGGTGGATGCGCTCCTTGAGCTCTGCAGCTGCCTTCTCCGTGAAGGTGAACGCGATGATGTTTGCTGGGCGGACTCCGGGCTGCCCAAGGATGCGCGAGATCCGCTGCGAGATCACCTGCGTCTTGCCGGAGCCGGCGCATGCGACGAGTTGCAGCGGGCGCTCGAGTTCGTCGATCGCAGACTGTTGTTGGGCGGTGTAAGCGGGCATTGTTATCAAGGTAGCGATGGGCGCCGACATGCGAGTCAGCTTGACTGGTAACCAATCCGTACGTACAGTGTGAGTACGGAAAAGGAGAGTGTCATGCCTGACATCACGACTGAGCCGCGTTCGACGAAGAACCAGCGCATCAACCTCCGCGCGACCGAGCGACAAGAGGCAGTGCTCCGCCGTGCTGCAGAAGCTACCGACCACAGTCTCACGGATTTCATTCTGAGTAGCGCGGTCGAGCAAGCGCAGCGGGTGCTCGCAGATCGTCGTTGGTTCAGTGCGACCGAGGAGCAGTACGCAGAATTCCTTCGTCTGCTGGATGAGCCGCTTCCTTCGACAGCAAAGTTTGACCGACTGTTCGCTCGTCGTTCGCGCTTCGCCGAAGCTGGATGAGCCAACTCACACCACCGCGAAAGCTCGAAAAGACAGACGTCCGAGTCGGATTCGAGAGCGGAGCCGCTGAGCTCGATGAGTGGTTCGCGAAATACGCATGGGAGAACCAGGCAGCTAACAACGCGATCACCTATGTCATTACCGATGGCACCCGCGTGGTTGCTTACTACTCGATCACCATGGCAGCGATCGAGAAGGCTGCGGCCCCGCCTGCAATGCTCAAGGGATCCCGCCCTGCGCAGATCCCGTGCATCCTTCTCGCAAGGCTCGCAGTCGACAAGAGATTTGCGGGGCAGGGTCTCGGTTGGGAACTGCTTCGTGACGCACTACTCCGGTCGGTCGGCCTCAGCGAAAGCATCGGGGCTGCGGCTGTTCTCATTCACTGTCGCGATGAGAGTGCTCGCGCTTTCTATCTAGCCAACGGCGACTTCCTCCAGTCGCCAGTGGATGAACTCCACCTTGTTGCTCCGATGAAGGCGTTGCGGTCCTATGTTGGCTAGCTAGGTTCGATCTCGGCGAACCGTTTTGCCCAGGAATCGAGTGTGCCGTATTGGAGGATCGCTCGACCTTGCGACGCTTCAACTGGATCCCAGAGCCAGGCCGTGTGCTCGGGCAATGGGTTTGCGCCTGCACCGAATGCGTCTCGGGCTGATAGCAAGTCTTGCTCGAACAGGGCGCAAGTAGCTAGATCAATAGCACGTAGGGCCGCCATTTCGAGCGCAGTCCCCAGGTCGAGTCCTATTAAAACATTGCGCGCTCCCGCAGGGTCGGTAGGAATCGAGCAGAACGCATACGCGAATGCCAGAAAGGTGTCTCCAGGGCGTGCTTCATGCAGTCGCCTCGCCATGGATCGCGCGCCGTCGATCAATCCCTTTTCGAGCATGAGGCCGAGAGAGGCAATCGCGGCGTTTGCGTCTAGACCTGGTTCGAGCTCTTCGAAGGGCCGGGGAGCAGTCAATTTTTGTCGCAAAGCGTCGATTACGAGATCATTCGTTGTGACGCGTTCGCTGAGGATGCTTTCACTGACGCCGGCGGCGAGCGCGGCGCCCTCCGCGTCGCGATTAAAGATCAGCTCCCAGCTGAGCGACTCGACATGCCACTCATTGAGATATGTGGTGGCGAGCCGCTCATAGACCCACCTCGTTGCGTCTGTCCCGCCCGACAGCACGAGATCGCTCGGCACGCGTCGCACTTCTAGATAGTTCTCGATGCGCCAGTCTGCAATGTGCGCGACTGACGCGGTCTGTAACCACGAATTCGCCAACCGCCCCGGAGAACTCATCGCAGCGACATAAGCGGCATGGGTTGCGAGTGGTTGCACCAAGCCCGTGAGTGAGTCTTCCGCGTCAAAGATCCTGCACCATGGCCGGAGAACCTCAGGTATCTGGTCCTGCGGGATATCGCTATTGCGATGAGCACTCCAGAAGAGGCCGGTGTCTCTCAGAATCCTCCGGATCAGAATTGGACCAATGCAGGTACGGACAACGGCGTCCGCTGACAGGCCCCGTTCGCCAAGGCGAGCCAGGGCGGTGGTGATTGCGATTGAACGCCAAAGCATGTCATTCACTGGAGGGCGTAGTAGCAATTCCGTTGCAGTGCGTAAGAGTGCCGAAGTGCTCCAGGTGTGCGCTGGTTGTTGGCCTCGGATACTTGCGCGTTCGCGACCAGCATCGAACTGTGCTGCCGCCGCCTTACGGTCAAGACGGGCGCGATGCTGCTCCAGTAATAGCTGGCATTCGAGAGTCCCCGAGCAGAGCGCGTGGCCCTCTGACTCGCAGTCGAGTGCTAATCGCTCGAAAGCCGCCTCGGTTAGATCAGTCACGGATGCCTCGGCGCATTAGCCGACCTCGAGGACTTTCATGACTTCGTCGCCGTAGTCGTTGATAACTTTGACGGCGATCTTGCCGGTGGAGGGCGGGTTGAAGGGCAGCGACACCGTGCGGTAGAGGGCGGCCCACGCGTCGGGATCGATGTCGGCCTTTAGGGCAGTCTTGAGCTGCTTGAAGGGGTCGTTGTCGCCGGTGAAGTAGGCGTGACGGACGAAGAAGGACTCGCCGTTGTAGTCGGTGTCGATCATCCAGAGGGCGATCTGGTCGGTCGTGGAGGCACGAACCTCGCCGGTAGTCGGGTCGTAGATATCGACGCCCCGGATCTCCGCGACGAACTTGCCTTCGTCCACATGGTGGACCTCGAGGTCGGGCTCGCCGAAGACGGTGAAGAGGTTGCCGGAGCCGGTCTTCTTCAGGTCCTCGCCCATGAGGAGATCAGCGTTCATGCGGACAAGGAGTACCTGGATGCGGCCGAGCTTGCGCTCGCCCTCGACGGAGGCGAACTCCTCGACGACGGTCACGCCGTCCTCCTCGGTGACACCGGTCGCCTGAGGGTCGAAGGCGAACCCGAGGACGCAGAGCAGGTCGACCGAGTCGTCCAGGATCGCCTCCTTGGCAGCCTGCTTGATGAAGCCAGGACTCACCGTGCCGTACTGCGGACCGAGAGCGATCGCGACGCGGGATGTCGGCTCCGTGCCGTTCTTGCGGTCACCGATCGCCTGGACGTAGGTGCCGGGGTACTGCTCCAGCGACTCGAACTCAATACGCTCTGCACGGCGGCCGTTCTGGATGCCCGCACGGCGGAGGTTCGCGAGAATCATCTCCTCGAATCCGGCCACGGCCTCGTCCTCGCTGCCGTGCAGCGACTCCGCCTCGTCGAAGGACACGTTCCGATGCGGCGACAGCGACTCGACCGTGAAGGGGCCAGCGACCCGCACCTTCGACTTGTCCTCGAACGGCTGATCGTAGAGCAGTTCGAAGTCAGCGTGCTTCTTAATCGCCGCGTCGATCTCCTCGCGAGACATCCCCTCCTTGATGTCGGGGTTGTTCGCGATCGATTTCAGCGTGATGTGCTGGACTTTCTTGTAAACGAAGCCGTGGCGCAAGTCTTCGGTCGTCGTTGCCGGCGGCAGACCGTCGGCCTTCCGACCCTCTTCGCTGTCGGCGAGCGAGTAATACGGGTACTTGGCGCCCATGATCCGCTTCCGGGCGAGCGCGAGGGCGACCCGCGAGGTGTCGATCGTGATCCAACGCCGCCCCCATTGCTCGGCGACGAACGCGGTCGTCCCGGATCCGCAGGTCGGGTCGAGCACGAGGTCGCCGGGGTCGGTGCACATGAGCATGCAGCGCTGAACCATCTTGGCGGCGGTCTGGACAACGTAGATCTTGTCTTCGGTGAAGTTCCCCGTGCCCATATCCGTCCACACATTGGTGACCGTGCGATACGGGAAGTCATCCTTCATCCGGATGTACTGGATCGAGTTGGCGGCCGAGTGAATTCGGCCAGCCACAATGAGACGCTGCATGCCCTGCTCGTGCGTCTTCCAAAACGAGGTCGGGCGGTAATAGGTCTTTCCCTCGAACTCGACCGGATAGGACCCCGGCGGTCGCGAGCTCGTGAGGTTATCTGGTTTGTAAACACTGGCTCCAGCAGGAATCAGAGTCTCGTCGGCTAGTTCTCCAGCGGTGGCTGAGCGCCGGGTCCCGTCGGCGAGGCGAAGCCACCGATATCCGGTTCTGTCATCCGCCGCTGGGATCCACATCGAACGAAACTTCAGCCGAGTGGTGTCTTTCGCGTACCAGAGGATGTAGTCGGTGATGTTGGCGAGGTACTCCGAAGTCGCACTTGTCGTCTTCGTAACCGCGATCTCGCTGACCAAGTTATCGCGACCAAATACCTCATCGAGCAGGCTTCGAACGAGGTGTACGTTCTCGTCCCCGATTTGGACGAAGACGCTGCCGCTGTCGGCGAGCAGGTCGAACGAAGTCACGAGTCGATCGCGCAGATACGAAAGATACGTGTTGATTCCGTCGCCCCACGTATCGCGGAATGCCTTAATCTGTTCCGCCTCGCGGGCGGCGTCGTCGAGCTTGCCGTCCCGCACATCGCGCTTGTTCGTGCGCGCTTGCCAGTTCGACCCGAACTTGATGCCGTAGGGCGGGTCGACGTAGATCATCTGGACCTTGCCCCGGAGCGCCTCACGCTCGGCGAGGGAACCCATGACCTGAAGCGAATCGCCGAGGATCATGCGGTTCTTCCAGGACTCCTCGTGCTGGTAGAACTCGACCTGGCTCAGCTCGTCAAGGGTGTCGAACTCCTCGAAGTCGAACAGGCTCGGAGCTTCGTCGGTCGTAGCCGGCTTCGAGTGGGCGCGGAGGTTCGCGATCAGGGCTCGGGGGTCGATCTTCTCCTGGATGTAGATGGGCGGAGCGTCGACGACGAGCGGAGCATCGGTCTTGCCTCGCCAGACGAGCTCAGGGTCAGTGATCACCCGCTCGTACTCCACGGGCGGCAGCTTTGCGGCGTCCTCGTCGAAGAAGTCGACGGCGGCGTCCGCGGTCGGGATATTCGTCCGTTTCTCATCGTGGTCGTAGGCGATGACCTCGGGCGGCTCCTTCGGCTTAGAAACGCGGGCCATCAGACTCCCTCTCGGATGAAGCGGCTGAGCAGGTCGGGGTCGCCGACAATCGGTGCGTCGGCGCGATGCTGGCGGAGCGCCTCTCGAAGGACGTGCTCGGCATCGTCCACTTCAGCCTTACCAAGCTCGATATAGCCCCAGCGGCCGAAGCCGCCGTGGTTGTTCACTCCGGCGCACCAGGAGTCGCGGGCGGTGCGCGCCTTCTCCTTCGTCGGTCCGGGCGACTTCTGACTGCCGGAGACCTCGACGATCAGCGTGCGAGTGAGGTCCTCGTCCTCGACTGGTGCGAGGCGCAGCAGGAAGTCCGGCCAGTACTCGTGGCTACGACCTTTGTGTACGTACGGGATCGTGAATCCGAGGTGGTCGTTCTTCACGTAGCTCGCCAGCTCGCCGTCCAGCACGAGCGTCTCGCAAACCGAGGCGATCCGCCGCTCCCAGGCGTTGCCGTCCTTCCCATCGAGGGTGACGTGGGAGACATGCGAGCCGGTCGTCTCAAAGGTCTTCTTCCGGGTGTCGAACCAGACGCCGTCCGTGCTCGCCATCGGCGGGTTCCGGAGGATCGGGCGGACGAGGGTACGTCGCGCGGTGTCGTCCTCGAGGCGGCTGATTGCGTGGTAGATCGCCTCGGCGGCGAGTTGCTGCGGCTCCGCCAGGCTCAAGTAGCCGATCGAGTAGCCGGACTCGATGTGCAGCTTCGCCGCGAGCCACCGCTTCGTGATGTCGACGAGCTGCGGAAACAGCCACGGCCGGGCATCGCCCTGGCTGGTGAAGAAGGACTTCAGCACCCGACTTGCGACCCGGAAGGCGATCTCCTGCTCGCGGATCTCGGCGATGCCGTCGATCTGCTCACCTTCGCCGACGATGCCCTCGTTCTTGACCCAGCTCGGCACGGTCTGCGAGCCGATGGTCAGCGAGGCGGCCGCCGTCGTGTCGAAGATCAGCGGCACGTCCGGCATCTCGATCCGATAGCCGCCGACGAGCGGGAAGTCGATAACGAGATGGGCGCGAGACTCGAGCGCCTGGACGCGCGTGGGCGGGTCGAGCGGCTTCGGGTCGGTCGTCGGCGCGTCACCGGGGATGAAGGAGAACGGGATGCCGTACACGTTCGAGTACTCGGCGCCGAAGAGTCCGGTCTCCGGGTCGACCGAGTAGTCGCGGCGGCGCAGACCCCGGCCGACGACCTGCTCGCACAGCAGCTGGCTTCGGAAGGGCCGGACGCCGAGGATGTGCGTCACCGTATTCGCATCCCAGCCTTCGGTGAGCATGGAGACGGAGACGACACAGCGGATATCGCCGCCGAGGCGGCCCTTCTTGCCGACGGTGTTCATCACTTCGCGGAGCAAATCAGCGTCGGTGATGTCCTCGGCGGAGCCGTGCTGCTTGCGGTACTCGGCCTTGAAGAGCTCGATTTCATCGGCGGCGGCGTCCTTGAACTCGGCGTTCATTGCATCGCCGGACTCGAGCTGCTTCGAGTCGACGACGATCGTGCGGGGCCGTGACAACGGCGTGCCGTGGTCGACATTGCTGAAGAGCGGAAGCTGACCATCGACTTGCTTCGACTGATCACCTTCGGTCAGCTCGTAGCCGGCGATCCAGTCGTAGATGAGCTTGGAGGCGACCGTATTAGGAGCGACCACGATCATCACCGGTGGCGGCTCGCCCTGGTCCTTGAGGTTTCGCTCCCAGCCCTGGTAGGCGCGCTCGTACGACTTGTAGAGGCTGCGGAGCGCGCCCTCGAGCACGGCGGGCATCACCCACTCTGCCGGGCTGATCGCCTTCGCCGCCTTCACCGTCTTCGGCCACGCAGGGTCGTCCTTGATCTGGTCGTAGAGATGCAGGTAGCTGACCTGATCGCCGGCCGCGTCGTCGTCGACCGGCAGGCGCGGCACCTTCACGATGCCGGACTCGATCGCGTCCATCAGCGAGAAGTCGCTGACGACCCAGGGGAAGATAAGCCCCTCCGACCAGCCGGAGCCGGCGAGGTAGAACGGCGTGGCCGAGAGGTCGTAGATCGCCTTCACGCCGTTGTAGCGGCGCAGGTCGACGAGGCCCTTGAACCAGACCTTCGCGTCATCGTTCGCAGCGAGCGCGTCCTTCTTGTCCTCGCCCGCGAGGTCGGCGAGATCGTCCTCGGGGTTGCGCGGCTGGTAGCAGTGGTGCGCCTCGTCGTTCAGCACGATGACGTCGCCCTTGCCCGGCAGTTGCTTCAGCACGCGCTGGATGACAGCCTGCGGGGATTCCTTGAAGGGGTCTTCGGTCTTACCCGCGAGCAGGAGCTTGCGGGTGCCGGATGCAATGCCTTTGATCTCCTTCGAGTCGCGAGGCATGAACTGGTGGTAGTTCACGATCGCGATCGCCGCGGCGTTGAGCTGCTGGCGGAGGTCCGGCGGGACGAGGCCTCGCGCGTCGTAGTAGTTGCCCGGGTCGCCGGGCTGCAGCACTCGAAGCCGGTCGCGGATCGTGATGCCCGGCGTGACCACGAGGAACCGCTGCGTGAAGCGAGCGTCGTGTGGCGCGTGCGACTTGTTCAGGCTCTGCCAGGCGATGAGCATGCACATCACCACGGTCTTGCCGGCGCCGGTCGCCATTTTTAGCGCGCGGCGAGGCAGGCCGGAGTTGTGCGTCGCGTTCTGCGCCTCGAGGGTGTCCTGCCACTGCGCGGCGATGCGGCTCGCGTACTTATCCTTGCCAGCCACTTCCGCCAGGTAGATCGCTGTCTCTGCCGCCTCGCGCTGGGCGAAGAGGATGCGGTTCTCCCTCTGCGGGTCTGCCCAATGCTCGAGGAGCTTCCGGCTGATCGGGGTGACGCCAGGGTAGCCGAGCTGCCGCCAGCGGCGGAGCTCTTCGCGGAGCTGGTCGATGGCGTCATTGCGCTCGACTTTCTCCTCGATCAGGTCGAAAGCGAGCTGGGCGTCGGCTGCCTTCTTACCCTTCTTCGGCTTCGGGACCGGGACGAAAAACTCGCTGCGGCGGCGAGTGTCGGTGATCTCGCCGGTCGGACGGCCGGAGTCGTCAAGGGCGAAATGGCGCAGGGGCTCGTCATACGGCGAGTTGATCACCGGACTCGCGAGTGCGTCCATGCTGCTCTCGACTCCTTTCCGGGCTGCCCCTTCTTCGGGAATGCGCATAGATTTCTTCCCCGCTTGCGACGCTACCGCAGGGTGCGGACACTCCTGAGAAATCGGCAATGTGGGGGAGGCGTGAGGTTGCCCCCGTTCGGGGGTGCCTTATCCAACGCAGTTCCGTTCGCCCCTCGATCTCGGCAGCGTGGGTACTGGGGAGACGATCCGCGATCTCGGCAGGAGAGTTCGCTGCGCAGCTACTCATCTTGATGGTCCCGCGCCAACTGGGAAGGATCATCTACACTCGGGATCAGGTGAACCGCCCGGTTCCCAGTCGGAAACAGGGAACCCGCGAGCGTCCAGGACTTCGGAAAACAACCCTCTGACCAGGGATTTCTCCAAGGGGTCGCAGGTTCAAATCCTGTCAGCCCGACGTCACGAGAGAGGGTCGCCTTCGGGCGGCCCTCTCTCGTTGTCTCGAGCCGAATCGGCTTGCACCTGCGAGCAGGTGGGCCCACGCCGCCACGGGGCCCCGGGCGCGGCGAAGCCGCGTTCGGGGTGGCGGTGGGGACAAATCCTGTCAGCCCGACGTCACGAGAGAGGGTCGCCTTCGGGCGGCCCTCTCTCGTTGTCTCGAGCCGAATCGGCGACGCTCCCCTAGGCTCGCGGCATGTCGGAGGTCCTGATGATCGGCGGCGATGTGGGCGGCAATGTGCCGCCCGCCCTCGCCATCGCGGACGAGCTCGCGCGTCGGGGGCATCGCGTGACGCTCGCGGGCGTGCGCGCTCGGCCCGGCGACCCGCAACCCACTGGGGTGGTCGAGGTGCCGCTGCAGTCGTTCGACGATGTCGACATCACCCGCGCCACGGGCACCGTCGGCCAGCTGCGGGCGCTCTCCCGGCTCGGCATGAGCGCTGCCGTGACGCGCGAGGTGCGCGCATTGATCGCCGAGGGTCGCCCGGATGCCGTCATCCTCGACGGCATCATGCTGCGCGCACTCAAACATGCACTCCGCAGCGGGGTGCCGACGGTCGTGCTGTTCCACTCGCTCGGCGCGTTCTGGGCGGACGGCGCCACCCGCGGCCCCGTGGATGTGCTCATGCGGCCCTTCGGGATGCGCCCGGCGACGCTGTGGGGCGCGGCGGCGGCACGGATCCTGCCCACCGACCGTCAGCTCGACCCCGCCGGGTCGCGCAGCGATGTGCCGGCGTTCGACTGGGTCGGCACCACGGAACCCGGCGCCCCGCCCGCATCGCGCACGCCGGGCGCACCGCCGCTCGTGCTCGTGAGCCTCAGCTCGGCGTGGCAGAGCGGGCAGCTCGAGGTCTACCGACGGATCGTGGCGGCGCTCGGCGGGTTGCCGGTGCGGGCGATCGTCACCACCGGCGGCGTCGACCTTGAGGGGGAGCTCGCGCCGCTGCCCAACGTCGAGGTGCGCGGCCGGGTGCCGCACGCCGAACTGCTCCCCCACGTCGACCTCGTGGTCGGCCACGGCGGCCACTCGACGACCCTCAAGACCCTGGCCCACGGCATCCCGCTGCTCGTGCTGCCGATGAACCCGGCCTCCGACCAGCGGCTCATCGGCGGCGTGGTCGAGACGGCCGGGCTGGGGCGGGTGCTGCCGCGCACCGCGCCCGTCGAACGCATCCGGGACACCGTGCGCGAACTGCTCGCCGACGACGCGGTCCGCGCCGCCGCCGCCCGCACCGGGGAGCGGCTGCGCGCCCAGCGCGGTGCCGCGGTCGCCGCCGATCTCCTCGAGCAGCGGGTGCTCGCCGGACGCTAGACCGCGTCCTCGTGGAGCATCCAGGTGTCGCCGACGCGGCCGGAGGATCCGGTGATCACGGCTCACCTTCGTCGCGTAAGGGCACTCGCGCTCGGCGGCGAAAACGGGGAGCCGTAGAGTCGGGGGGTGAGCCTCGATCCCACCCCGCACGGCACGCGGATCGAGCTGCCCGGCACCTACAACTTCCGCCCGGTCGCCCCCGGCCTCATCCGCGAGGCCCGCCTCTACCGCTCCGACTCGCTGCACCGTCTGGCGCCCGCCGGCCGCCGCGCCCTCGCCGAGCTCGACGTGCGGCTCGTGATCGACCTGCGCTCCGACTTCGACCGCCGCTTCGGCGGCCGCGACCGGCTGCGCGGGGTGGGCGCCGAGTATCGCGCGATCCCCATCCACGGCGCCGGGCGCGGCACGGACCCCTCCACGCTCACCATCCGCTCCGTGTACCGCTCGATCCTCGAGAACCACCGGGCGCAGCTCGGCGAGACGATCCGCGCGGTCGCCGACGCGGACGGCGCGGTCGTCGTGCACTGCACCGCGGGCAAGGATCGCACGGGTCTCGTCGTGGCGCTCATCCTGCGCGCCCTCGACGTGGAACCCGAGCGCGTCGTCGCCGACTACGCACTCAGCGAAGGCAACCTCGCCGGCGAATGGTCGGAGGCGATGCTGCGCCGGGTGGCACGCTACCGCCCCACGATCGGCGACGAGCTCCGTGAACTGCTCACCGGCTCCCCCGCGCCGGCACTGCTCGACACCTTCGCCTGGATCGACGCCGAGCACGGCTCGGTGCAGGGCTACCTCGAGACCGCGGGCGTGGATGCCGGCGTGGTCGATCGCCTGCACCGCAGGCTCGACCGGTGAGCGCCGCGCACGCGGCTATCGCTCGCTGAAGACGCACCCCGTCTCGACCGGCTCCCCCGCGAGGCGGTCCTTCGTCCATTGGAACAGCTCCGGGATGAGCGGCGAGTCGGGCTCCACGAGCGCCACATGGTCGCGACCCGCGAAATCGCGGTAGTCGAGCTGTTGACCCGCGGCGCAGAGGGCGTCGGCGTAAGCCCTCTGGGCGGCGGGGATCACGAGCGGATCGGCGGCGCCCTGCGCGAGCAGCAGCGGGGCCGAGATCGTCGGCGGCGGCACGTTCTGTGCGAGCCGTTCGCCGAGCACCCCCTGTGTCGGGTCCTGAGAGAAGATCTCCGGGTCCCGCGACAGCGCGAGCGCGTTGAGCACCGACACGAACACGCCCGGTTCCGCGAGGCAGCGCCGCGCCATCTGCTCCACGGTGACCCGCGCCCCGGGCCGCACGAAGTCGCGCGCGTTCACGTCGGGATAGATCGCGGTGTACGCGGCGATGACGTAGGAGGCGAACACGCTGCCACCGGTGATCTCGGGCAGGTGCCGCACGAGCGCGGGCAGGTCGCTCGCCGGTGCGAGCGAGGCGACGCCCGCGATGTCGAGTTCGGGGGCGTACTCCTCGGCGAGCGCGCCCGTCCAGAGTGCTCCCGCGCCGCCCTGCGAGTGCCCCCACACCACATGGACGTCGCCGAGGCGCGCGGCCGACAGCTGCCGCGCCGCGCGTGCGGCGTCGAGCGCCGCGTGGCCCGTGTCGGGCCCGATCAGGTACGGGTGCGGGCCGCGGGTGCCGAGGCCGATGTAGTCGCTCGCGACGAGCGCCCAGCCGTTGTCGATCACCTGGTCGAGCACGAAGAGGGCGCCCGATTCGAAGGGATGCTCGGCGAGCGACGGCGCGCAGTTCTCCGCGAAACCGGTCGTGCCGTGCGTCCAGTCGATGACCGGCCACGCCCCGTCACCGTCGCGCGGCACCACGACGATGCCGCTCGCGACCGCTGCGCTGCCGTCGCCCCGGGTGGTCGTGTAGAGGATGCGCCAGCCGAGCGCGTTCGACGGCACATCGCGGGTGAACGGCTCGGAGCGGATCAGCTGGCCCGGTTCGTCCGGCACCACGCGCGGCGGCGCGTAGAACTCGTCGACGACGGGCGACCCCTGCAGCAGACTGCCGCTCACCGAGGCGGCGCCCGCCGCGAGCGCGAGCGCGAGCACCGCGGCGATCGTGCGCGCCCAGCGCCGCCATCCGCGGGGCGGGGCGTCGACGTCCGTCTGCGGGCGCGTCGAGCGTCGCCCGCGGATCGCGTGCCAGAGCTCCACGAGCCCCGCCATGACGAGCCGCGCGCCGAACACGACCGCGACGATCAGCAGAGTGATGTCGGGCCAGACGAGCGCGAGCACGCCGAAGACGATCCCCGCGGCGCCGAAGGCGAAGGACGCGATGCGGGCATCCAGGGTGATCCGGCCGCGGAAGCCTGCGGCGATCGACAGCACGCCGTTCACGATGAGCGCGACGCCCACGATCACCGCCACGAGTCGCACGGTGAGGCCCGGCAGCACGAGCACCAGGACGCCCGCGACGACCCAGACGATCGCCTTCACCAGCTGCCACCGACTCGGCACCGCGTCGTCGGCGTCCGGGTCCGCCGCCTCCGCCCGCGCGATCAGCTCGAGTGCGCCCGAGAGCACGAGACCGGCCCCGATGAGCCAGGCGAGCAGGTCGAGCGAGGTGGTCGGGCGGGAGATGATGACCGCCCCGAGGGCGATCGCGAGGATGCCGACGATCGCGCGCGCCCATCGCGGGAGCCGCGAGAACCATCCGCCGAGACGCACCACACCCCCTGTCTAGCGCATGTCGGCGCCCCGACTAGCGGTTCAGCGCCTCGAACAGCCCGTCGTAGGCGGGCTTGCGGCTGAAGTCCTCCCACCACGGCGTCGCCGCTCCCTCATCGGGGAACACCGAGGGCACCCACGAGTAGTGGTCGCCCACGCCCCAGACCGTGAACGAGGTGCAGCGTCCCGTCGCGCGGCACGCCTCTACCAGGTCCGCGAACCACTGCGACTGCTGGGCGAGCTGCGTCGGGGTGGGCGCGCCGTCGAGCGGCATCCGCACATCGGCTTCGGTGACGGCGATGGCGAGCCCGAGCTCGGCGAAGCGCGCGAGGTTCTCCGCGACGGCGCTCGGCTGCGGGTAGCTCATGCTCAGGTGCCCCTGCACGCCGAGCCCGCCGAGCGGTACGCCGTCCGCGAGCAGCTGCTGCGCGAGGGAGAGGTAGGCGTCGGCCTTCGGGCCGCGGGATTCGATGCCGTAGTCGTTGAGGAACAGCACCGCCGCGGGATCCGCCTCATGCGCCCAGCGGAATGCATCGCCGACGATCCCGATGCCGAGGCGCGCGATCCAGAGGTTCTCGCTCCGCGGCGCGCCGTCGTCGCCGAAGATCTCGTTCGCGACGTCCCACTGCGCGATGCGCCCCGCGTAGCGACCCACGACCGTCGTGATGTGCTCGTGCAGGATCGCGCGCAGCTCCTCGTCGCTGAACTCGCCGTCCGCGAGCCAGGCGGGGTTCTGGCTGTGCCAGAGCAGGGCGTGGCCGCGCACCGCCTGCCCGTGCTCCTCGGCGAACGACACGATGTCGTCGGCGGGGCCGAAGCGGTACTCGTCCCGCGCGGGGTGCACGAACTCCCACTTGAGCTGATTCTCGGGGGTGAGCGAGGAGAACTCCCCCGCGAGCAGCTCGCGATAGGCCTGGTCGTTCGGGAACGGGTCGGGGTAGCCCGCCGAGACATGATGCCCGCCGCCGGCGACAGCGGCACCGATCACGAGGCCGGCGGGTGCGGCATCGCGCAAACGGGCCTCGGCCGGGGATGTCGACCCGTTCGTCGGGGGCGCGGGCTCGGGGGTCGGCGCCGTGCAGCCGCCCAGCACGAGCGCGCACAGCGTGGCCCCGGCGAGCAAAAGCGAACGCGACATTGCGGGCATTGGGCGAGTGTACCCGGGTGCGACGCGTACCCTGGGCCGGTGACCGAACGCAGCGCCGCAGAGCACCTCGACGCCCTTGTCCGCACGGTGCCCGATTTCCCGGAGCCCGGCATCCTGTTCCGCGACCTCACCCCGGTGTTCGCCGACGGGCCGGCGCTGGCGGCCGTCGCGGATGCGCTGGTCGCGCCGTTCGCGGACGGCTTCGAGGTGATCGCGGGCGTCGAGGCACGCGGTTTCGCGCTCGCCGCCGCAGCAGCCGCCCGCAGTGGGCACGGCCTGCTGCTCGTGCGCAAGGCGGGCAAGCTGCCTGGCGCGACTCTGCGTGAGAGCTACGCCCTCGAATACGGCGACGCGACGCTCGAAGTGCACGCCGACCAGCTGCCCGCCGGCTCGCGCGTGCTCCTCGTCGACGACGTGCTCGCCACCGGGGGCACGCTGTCCGCCTCGCAGCGCCTCATCGAGCGCGCCGGCTGGGTGCTCGCGGGTACCGCGGTCGTGCTCGAACTCACCGGGCTGCAGGGTCGCGCACGACTCGCGGGCGGCGAGGTGCACGTGCTCCAGCAGGCGTGATCGCACCGCGCGGCGCTCAGCGAAGCGTCGCGGCCATCCCCATGCGCGCCAGCACGACGTTCTCGATCAGTTGCACGACGTTGTAGAGCAGCAGGGTGACGACCGTGATGAGCGCGACCGACGCCCAGAGCTCGTCGAAACGCGCGGAGGCGGAGAACTTCTGGATCATGCCGCCGATGCCGGTTCCGGTCGACAGCCACTCGGCGAGCAGCGCCCCCGTCACGGCCCCCGGCACCGAGACGCGGGCGGCGACGAACAGCGACGGCAGCGCGCCCGGGATGCTCACCTTCCGCAACTGCGTGAACCGTCCGCCTCCGTACACGGCGACGAGGTCGAGGCTCTCGCGGTTGGCGCGCGAGAGCCCGAACAGCACGGACGCGAGCGCCGGGAACAGCACGACGATCGAGCCGATGACCGCCACCGACGCGGTCGTGCCGCGCCCCGTCAACAGGATGATGACGGGCGCGATCGACACGAGCGGCACGGTGCGCAGCACGAGGGCGAGCGGCACGACCCCCGCCTCGATGGCACGCGAGAGCGAGAACAGCACGGCGAGCACGATCGCGACCGCCATGCCGACCACCCAGCCCAGGGCGGCATCCTGCAGGGTGGTGCCGAGCAGCGGCAGGAGCGCCGCGCGGTGCGCGGCCGCCGACTTCTCGGGGTCGACGCCCGGCGCATCCACGAACAGGTAGTCCCAGACGTCGAGCGGGCCTTTCGCGACGTAGGGCGAGATGCCGGTGAGGCTCACGATCCCCTGCCACAGCAGCAGCACGATGGCGAAGGTGAGCGCCGCGTTGACGAGCGCCCGACCGACCGAGCGACCGAGCGCGCGCCCGCGATCGCGACGCACCTGGCGACGCACCGCGGCATCCTGCTCGGGCGAGGTGACGGCACCGAAGGTCGCGAGCGTCACGAGGCGCTCCGCCCCGACACCCACGGCGTCACGAACCGCGCGAGCAGGCCCACGACGGCGTAGCCGACGAGCGCGACGAGCGCGCACAGCAGGAACACCGCCCAGACCCGGGTCGAGTCGAGGTTGCCCTGCAGCCGGATGAGGGTGATGCCGACGCTGCGGTCGGTCGCCCCCATGTACTCCCCCAGCACCGCGCCGAGGAACGCGCTCGGCACCGCGATCTGCAGCGCATTGAGGATCGCGGGGGCTGCCGCGATCAGCCGCACCTTGGTGAGCTGCGTCCAGCGACCGCCGCCGAACACCCGGACCACGTCGATGCTGGCGCGATCCGCCGCCCGGAAGCCGGCGAGCGCGCCCACCACGGTCGTGAAGAACACGGCGAGTGCCGCGAGGAAGACGGCCGTGCTGGACGGGTCGCCGGGCTGCTTCGCTCCACCGAGCACGACGATCGCGATGCCCCCGACGGCGACCACGGGAAGGCAGTACGAGACGACGGCGATCTGGGTGACGACCGGTTCGATGCGCGGCAGCAGCAGCACGGTCGAGGCGAGCAGCAGCGCGACGCCGTTGCCCCAGGCGAAGCCGATGAGGGCCTCGGTGATCGTCACCTGGAAGACCGACCAGTATGCGGCGGGTCCGTCGGCGACGAGCTGCTGCACGACGGCGAGCGGCGTCGGCACCGGGGTGAAGTCGGTGCCGGGCGGCGGGGTGAACACCGTCGCCGACAGCACCCACCACGCCGCGACGAGCACGACGGCGCCGATGAGCGCCGCAGCCCAGCCGGGGAGGCCCGTGCGTCTGGTCACCTAGGACTCCGCCTCGGCGTGCCCGTCGGCTCCGAACAGCAGCTCGGATGCGCGGTCGACGAGCGCATGGAACTCGGGGCTGCGCATCATGTCGGGGGTGCGCGGACGGGGCAGGTCGACCTCGATGATCTCCTTCACCCGCCCGGGCCTCGGCGACATGACGGCCACCCGGTCGGAGAGGAAGATCGCCTCCGCGATGCCGTGGGTGACGAGCAGCGTCGTTGCGGGCTTCTCGGTCCAGATGCGCAGCAGCTCGAGGTTGAGGTTCTGGCGCGTCATGTCGTCGAGCGCGCCGAACGGTTCGTCGAGCAGCAGCACGGATGGCTTGAGTGCGAGCGCACGCGCGATCGACACGCGCTGCCGCATGCCGCCCGAGAGCTGCGCGGGCTTGGCCTTCTCGAAGCCGGTGAGCCCGACGAGCGCGATGAGCTCGTCGAGGTACGCGTCGTCGACCCTGGCACCCGCCACCTCGAACGGCAGCCGGATGTTGGCGCGCACGCTGCGCCACGGCAGCAGCGCGTGGTCCTGGAAGGCGATGCCGAGCTGGCTGTCGCGGCGCAGCTCCCGCGGCGTCCTGCCGTCCACGCGCACCTCACCCGTTGTGGGCTCCTCGAGGTCGGCGAGGATGCGCAGGATCGTCGACTTGCCGCATCCGGACGGCCCGAGCAGCGCGAGGAACGAGCCCTGCTCGGTGTGCAGCTCGGTGTCCTGGAGTGCCTGCACGGTGCGGCCCCGCCCGACGTCGAACGACTTGCTGAGGCCTGCGATCCGGATGCCGGTGCCCGCGACAGTCGGGGCACCGGCATCCGGTGTTGCGTCGATCGTCATGACTAGGGAAGGTACGCCTTCAGCTCGGGGTTCTCGGCGTAGATCTCGTCGATGATGCTCGTGTCGAAGAGCTCGTCGACGGTCACATCCCATCCGGCGGCGGCGAGCGAGGCGACGGTCTGCGCCTTGAGCTCGTCGCTGATCGTGAACAGGCCGTTGGCCTCGGTGTCGGCGGTCGAGATGAGCAGCTTCTCGGCCTCGAGTCCCTTACCGGTCTTCACCGGGTCGAGGGCTCCGAAGACCGACTCGAGGCCCTCGGCGTTGTCCGCGGCGGCCTGGTTGTAGAACTTCTCGATGAGCGCCACCGTGGTCTCGGTGTCGTTCTGGAACACCTCGGTCCAGCCCTTGATCTCGGCGATCAGGAAGGCCTTCAGCAGGTCCTTGTGCTCGGCGAGGTACTGCTCGGTGACCGAGTAGGTCTCCGCCACATAGGGCACGCCGTTGTCGGCGTAGGGCAGGTTGGTGATCTCGTACCCGGCGAGTTCCACGGTGAGCGCCTCGTTGGTGAGGTACGCCATGAATCCGTCCACGTCGCCGTTCATGAGCGGCGTCGGGTCGAAGTCGACCGGCACGACCTCCACCTGGTCGGGCGAGATGCCGTTGGCGGCGAGGATGGCGGCGAAGACGCTCGCGTTGGAGTCCTGCACGCCGATCTTCTTGCCGATGAGGTCCTCGGGGGTCGCGATGTCCGCGCCGTCCTTGAGCGAGAGGATCGTGAACGGGTTCTTCTGGAAGGTCGCGCCGATGATCTTGAGCGGGGCGTCCTGCTCGGCGATCGCCGCACCGATCGACGCCGCGTCGGAGAGGGCGACCTGGACGGTGCCCGACAGCAGCTTGGCGACCCCGGTGTCGGGTCCCGAGATGCCGATGACGTCGTCGAAGCCGGCCTCGTCGTAGAAGCCCTTGTCGTAGGCGTAGTACTCGCCCGCGAACTCCTCGTTCTTGATCCAGGAGTACTGCACGCTGATCTCGCCGTAGGAGGCGGCCTCGCCCGGCTCGGGGGTGTCGCCGGCGGCGCAGGCGGCGAGGACGAGGGCGGTTGCCGCGGAGGCGGCGATGGCCGCGACGGAGCGGCGGAGACGGCGGTGCGCGGTGCCGGCGGTGGATGCCATGCGGGTGGGGATCCCTTCGGATGGGCGGAGCGGGAATGTGATGCCGCTGACGCTAGCGAGGCAACGTTTCGCCATCCGTGCCGCGGTGTTTCCGTGGTGTTACACGGTTGTTCAGCACGCCCGGATCCGGGGAGGCGGTGTGTCGGTGCGGCCCGGTAGCGTCGGCGTATGACCAGCCATCCGGCCGACCGGCACGACCTCATCCGGGTGCGCGGCGCCCGCGAGAACAACCTGCGCGATATCGACGTCGACATCCCGAAGCGCCGCCTCACGGTGTTCACCGGGGTCTCCGGGTCGGGCAAGAGCTCGCTCGTGTTCGGCACGATCGCCGCCGAGTCGCAGCGCATGATCAACGAGACCTACAGCGCCTTCGTGCAGGGCTTCATGCCGACCCTCGCGCGCCCCGACGTCGACGTGCTCGAGGGGCTCACGACCGCGATCATCGTCGACCAGGAGCGCATGGGCGCGAACGCCCGCTCCACGGTCGGCACGGCGACCGACGCGAACGCGATGCTGCGCATCCTGTTCAGCCGGCTCGGGCAGCCGCACATCGGCTCGCCGCAGGCGTTCTCGTTCAACATCCCGAGCGTGCAGGGCAGCGGCGAGATGACGATCGAGAAGGGCGGCGGCTCGGTCGAGCTCACCCGCACCTTCAGCCAACTCGGCGGCATGTGCCCGCGCTGCGAGGGGATGGGCTCGGTCAACGACATCGACCTCACCCAGATCTACGACGCATCCAAGTCGCTGCTGCAGGGCGCCATCACGGTGCCGGGCTACACGGCCGACGGCTGGGCGGTGAAGCTCTACGCCGAGTCGGGCTTCTTCGACCCCGACAAGCCGCTCGGCGACTACAGCGAGACCGAGCTGCACGACCTGCTCTACAAGGAGCTCACCAAGGTCAAGATCAGCGGCATCAACATCAGCTACGAGGGCCTCATCCCGAAGCTGCAGAAGTCGGTGCTCTCCAAGGACGTGGACGCTCTGCAGCCCCACCTGCGTGCCTTCGTCGAGCGCGCGGTCACCTTCACCCCGTGCCCCGAGTGCGGCGGAACCCGGCTGAACGCGGGCGCTCGCGCCGCGAAGATCGACGGCATCTCGATCGCGGACGCGTGCGCCATGCAGATCAGCGACCTGGCCGAGTGGGTGCGCGGCATCGACGACCCCTCCGTCGCGCCGCTCGTGGTGAACCTGCGCCGGCTGCTCGAGTCGTTCGTCGACATCGGGCTCGGCTACCTCTCCCTCGACCGGCCCTCAGGCACCCTCTCCGGCGGTGAGGCGCAACGCACCAAGATGATCCGGCATCTGGGCTCCTCGCTCACCGACGTCAGCTACGTCTTCGACGAGCCCACCATCGGCCTGCACCCGCACGACATCCAGCGCATGAACACCCTGCTGCGGCAGTTGCGCGACAAGGGCAACACGGTGCTCGTCGTCGAGCACAAGCCCGAGGCGATCGCGATCGCCGACCATGTGGTGGATCTCGGCCCGCGCGCCGGGACCGCGGGTGGCGAGATCGTGTTCGAGGGCACGGTCGAGGCGCTGCGGGCGAGCGACACCCTCACGGGTCGGCACCTCGACGACACGGCCCGCCTCAAGGACTCCGTGCGCTCGCGCACGGGCGTGCTGGAGGTGCGGGGGGCGAGCACCCACAACCTGCGCGAGGTGGATGTGGATGTGCCGCTCGGCGTGCTCGTCGTCGTCACGGGGGTGGCCGGCTCGGGCAAGAGCTCGCTCATCCACGGCTCGGTGTCGCCGCGCGAGGGCGTGGTGTCGATCGACCAGGGCGCGATCCGCGGCTCGCGGCGCAGCAACCCGGCCACCTACACGGGTCTGCTGGAGCCCGTGCGCAAGGCCTTCGCGAAGGCGAACGGCGTGAAGCCCGCGCTCTTCAGCGCGAACTCGGAGGGCGCCTGCCCCAACTGCAACGGCGCGGGGGTGATCTTCACCGACCTCGGGCCGATGTCGACGGTCGCGACGCCGTGCGAGGTGTGCGAGGGCAAGCGCTTCGACGCCTCGGTGCTCGAGTACCGGCTGGGCGGGCGCGACATCAGCGAGGTGCTCGGGATGTCGGTGGCGGAGGCCGTCGAGTTCTTCGGCGCGGGCGAGGCGCGGATCCCGGCGGCACTCGCGATCGTGCAGCGGCTCGCCGACGTCGGGCTCGGCTACCTCACGATCGGCCAGCCGCTGACGACGCTCTCGGGCGGCGAGCGGCAGCGGCTCAAGCTCGCCGTCGCGATGGCCGAGGCGGGCGAGGTCTACGTCCTCGACGAGCCGACGACGGGTCTGCACCTGGCGGATGTCGAGCAGCTGCTGGGCCTGCTCGATCGGCTTGTGGACGCCGGCAAGTCGGTCGTCGTGATCGAGCATCACCAGGCCGTCATGGCGCACGCCGACTGGATCATCGACATCGGCCCCGGCGCGGGTCACGACGGCGGCCGCGTCGTGTTCGAGGGCACCCCCGCCGAGCTCGTCGCGGCACGTGCGACCCTCACGGGCCAGCACCTCGCCGCCTACCTGGGCGCGGCAGCGGTCAGCTGATCCCGAGGCTCTCGAGCGAGGTGCGCAGGGTCGCCGCGGAGGCGGCGAAGCGCTCCTGCTCCTCCGCATCGAACGGCACGTCGATGACGTTCCGCACCCCCGTGGCGTCCACGACGCTCGGCACCGAGAGCGCGACGCCGCTCACCCCGTGGTAGTCGTCGAGCACGCTCGACACGGGCAGCACGGCGCCCTCGTCGCGCAGCACGGCCTCCACGATGCGCGCGCCGGAGAGGCCGATCGCGTAGTTGGTGGCGCCCTTGCCCGCGATCACGGTGTAGGCGGCGTTCTTGACGTCGTCGGCGATGCGGTCGAGCTCCGCGCGCGGCAGGGGGCCGTCGCCGGCGTCCCAGTGGCTGAGCGGCACCGGTCCGATGCGGGCCTGCGACCAGAACGGGAACTCCGAGTCGCCGTGCTCGCCGATGATCATGGCGTGGGTGCTCGAGGCCGCGACACCGAGCCGCTCCGCGAGCAGCCAGCGCAGGCGCGCCGAGTCGAGCACCGTGCCCGAGGCGAACACCCGCGCGGCCGGCAGTCCCGAATACCGCTGGGCGGCGACCGCGAGCACGTCGCACGGGTTCGAGACGATCACGAACACCGCCTTGGGGGCGCGCGCGACGAGTTCGGGCATGAGGTCCCGGATGATGCCGACGTTGACGCCGGCGAGCTCGAGCCGGGTCTGCCCGGGCTTCTGCTTGGCGCCTGCGGTGATGACGACCACGTTCGAATCGGTGACGACATCCAGGTCGGCTCCGCCCGTGATCCGGGAGGCTCCCGTGAACGGCGTGCCGTGCGCGAGGTCGAGCACCTCGGCCTCGACGCGCGCCGCGTCGATGTCGTAGAGCGCCACCTCCCGCGCGGATTCGCGGATGAGTGCGGCGTAGGCGAGCGAGGTGCCCACCGCCCCGGCTCCGATCACGGTCAGCTTCGCGTTCTCGATGACGGCCATGACTCGATCATGGCGGAACATCCCGCGAGATGTCAGTTGCTGCCGTTCTCGGGCCCGTTTCCTGCAACTTCGGACATCTCGCGGGATAGGGGGCGCACGAGGGGGAGGAACACCTCGTCGACGATCGCCACGAGCTCCTCCTCCGGCACCGGGCCGAGGCGCAGGATCGCTTCGGAGCGGAACAGGTCGAACAGCGCCCGCACGACGCGCGGCGGAAGGTCGGGGCGGGCCTCGCCGCGTTCGGCGGCGCGCGCCAGGATGAGCGCGGTACCGTTCGGCCGGTCCCCCACCAGGTCGTGCCGCAGCTCGGCGGGCGTCACGCCGGTCTCGGCATAGAAGCCGGCCAACTGCACGCTCAGCACGACCCACATCCCGAGCCGGTTGCGATTCGAGGCGCGCAGCAGTTCGAGCAGGTCCTCCCGCAGGCTGCCCGTGTCGGGCAGCTCGACGGGCGTGCGCAGGCCCGTGTGCCGGATCGCGGCGCGCACGAGCGCTTCGCGATTCGGCCAGCGGCGGTAGAGCACCGCGCGGCTCGTGCGCGCACGGCTCGCGACGGCCTCGAAGGTGAGCGCCCCGTAGCCCTGCTCGGCGATCAGCTGCCAGGTGGCTTCGAGGATGGCACCCTCGAGCTCCGCACCGCGTCGTCGGCGGGCCGGTGCCGGGCTCGGATCTTCAAGAGTCACTTGCGTATCTTATCGCGTCGGCGTACGCTCACAAGAGTCACCAGTGTTTCTTATTTCGAGATCGAGCTCACCATGACCTCCCCCACACCGGCGGCGGCCCCCGCCACCAACCGTCTGCCCGCCGGCGCGATGCGCACCGCCTGGATCCTCATCGTCGGCGGCTTCGCCGCCATCCTCGACTCCACGATCGTCGCGATCGCGATCGACACCCTCGGCCGCGAGTTCGCGGTGCCGGTCGCCACCATCCAGTGGATCAGCACCGGCTATCTGCTCGCCCTCGCCGTCGCCATCCCGATCACCGGCTGGGCGCAGCAGCGCTTCGGCGGCAAGCGCCTGTGGATCTTCGCCCTCGCCCTGTTCCTGCTCGGCTCGGTGCTGTGCGCCACCGCCTGGGACGCGCCCAGCCTCATCGCCTTCCGCGTGGTGCAGGGCCTCGGCGGCGGCATCATGTTCCCCCTCATGCAGTCCCTCGCCGTGCAGGCGGTCGGCGGGCGGATGCAGGGCATGGGCAAGCTCATGGCGGTCGTGACCGTGCCGATCGCCCTCGGACCGATCATCGGACCCGTCATCGGCGGGGTCATCCTCGACAGCCTCTCGTGGCGCTGGCTGTTCCTCGTGAACGTGCCCATCGTGCTCATCGGCATCGTGCTCGCGGCCTGGAAACTGCCCGACGACTCCGCGCGCCGGGTGAAGGCGAAGTTCGACATCGTCGGCATGCTGCTCCTGGCCCCGGGACTCGCGTTGCTGCTGCTGGGCCTGTCGAATGTGGAGTCGGGCGACGGCATCGCCCGCCTCGACGTGCTGCTGCCGCTCATCGCGGGCGCCGCGCTCATCGCGGCCTTCACCTTCTGGTCGCTGCATCGACGCGAGCGCGCCCTCGTGCAGCTGCGGCTGCTGGGGCGGCGCACTCTCAGCAGCTCGTCGATCGTGCTGGCCCTCGCCGGCGCCGCCCTCTACGGCGCCATGCTGCTGCTGCCGCTGTACTGGCAGTCGCTGCGCGGCGAGACCGTGCTCACCGCGGCCCTCCTCCTCATCCCCCAGGGTGTCGGCTCGCTCGCGGCACGCCCCATCGCGGGGCTCCTCCTCGATCGGATCGGCGCGCGCGCCCTCGCCATCATCGGATTCGCGCTCGTCGCGCTCGGCACCGTGCCGTTCGCCTTCGCCGACGCCGGCACCTCCAACGTCTGGCTGTCGGCCGTGCTCGTGATCCGCGGCCTCGGCCTCGGCACGGTGCTCATCCCGATTATGACCGTGTCGATGACGGGGCTCGGCCACGACGACATCCCGCAGGCGACCATGATCACCCGGATCGCGCAGCAGCTCGGCGGCGCATTCGGCACCGCCGCCCTCGCCGTGGTGCTCACGACCCTGCTGGACTCGGCCACGACCCCCGCGGGCGCCGTCGACGCCTTCCACGCCGCCTTCTGGGTGGCGACGGGCGTGTCCGTCCTCGCCCTGCTCACCGCCCTCGTGCTCCCCCGCCGAGAACCCGCCTAACGCTGCAGCGCTGGGCGACCCGCCGCCGTCATCACGCACGCGCGGAGGCAGACGCTGCAGCGTTGTGCATCACGGCCGCGGCGCGCGCGGCGCGAAGGCCAGAAATGGCCTTCGCGGAAGCGCCAGCGCATCAGCGCTTGCGCTTCTCCCGCATCCGGCGGCGGCTGCGCCGCCCTCTGCCGGACCGCGGCCGAGACGGCCGCGGCGCGTGCAGCGCGAAGGCCAGAAATGGCCTTCGCGGAAGCGCCAGCGCATCAGCGCTTGCGCTTCTCCCGCACGCGCATATTGACGACGACGGGGGTGCCCTCGAAGCCGTAGACCTCGCGCAGGCGGCGCTGGATGAAGCGACGGTACTGCGGGTCGAGGAACCCGGTCGTGAAGAGCACGAAGGTGGGCGGCCGAGTGGATGCCTGCGTGCCGAACAGGATGCGCGGCTGCTTCCCGCCGCGCACCGGGTGCGGGTGCTCCGCGGTGAGCTCGGCGATGAGCGCGTTGAACTTCCCGGTCGGGATGCGGGTGTCCCACGACTCGAGCGCCGTCTCGAGCGCCGGAACCAGCTTCTCCAGGTGCCGCCCGGTGCGCGCGGAGATGTTGACGCGCGGCGCCCAGGTGACGTGCGCCAGATCCTGCTCGATCTCGCGCTCCAGGTAGCGGCGGCGCTCGTCGTCGAGCAGGTCCCACTTGTTGTACGCCAGCACGAGAGCGCGCCCCGACTCGAGCACGAGGTCGATGATGCGCAGATCCTGCACGCTGATCGGCTCGGTCACATCGAGCACGACCACCGCCACCTCGGCCTTCTCGAGTGCCGCACTCGTGCGCAGCGAGGCGTAGAAGTCGGCCCCCTGCTGCAGGTGCACGCGCTTGCGGATGCCGGCGGTGTCGACGAAGGTCCAGATGCGTCCGCCGAGCTCGATCTGCTCGTCCACCGGATCACGCGTGGTGCCCGCGAGCTCGTTGACGACCACGCGCTCCTCGCCGGCCGCCTTGTTGAGCAGCGAGCTCTTGCCCACGTTCGGCCGCCCCAGGATGGCTACCCGGCGCGGTCCGCCGATCTCCTGTTTGGCGACCGCCGACACCTCCGGCAGCACCGTCATGACGTGGTCGAGCAGGTCGGCGACGCCGCGCCCGTGCAGCGCGGACAGGGGCCACGGCTCACCCAGGCCGAGGCTCCACAGCTCGGCGGCCTGCGGATCCTTGATGGCGTCGTCCGACTTGTTGGCGACGAGGATGACGGGCTTCCTCGACGACCGCAGCATCCGCACGACGTGCTCGTCGGTCGCGGTGGCGCCCACGTTGATGTCGACCACGAACAGCACCGCGTCGGCGAGGTCGACGGCGACCTCGGCCTGCGCGGCGACGGAGGCGTTGATGCCGGTGGCATCCGGCTCCCAACCGCCGGTGTCGACGAGGGTGAAGCGCCGCCCCAGCCATTCGGCCTTGTAGGAGACGCGGTCGCGCGTGACGCCCGGCACGTCCTCCACGACCGCCTCGCGACGGCCCAGGATGCGGTTGACGAGCGCCGACTTGCCCACGTTCGGCCGGCCCACGATCGCGAGCACCGGGAGCGCGGGCAGGTAGGTGATGCCGTCGGGGCCCGCCTCGGCGGCCTCGAGGAGGTCGAGGTCCTCCTCGTCGAGCTCGTAGTCCGACAGCCCGGCGCGCAGCGAGGCGGCACGCTGCTCGGCGACCTCGTCGTCGAGCTCGGCGAGCCGCTCGGCGAGGGCGGGGTCGAGCTCGTCGAACTCGTCGTCGGGGTCGAAGCCAGGATCGAAGCCGGGGTCGGTGTCGCGCTCGGTCATGTCGTGTCCTGTCAGTGGGGGGAGATCGTGGCGTGCACCAGGTCGACGACCGCCTGCACGGTGCCGGGGAAGTCGAGGTGCGTGGAGTCGATCGTCGTCACGCCGGGCGCCGCGGTCAGGAAGTCGACCACCTGCGCGTCTCGACGGTCCCGTTCGCTCAGCTGCTGCGCCGTGGAGGCGGCACCGGGGGCGAGCTCGGCCGATCGCCTGGCAATTCTAACGTCTTCGTCGGCGGTGAGGAGGATGCGCACCTCGGCGTCCGGGGCGACGACGGTGGTGATGTCGCGCCCCTCGACCACGATGCCGGGGGCGTCGGATGCGCGGATGAGCCTCCGGAACGCCTCGTTGAGGGCGCGGCGCACCTCGGGGACGCGGGCGATGTCGCTCACGACGGCGCTCACGCGGGGCTCCCGGATGGCGTCGGTGACGACGGCCTCGCCGACCCGCACCGCGGTGCCGGTCTCGGTCAGCTCGGTGCAGTAGTCGAAGTCGGACAGCAGCGCCACGACGGCCGCGGCGTCCGCGGTGTCGGCCCCGCGCTCGAGTGCGAGCCAGGTGAGCGCGCGGTAGGCGGCGCCCGTGTCGAGGTAGGCGTAGCCGAGCTCGCGCGCGGCCGCCTTGCTCACGCTCGACTTGCCGGAGCCGGCCGGCCCGTCGACCGCGACGACGACAGGGCTCACCGCTCCGCCTCCATGAGGGTCCAGCCGCGCTGCTCGAGCGCGGTGGCGAGCGGGTGCGCGGCCTCCGGCACGACCGAGATCTCGGCGAAGCCGACCTTCGTCTCGGGCGAGTGCTCGAGCCGCAGATCCTCCATGTTGACGCCCTCCTCGCCGATCTCGGTGAGCAGGCGGGCGAGCTCGCCGGGCTTGTCGTCGATCTTCACCACGAGCGCTGTGAACCGGCCGTCCTGCCCGTGCTTGCCGGGGATGCGGCTGACGCCGTCGTTGCCGGCGGCGAGCGTGTCGGCGATGATGCGGCGGGATGCCGGCGCCTCCGGGTCGTCGAGGGCCGCGATGACGGCGTCGAGGTCGTCGCGCAGCGGACGCAGCACCTCCGCCACCTCGGCGGCGTTCGCGCCGAGGATCTGCACCCACAGCGCCGGGTTGCTGGACGCGATGCGGGTCGTGTCGCGCAGCCCCTGCCCCGACAGTCCGAGGGCGGCCGCCGACCCTCCGCGCAGGCGGGCCGCCAGCAGGCTCGCCACGAGCTGGGGTGCGTGCGAGACGAGCGCGACGCTGCGATCGTGGTCGGCCGCATCCATCTCGATCGGCACCGCGCCGAGATCCAGGATGAGGTCCTCGATCGCGGCGGCACGGCGGTAGCTGATGCCGTCGTGGCCGGCGACGATCCAGGGACGCCCCACGAACAGGTCGGCGCGCGCCGAGACCGCACCGCCGCGTTCGCGCCCGGCCATCGGATGCGTGCCGAGGTAGCGCGACAGGTCGGCACCGCGTGCCCGCAGCTGCTCGAGCGGGGCGAGTTTGACGCTCGCGACGTCGGTGACGAGCGCCTCCGGGTAGCGCTCGAGCTCGGCGGCGACGATGTCGGCGGTGACATCCGGCGGCACGGCGACGACGATGAGCCCCGGTGCGTCGTCCGGGGCGGGCGCGCGTCCGGCGCCGTAGGCGATGGCGAGGCCGCGGGTCGACGGCGAGGCGTCGTCGACGATCACATCCACCCCGCGCGCCGAAAGTCCGAGCCCGATGCTCGCGCCCAGCAGCCCGGATCCGACGATGCGCACCTGCTCCGTGAGTCGGCGGTCGTTCATCGCTGCGTGTCCTGGGTCGGGGTCGGGGCGTCGGGCGTGCGCGCGAGGGCGAGCAGCTGGCCGACCTCCACCTTAGTGAGGTCGCGGAAGCGCCCTGCGCCGAGCGAACCCAGGTGCAGCGGCCCGAACTGACGCCGCACGAGCTCGATCACGGGGTGCCCCACCTCGGCGAGCATCCGCCGCACGATGCGGTTGCGGCCCGAGTGGAGCGTCACCTCGACGATCGTGCGCCCCCCGGACGGCTCGCCCACCACGCGCGCCCGGTCGACGGCGATCGGCCCGTCGTCGAGCTCGACGCCCTGCCGCAGCCGCCGCAGCACCTCCGGGCGCACGATGCCGCGCACCGTCGCCAGGTAGGTCTTCTCGACGCCGAAGGAGGGATGCGCGAGCACGTGCGCGAGCTCGCCGTCGTTGGTGAGCAGCAGCAGGCCCGTCGTCTCGGCGTCGAGGCGCCCGACGTTGAAGACCCGCTCCCCCACCTGCTCGACGTAGGCGGCGAGGTCGGGCCGGCCCCGCTCGTCCGCCATCGAGCTCACCACGCCGCGCGGCTTGTTGAGCATCACGTAGCGCTTCGCGGTGTCGAGCTGCACGGGCACCCCGTCGACCTCGACGTGGTCGACGAGCGGGTCGACGCGACTGCCGAGCTCGGTGACGACGCGCCCGTTCACCCGCACGCGTCCCGCGACGATGTACTGCTCGCTCACCCGTCGCGAGGCGACGCCCGCCGCGGCGAGCACCTTCTGCAGGCGCTCGCCCTCCGGCTCCGCGGCGCTCATCGGGCGGCGCCGAGATCCTCGAAGCCGTCGGCGCCGTCGGGCAGCAGCGGCGAGATGGGCGGCAGCTCGTCGAGCGAGTTGATGCCGAGCTGGGTGAGCAGCAGCGGCGTTGTCTCGTAGTGGATGGCACCGGTCTCGGCGTCCGTGAACGCCTCGGTGATGAGGCCGCGGCCGAGCAGGGTGCGCACGACCGAGTCGACGTTGACGGCGCGGATCGCGGCGATCGAGCCGCGGCTGATGGGCTGCTTGTAGGCGATCACCGCGAGGGTCTCGAGGGCCGCCTGCGAGAGGCGGGTGGGGCTCTGGGTGAGCACGAAGTCGCGCACCAGCTCGTCGTGCTCGGCGCGCACGTAGAGCCGCCAGCCGCCGCCGACCTCGCGCAGCTCGAAGCCGCGGCGGGGGCCGCCGGGCCGGCCGTCGAGGTCGAGCCCGTCGTAGTCGGCGACGAGCCGCTCGATCGACTGCCGCACCGCCGGAACCGGGGCGCCGAGCGCCGTCGCCAGGGTCACGAGCGGCAGCGGCTCATCCGCCACGAGCAGCACCGCCTCGAGCGCCGCGGTCACATCGACGCCACCCCGCTGATCGAGTGCCGGCGCAGCCCCACCACCCCGCTGCTCGAGTGCGGGCGCAGCCCCACCACCCCGCTGATCGAGTGCCGGCGTAGCCGGCGTATCGAGATCCAGGTCGTCGGTCGTGAGGTCATCGGTCATAGTCGGCCCCCAGGCTCGCCAGCTGTTCGTCGTTCCAGTGCACCGCAGTCCAGCGCAGGGTGAGTTCGCCGAGCGGTTCGAGCTGCTCGAACCCGATCGCGGCGTGCCGGTAGAGCTCGAGCACCGCCAGGAACCGCGCCACCACGACGCCGCGCTGCTCGGCTCCCGAGATGAGCTGGCGGAAGGTGGTCGCCTCGCCCGAGCGCAGCAGCGCCACGACCACAGCGGCCTGTTCCCGGATGCTGACGAGCGGCGCGTGCAGGTGGTCGAGTCCGACAACGGGGAGCTCCCGCGGTGCCATGGCGAGCGCCGCGAGCGCCGCGAAGTCGTGCAGTCCGAGCGTCCAGACCAGCTCCGGTGTCTGCCGCCGGTACTTCTCCTCGAGGCGCACCGAGCGGGCGTGCCGGGATCCTTCCGCCTCGAGGTGCCCCTCGAACCAGCGGGCGGCCTCCTTGAAGGCCCGGTACTGCAGCAGCCGCGCGAACAGCAGGTCGCGTGCCTCGAGCAACGCCACATCCTCGGCGTCGACCAGCTCGCCCTGCGGCAGCAGGCCCACCACCTTGAGGTCGAGCAGGGTCGCGGCCACCACGAGGAACTCGCTCGCCTGCTCGAGCTCCTCGGCGCCGTCGAGCCCCTTCAGGTAGGCGATGAACTCGTCGGTCACCCGCGAGAGGGAGACCTCGGTGATGTCGAGCTCATGCTTGGCGATGAGCGACAGCAGCAGGTCGAACGGACCGTCGAAGTTGCCGAGGGTGAGCCGGAAACCGGCCGGTTCCTCGACCACCGTCGGCGCCTCCTGCATGGGGGCGAGTCTAGTTGCCGCGGCCTCCGCGCTCAGGCGACGGCGCGACGGTACACGAGCTCGCGGGCCAGCTGCCGGTACTGCTCGGCCGCGTGGTGATCGGGCGCGAACTCGGTGATGGGGGTGCCCGCCACGGAGGCGTCCGGGAACTTCACGGTGCGGTTGATGACCGACTCGAGCACGCGATCGCCGAAGGCCTCGACCACCCGCTCGAGCACCTCCCGCGAGTGCAGGGTGCGCGGGTCGTACATGGTCGCCAGGATGCCGTCGAGCGTGATCGCCGGGTTCAGCCGGTCGCGCACCTTGTCGATCGTCTCGACGAGCAGGGCGACGCCGCGCAGGGCGAAGAACTCGCACTCGAGCGGGATGAGCACGCCGTGCGCCGCGGTGAGGGCGTTGACGGTCAGCAGGCCGAGCGAGGGCTGGCAGTCGATGAGGATGACGTCGTAGCGGTCCGCCACCTGCCGCAGCACGCGCGCGAGGATCTGCTCACGCGCCACCTCGTTCACGAGGTGCACCTCGGCGGCGCTCAGGTCGATGTTGGCCGGGATGACGTCGAGCCCCGGGGTGCCGGTGGGCTGGATCGCCGCGGCGACGTCCTTGGAGGATCCGAGCAGCAGATCGTAGATCGTCGTGACGTCGTGCGTGGGCACGCCGAGCCCCGCGGAGAGCGCACCCTGCGGGTCGAAGTCGACGGCGAGCACCTTCCGGCCGTAGCCGGCGAGCGCCGCTCCCAGGCTGATGGTGGTGGTCGTCTTGCCGACGCCGCCCTTCTGGTTGCAGAGCGCGATGATGCGGGCCGGACCGTGGCTTCTGAGGTGCTTCGGCTCGGGGAAGACGGTGACGGGACGGCCGGTCGGTCCGAGCACGACGTCCAGTTCCTCGAGCCCCGAGAGCTCCGGCGCGTCGGCTCGCTGTGCAGTCATGTCGGGAGTCTACGTCCGGGTTTCGGACGCCCCGCGGAGGACAGGCCCGCCCGCGAACGGTTCACCTCACCCTCAACTTGAGCTTGAAACCACCCCCCGCCGAGGGGTCGCGAACGGCGCTCGACACGCCGTGTCTCCCGCACTGTGCGACCCCTCGCGCATCAGCGGGCGCGCGGGTGCGCCTGCTGGTAGACGTCGCGGAGTCCCTCGATCGTCACGTGCGTGTACAGCTGCGTCGTCGCCACCGACGCATGCCCCAAGAGCTCCTGCACGACCCGCACATCCGCCCCTCCCGCGAGCAGATGCGTCGCGAAGGAGTGCCGCAGGCTGTGCGGCGAGACCTCGACGCCGATCCCCGCCCGCTCGGCGGCCGCACGGATGATGAGCCAGGCGTTCTGCCGGCTGAGCGGCGCCCCCCGCGCCCCCAGGAAGAGCGCGCCCGTCGCACGGCCCCCCGTCGCGAGCAGCGGCCGCGCCCGCACCAGGTACGCCTCCAGAGCGGCCCGCGCGTAACTGCCCACGGGCACGATGCGCTGCTTGTCGCCCTTGCCGATCACCCGGATGAGCTCGGGCGTGCCGTCCACGCCGATGACGTCGTCCACGGCGAGCGACACCGCCTCCGAGACCCGCGCACCCGTCGCATAGAGCAGCTCGAGAAGCGCCTTGTCGCGCATGCGCACCGGATCGTCGCCGTCGGTCGCGGCGAGCAGCGCCTCCACCTGCGCGTGGCTGAGCGCCTTCGGCAGCCGCTGCGGGAGCTTCGGCGCAGCCAGCGACTCGGCGGGATCCCGGGCGATCGCGCCCTCCTCCACGAGGAAACGCGTGAAGCCGCGGATCGCGGAGATCGTGCGCGCCACCGACGCCGCCGAGAGCGGCCGCTCCCGGTCGCGCAGCCCCGCCACGTAGCCGCGCAGGATGTCCCCGTCGAGCTGCGTCGACTCGTGGATGCCGCGATCGGCGAGCGTCCCCGTGAAAGCCGCGAGGTCGCGGCGGTACGCCGCCACCGTGTTGGCCGACAGGCCGCGCTCGATCGCCAGGTGCCGCAGGTAGCGGACCGACTGCCGGTCGAGCTCAGCCGCGGGCATGGGCGGCGAGCACCGCGAGCAGCAGGATCGAGTTGCGGATGCGCCCCGCGAGCGCCGCCTCGACGACCTCGTCGAGCGACGCCCAACGCCGCACGAGCTGCGCCTCCTCCTCGGTGCGCGCATACGCCTCCGGCGCCGCCGTGAGGCCGCGCGCCTCGAAGACCACGACATGCTCGTCGCTCCCGCCCGGCGAGGTCGCGAACGTCAGCAGTTCGCGCCACTCGGAGGCGACCAGATCCACCTCCTCGGCGAGCTCCCGCTTCGCCGCCTCGAGAGGCTCCTCCCCCGGCACGTCGAGCAGTCCGGCGGGCAGCTCCCAGTCGCGGCTGCGGATCGGATGCCGGTACTGGTTGATGAGCAGCACCTTGCCGTCCTCGCTCACCGCGAGCACCGCCACAGCACCCGTGTGGGCCACGAAATCGCGCTCGAGCTCATGACCGGCGAAGCGGAACCGCTCACGCACGACATCCCACACCCGCCCGGCGTAGACCCGCTGCCGCCCGACCACCTCAGCGGTCTCGGGCAGATCGGCGAGCGGACCGGACAGCAGCGCCGCGAGCGAATCGGCCGTCGGATCCGACATCAGGCCTCGACGGTCGCGCCGACCGGCTCCGCCTCGGCATCGGCGCCCTCGGCGCCTTCCACCTCGAACAGTCGCGAGGCCTGCTGGCGCTCGAGAGCCGCGCCGACGAGTCCGCGGAACAGCGGGTGGGCGCGGTTCGGCCGCGAGCGCAGCTCGGGGTGCGCCTGGGTGCCGACGTAGAACGGGTGCACCTCGCGCGGCAGCTCCACGAACTCCACGAGCCCGTGCTCCGGGTTCGTGCCCGAGAACACCAGCCCGGCCTCGCCGATCCGCTCGGTGTAGTGGTTGTTGACCTCGTAGCGGTGGCGGTGCCGCTCGTGCACGACCTCGGCGCCGTAGGCCTCCGCGACGATCGACCCCGGCAGCAGCTGCGCCTCGTAGAGGCCCAGCCGCATCGTGCCGCCCATGTCGCCGTGGTCGAGGATGTCGACCTGCTCGGCCATCGTCGCGATCACCGGGAACTCGGTGTCGGGGTCGAACTCGGAGGAGCTCGCCCCCGGCAGACCCGCGACGTTGCGCGAGTACTCGACCACCATGCACTGCAGGCCGAGGCACAGGCCGAGCGCCGGGATCCCGTTCTCACGGGCGAAGCGCAGCGCCCCGAGCTTTCCTTCGATGCCCCGCACGCCGAATCCGCCCGGAACGCAGATGCCGTCGACATCCGCGAGCTGGCGCGCGGCGCCCTCCGGCGTCTCGCACTCGTCGGACGGAACCCAGCGGATCTTCACCTTGGTCTGGTGGGCGAACCCGCCCGCACGCAGCGCCTCGGTGACCGAGAGGTAGGCATCCGGCAGATCGATGTACTTGCCGACGAGCGCGATCGTCACCTCGTGCGCGGGCTCGTGCACGGCCTTCAGCAGCCCCGACCAGCCGTCCCAGTCCACCTCGCCCGCCTTCTCGTCGAGGCCCAGCTGCTCGATGATGTACGCGTCGAGACCCTGCTGGTTGAGCATCGTGGGGATGTCGTAGATCGAGGGCACATCGATCGCGTTGACGACGGCGCGCTCGTCGACGTCGCACATGAGCGCGATCTTGCGCTTGTTCGACTCGGAGACGACGCGGTCGCTGCGCAGCACGAGCGCATCCGGCTGGATGCCGATGGATCGCAGCGCCGCGACCGAGTGCTGGGTGGGCTTGGTCTTCTGCTCGCCCGAGGCACCCATGAACGGCACGAGCGACACATGCACGAAGAACACGTTCCGCCGGCCGAGTTCGTGGCGCACCTGACGGGCGGACTCGATGAAGGGCTGCGACTCGATGTCGCCGACCGTGCCGCCGATCTCGGTGATGATCACATCGGGTGCCGGATCCTCGGTGGCCTGCAGCCGCATCCGGCGCTTGATCTCGTCGGTGATGTGCGGGATCACCTGCACGGTGTCGCCGAGGTATTCGCCGCGGCGCTCCTTCGCGATGACGGTCGAATAGATCTGGCCGGTCGTGACGTTCGCCGACTGGCTGAGGTCGATGTCGAGGAAGCGCTCGTAGTGGCCGATGTCGAGGTCGGTCTCGGCGCCGTCATCGGTCACGAACACCTCGCCGTGCTGGAACGGGTTCATGGTGCCCGGGTCGACGTTGAGGTACGGGTCGAGCTTCTGCATGACGACCCGCAGACCGCGTGCGGTGAGCAGATTGCCCAGACTGGCCGCGGTGAGGCCCTTACCCAGCGAGGAGACGACGCCCCCGGTGACGAAGATGTGCTTGGTAACGACTGCGCCCGTATTGATCACCACGGGGTTTCAGCATATGACACGAACCCGGGTGAACGCTGCGACACCCTCAACCGCGCGAAAGCTCCAGCAACTCGCGGGCGTGTTCGAGCCCCGTGGCCGAATCGGGAAGCCCCGACAGCAGGCGCGCCATCTCCGCCACGCGGTCCGCGTCGTCCACCCGGCGGACGCTGGATGCCGTCACCTGACCGTCGCGATCCTTCACGACCACGAGGTGGTTGGTGGCGAACGCCGCCACCTGGGCGAGATGCGTGACGACGATCACCTGGGCGGTCTCGGCGAGGCGCGCGAGGCGGCGGCCGATCTCGATGGCTGCCGCGCCGCCGACGCCGGCATCCACCTCGTCGAAGACGAAGGTGGGCACCTCCCCCGACGCGGCCAGCACCACCTCGAGCGCGAGCATCACGCGCGACAGCTCGCCGCCCGACGCCCCCTTGGCGAGCGGACGCGGTTCGGATCCCGCATGCGGCTGCAGGAGGAACGCGACGCGGTCGCGGCCGGATGCCGAGAGCTCCTGCTCCTCGAGCTCCACCACGAGCCGCGCGTCCGGCATGGCGAGCGCGGCGAGCTCGGCGCTCACGCGTGCCGCGAGCTCCTCCGCTGCGGCCGCGCGCCCCGCGGTCACCCGGGCAGCGAGCTCCTCGACCCGGGCGGATGCCGTCGCGGTCTGCGCGCTCAGCTGCTCGATGCGGTCGTCGTCGCCGTCCAGTTCGAGCAGCCGCAGCCCCGCGTTCTCGAGCCCCGCGATCACCTCGTCGAGCGGGGCGCCGTGCTTGCGGGCGAAGGCGGCGAGCGCCGCACGCCGATCCTGCACCGCCTCGAGCTCGCGGGCGCCGTCCACATCCAGCCCGCCGAGGTAGTGCGAGAGCTCGGTGGAGACCTCGGCCAGCTGGTAGGCGATCGTGTCGAGAGCCTCGCGCGCGGGCGCCAGCGCGGGGTCGTGGTCGGCGACGCGGGAGATCGCGCGGCGCGCCTCCTCCACGAGCCCCACGGCATCCGCACGATCGTCTCCCGACTGGGCCGACACGGCCTCCTGGGCGAGAGTCGCCGCCCGGCGCAGATCCTCGAGATTGCCGAGCCGCTCGGCACGCGCCGCCAGCTCCTCGTCCTCGCCGGGCTGGGGGGCGAGCTCGGCGTACTCGGCGAGATCCTCGCGCAACTGCTCGGCCTCGCGCGCACGCGCATCGCGGGCGGCGATGAGCGCCTCCAGCTCCGCCGCATGCGCACGCCACGCCCGGAACGCCTCGCCGTACTCGGCCAGCAGCGCCCGATGCTGCGGCCCGGCCGCGCCGTCGAGCGCATCGCGCTGCGCCGCGGCGGACCGCAGGCGCAGCTGATCCGACTGGCCGTGCACCACCACGAGCCGCTCGCCGAGCTCCGCGAGCACGCCGACCGGCGAGGAACGCCCGCCCACGACACCGCGGCTGCGTCCCTCCGACGACACGGTGCGCGCCAGGATGAGCTCCGCGCGACCCGCATCGATCGGATCCAGCTCACCCCCCGCCTCGCGCACGCGCTCCGCGACCTCGCCTGCATCCGGCACGACCCAGCGGCCCTCCACGCCCGCCTGCGGACTGCCGGCTCGGATCGCCCCCGGGTCGGCACGCTCGCCGAGCAGCAGCCCGAGAGCGGTCACGACCATCGTCTTGCCCGCGCCCGTCTCACCCGTCACGGCCGTGAACCCCGGCCCGAGCGGAAGCCGTGCCTCGCCGATCACCCCGAGGTCGCGGATCGACAGCTCCTCGATCACTCCCGGCCCCGCTCCTCCGCGGACGCACCCTCGGACGCCGGCCCGCGCCAGCCGTCCACGGGCAGCGCGAACTTGCCCACCAGCCGGTCCACGAAGGGACGCGGCGCGAGCCGCGCGAGCCGCACCGGCTGCGGCGAACGGCGGACCACGACGCGCGCGCCCGGCGGAAGATCGAAGGTGCGACGCCCGTCGCACCACAGCACCCCGCTGCCCTGCGAGCGGTCGAGCAGCTCGATCGCCACGGGCGACTCCGGGCCGACCACGAGGGGGCGCGCGAACAGCGCGTGCGCCGACAACGGCACCAGGAGGATCGCCTCGACGCTCGGCCAGACGACCGGCCCGCCCGCCGAGAACGCGTAGGCGGTGGATCCCGTCGGCGTCGACACCACGACGCCGTCGCAGCCGAAGGTCGACAACGGCCGGGCGTCGATCTCGATCACCACCTCGAGCGAGCGCTCCCGGCTCGCCTTCTCGACGGTCGCCTCATTGAGCGCCCACGTCTCGTAGACCACCTCGCTGCCGCGCTTCACCCGCACCGACAGCGCCATCCGCTCCTCGACGATGTAGTCGCGGGCGAGAGCGCGCTGCACGGTCTCGTCGAGATCCTCGCGCTCCGCCTCCGCGAGGAAACCCACGTGCCCCAGGTTCACGCCCAGCACGGGTGCCTCACAGCCCCGGGCGAGCTCGGCCGCACGCAGGATGGTGCCGTCGCCGCCCAGCACGATCACGAGCTCGAGCTCGGTCGCCGTCACCTCGCGCCCGAGGAGTGCCAGCGGACCGAGATCGGGGGCCGCCTCGCGCAGATCGGCGAGCTCATCATCCGACACCACCGGGGTGAGGCCAGCGGCGATGAGCTTGCGGCACACCTCGATGCCCGCCTCGAGCGAATCGGCGCGCCCGGTGTGGGCCACCACGAGGATGTGGCGCGCGTCGTCGGTCATGCCCCCATTCTGTCGGATGCCCCCGTCGCGCGCCGCTCCTCCACACCGTGCACCGCGCCGGGTGCCTCCCGCCGTCCAGAACCCCGCAGCCACGGGTCGCTCCGCGGGGTGGGCGGACGGCTCGCGGAACGCATGCCCTCGCGGCCTGGACGGCCGCTCCCGCCCGACCCGGTGCCAGCGTCCCGCGAGCCGTCCGCCCACCCCGCTGCGCTCGCGCCCCCAGTCGAGTGCCGCGCGCAACGCCAACCCCGCTGATCGAGTGCCGCGCGCAACGCCAACCCCGCTGATCGAGTGCCGCGCGCAGCGCCAACCCCGCTGATCGAGTGCCGCGCGCAGCGCCAACCCCGCTGATCGAGTGCCGCGCGCAGCGCGGTGTATCGAGATCAGCCGCCCCGGCCTCAGCCGAGCCCTGCGACCGCCGCCCGCAGCTCCCCCGGATCGGGCGCGCCCCGTCGCAGGTGCACGAGGTATTCGCGGTTGCCGCTTCCGCCCGGGATGGGGCTGTCGATGATCCCGAGGGCGCCGAGCCCCAGATCCCACGCCACCCACAGCACGCTGGTCGCGGCGTCGTGCCGCGCCGCGCGATCCCGCACGATGCCTTCGCGTACGCCGCCTCGCCCCACCTCGAACTGCGGTTTCACGAGCAGCACGAGGTCGGCGTCCGGCTCCGCGAGCGCGGCGAGCGGTTCGAGCACCTGGGTGAGCGAGATGAAGCTGAGGTCCCCCACCACGAGGCTCGGCCATCCGCTCGCCGCCAACTCCCCCGCCCACCCCAGAAATGCAGGAGACTCGCGAGTGAGGTACCGCAGGTTCTGCCCCTCCAGGTTGGCGACCCGCGGGTTCTCCTGCATTTCTGGCACGAGCTGACCGTGGCCGACGTCGACCGCGAACACCCGGGAGGCGCCGCGCTCGAGCAGCACCTGGGTGAAGCCGCCGGTCGAGGCGCCGGCATCGAGCGCGACACGGCCGGATGGATCGACGCCGAACGCGTCGAGCGCCGCGATGAGCTTGTGCGCGCCGCGACTCACGTAGTGGTCCGCCCCCGCGAGCTCGATGACGGCGTCCACGGGCACCCGCAGCGCGGCTTTCAGCGCCGGGCGTCCGTCGACCGTCACCAGGCCCTGGGTGATCGCCTCCGCCGCGACCGCCCGGGAGCGGGCGAGGCCGCGGCGCACGAGCTCGGCGTCGAGCCGCGCAAGGTCCGCATCAGGCATGGGCGCGCGGGGCGTCGCCCGCCTCGAGCCGCGCGCGCAACTCCTCGTGCAGCTGCGCGAGGGCCGCCGCGCGGTCGGCGAGCGGCTGGTCCTCGATCACCCGAAGGCGCGACAGCAGCGCACTCGGCTCATGGTCCTCGCCGGATCGGGCCTGGTCGTTCACGTCACGAATATAGTTCGGGCGCCACGTCGAGCGCGTAGATCGGCACGCCCGCACCCCAGACGGCTGCCGCCGCCGCCCGGATGCGATCGATGTCGCTGCCCGCACGCTCGAGCCGCAGCGCGGAGCCACGGTGCAGCACGACCACATCGCCGACCCGGATGCGGCGGTCGCCGGCGGCATCCGTCTCGTCGACGACGCGCGGGTACGGCGTCGCGAGCCCGCGGAGGTCGTCGAGGATGAAGCTGGGCCGGGAGTCCGCCGCTGCGGCCAGCAGCTGCTTGGGGCCGTCGATGCCGGTCAGCACGAGCACCGAGGCGATTCCCGCGCGCACCGCCCCGACGATGTCGGTGTCGAGCCGGTCGCCGATGAAGAGCGGATTCCGAGCGCCGAAGCGGGACACCGCCGCATCGAAGATCGCCCTCTCGGGCTTGCCGGCCACGATCGGCAGACGCCCGACGGCCGTGTGCACGGCCGAGACGAGCGTGCCGTTGCCGGGGGCGGTGCCGCGGGCCTGCGGGAGCGTCCAGTCGGTGTTCGTGGCGACCCACGGGATGCCGCTCTCGCCGCCCTGCAGCGCGAACGCGGCCTCCGCGAGGTCGGTCCACGCCACCTGGGGGGCGAACCCCTGCACCACGGCGGCGGGCGCATCCCGTGCAGAACGCGTCACCCGGAACCCGGCGCCCTCGACCTCGACGACGAGGCCCTCGCCGCCGACCACCAGAATCGTGGAACCCGCCGGCACGAGGTCGACGAGCAGTCGCACGGCGGCCTGCGGCGACGAGACGATGTCGTCGGGCACCGTCGGCAGCCCGAACGACTGCAGCTGGGCGGCGACCGACTGCGGCGTGCGCGAGGCGTTGTTGGTGATGTAGCCGACCCGCCGGGTCTCGCCAGCCGCGACGAGCGACTCGACGGCATGCGGGATCGCGTTCTCTCCCGCGTACACGACGCCGTCGAGGTCCGCGAGCACCACATCCACCCCGTCGAGCGGGGCGGGCGCCACGCCGCCCGTCACGCCTCGGTGCCCGGCTCGTCGTCGAGGAACTCCTCGATGATCTCGACCGTGTCCTGCCCCTCGGGGATCGCGGCCTGCTCGAGCGCGATCGTCGCACGATCCGAACGCTGCCACCACTGCTCGGCCTCATCCGTGCGCCCGAGCTCCTCGAGAACGGTCGCGTAGGCGTCGAACAGCGCCGGACTGTACGAGAAGGCCCGCTCGGGGTCGAGTTGCGGGATCTGCAGTTCGGTGAGCGCGAGCTCGGGCTGCCCCAGATCCAGGCGGGCTCCCGACATCGCGATCGCGAGCGCCACCTGCACGGGCACGTCGAGCGAGGCACGCGGAACGGAGCGGCCCAGCTCGAGAGCCGCCTGCGGGCGTCCGACCCCGCGCTCCGAGTCGACCATGAGCGGCAGCTGGTCGTCGCGGCCCGTGATGCGGCGGTAGGTGCGCAGCTCGCGCAAGGCGAGGGCGAAGTCGCCGGTCTCGTATGCGGTGATCGCCGTGGTCTCACGTACCACACCGATGCGGCCCGCCCGACGCGCGGCGGCAAGGGCGTGCTTGTGGGCGAGTGCCGGATCCTCCTCCAGGAGCCGCGCCGCCATGACGAGATGCCTCGCCACCCAGTCGGCGTTCTCCTTGGTGAGCGGCTTGAGCTCCTGACGTGCACCGCGGTCGAGCTGATTCGCGGCGACATCATCGGGAATCGGCGGGTCGTCGTGCCGCGGTCGGTCATCCTCGCGCGGGCGGGGCGGGCGCGCTCCCTCCGAGGCGCCGGCGTACGGACGCTTTCCGTCGACCGGACCTCGGGTGTACGGGCGCTTGCCGTCGGTGGGCTTGCGGTCGAACGGCTTCTTGCCATCCGCCGGCTTGCGCTCGTACGGCTTCTTGCCATCCGCCGGCTTGCGGTCGAACGGCTTCTTGCCATCCGCCGGCTTACGCTCGTACGGCTTCTTGCCCTCGTACGGCTTGCGATCCCCCCGCGGGGCGCCCGAGCCACGCTGACCCCGCGGTCCCGCGGCGGGTCCGGTGCGTCGCGGCTTGCGCTCGCGATCCGGCTCGGGGGTGCTCTCGTCTGACATGACTCTCCTGGGTCCGCTCCATGCTAGCGAGCGGGGTTCTGCGGCTTAAACGAAGAAGGCCCACCCGGCATACGGGTGGGCCTCCTCGAAAGAAGTCCGGCGGTGTCCTACTCTCCCACGAGGTCGCCCTCGCAGTACCATCGGCGCTGTAGGTCTTAGCTTCCGGGTTCGGAATGTAACCGGGCGTTTCCCCTACGCTATGGCCGCCGAAACACTATTGATTTCTCAGTCAAAGTGCCTCGATGCATATCGAAGCGTTCCCGACCGTCAATCGGGAACCACAAAGTGGACGCGAGCAACAGAATATCTATTCTGAAAACTATGTGTGTTGTCAAGTTATCGGCTTATTAGTACCGGTCAGCTCCATGGGTCTTTAGTCCCCACTTCCACATCCGGCCTATCAACCCAGTAGTCTAGCTGGGAGCCTCTCCCCCGAAGGGATGGAAATCTCATCTTGAAGCCGGCTTCCCGCTTAGATGCTTTCAGCGGTTATCCGTTCCGAACGTAGCTAATCAGCGGTGCTCCTGGCGGAACAACTGACACACCAGAGGTTCGTCCGTCCCGGTCCTCTCGTACTAGGGACAGATCTTCTCAAATTTCCTACGCGCGCAGCGGATAGGGACCGAACTGTCTCACGACGTTCTAAACCCAGCTCGCGTACCGCTTTAATGGGCGAACAGCCCAACCCTTGGGACCTACTCCAGCCCCAGGATGCGACGAGCCGACATCGAGGTGCCAAACCATGCCGTCGATATGGACTCTTGGGCAAGATCAGCCTGTTATCCCCGAGGTACCTTTTATCCGTTGAGCGACAGCGCTTCCACAAGCCACTGCCGGATCACTAGTCCCGACTTTCGTCCCTGCTCGAGCCGTCACTCTCACAGTCAAGCTCCCTTGTGCACTTACACTCGACACCTGATTGCCAACCAGGTTGAGGGAACCTTTGGGCGCCTCCGTTACTCTTTGGGAGGCAACCGCCCCAGTTAAACTACCCACCAGGCACTGTCCCAGAACCGGATTACGGTTCGTAGTTAGACATCCAGAGTGACCAGAGTGGTATTTCAACAACGACTCCACCGACACTAGCGTGCCAGCTTCATAGTCTCCCACCTATCCTACACAAGCCACACCGAACACCAATACCAAGCTGTAGTAAAGGTCACGGGGTCTTTCCGTCCTGCTGCGCGTAACGAGCATCTTTACTCGTAGTGCAATTTCGCCGAGTTCGCGGTTGAGACAGCTGGGAAGTCGTTACGCCATTCGTGCAGGTCGGAACTTACCCGACAAGGAATTTCGCTACCTTAGGATGGTTATAGTTACCACCGCCGTTTACTGGGGCTTAAATTCAGAGCTTCGCCGAAGCTAACCCCTCCTCTTAACCTTCCAGCACCGGGCAGGCGTCAGTCCGTATACATCGACTTGCGTCTTCGCACGGACCTGTGTTTTTAGTAAACAGTCGCTTCCCACTGGTCTCTGCGGCCCTGCAGCGCTTCCGGAGCAAGTCCGTACACGCCTTAGGCCCCCCTTCTCCCGAAGTTACGGGGGCATTTTGCCGAGTTCCTTAACCACGATTCTCTCGATCTCCTTGGTATTCTCTACCTGACCACCTGAGTCGGTTTGGGGTACGGGCGGCTGGAACCTCGCGTCGATGCTTTTCTTGGCAGCATAGGATCACCGAATTCCCCCGTGAGGGGTATGCATCAGATCTCAGGCTATGTGAGAGACGGATTTGCCTATCTCTCGCCCTACGTCCTTACACCAGGACAACCATCGCCTGGCTCGGCTACCTTCCTGCGTCACACCTGTTAATACGCTAGCCGCACCAGCACGGGTTCGAGCGTTAGGCCGGCTGCTTCACCCCGAAGGGATCCATCTGCCGGATTAGGACTCTTAGCACTACTGGATTAGCTTGGGCGGTTCTTCGCCGGTACGGGAATATCAACCCGTTGTCCATCGACTACGCCTGTCGGCCTCGCCTTAGGTCCCGACTTACCCAGGGAAGATTAGCTTGACCCTGGAACCCTTGGTCTTTCGGAGGACGTGTTTCTCACACGTCTTTCGCTACTCATGCCTGCATTCTCACTCGTGTGGCGTCCACGGCTGGGTCACCCCGCCGCTTCACTCGCCACACGACGCTCTCCTACCAATCCGCACGGCTGGACCACGAAGGCCTACCTATAATGCGAATTCTACGACTTCGGCGGCGTGCTTGAGCCCCGTTACATTGTCGGCGCGGAATCACTTGACCAGTGAGCTATTACGCACTCTTTCAAGGGTGGCTGCTTCTAAGCCAACCTCCTGGTTGTCTGTGCAACTCCACATCCTTTCCCACTTAGCACGCGCTTAGGGGCCTTAGTCGGTAGTCTGGGTTGTTTCCCTCTCGACGATGAAGCTTATCCCCCACCGTCTCACTGCTGCGCTCTCACTTACCGGCATTCGGAGTTTGGCTGACGTCAGTAACCTTGTAGGGCCCATCGGCCATCCAGTAGCTCTACCTCCGGCAAGAAACACGCAACGCTGCACCTAAATGCATTTCGGAGAGAACCAGCTATCACGAAGTTTGATTGGCCTTTCACCCCTATCCACAGCTCATCCCCTCGGTTTTCAACCCAAGTGGGTTCGGTCCTCCACGACGTCTTACCGTCGCTTCAACCTGGCCATGGATAGATCACTTCGCTTCGGGTCTAGGGCATGCGACTGAATCGCTCTATTCGAACTCGCTTTCGCTACGGCTGCCCCTCACGGGTTAACCTCGCCACATACCACTAACTCGCAGGCTCATTCTTCAAAAGGCACGCTGTCACCCCTGCTAGGGAGGCTCCAACGGTTTGTAAGCAGACGGTTTCAGGTACTATTTCACTCCCCTCCCGGGGTACTTTTCACCTTTCCCTCACGGTACTTGTCCGCTATCGGTCATCTGGGAGTATTTAGGCTTACCAGGTGGTCCTGGCGGATTCACACGGGATTTCTCGGGCCCCGTGCTACTTGGGATCCCTCTCGCCTCTGCTCGACATTTCGGTTACGGGACTGGCACCCTCTGTGGTCGGCCTTTCAATGCCGTTCACCTATATCGCGCACGTCGACGTGTACTTCGGCAGAAGTACGTAGAGGTCCCACAACCCCGATCATGCAACGCCTGCCGGCTATCACACATGATCGGTTTGGCCTGTTCCGGTTTCGCTCGCCACTACTAACGGAATCACGGTTGTTTTCTCTTCCTGTGGGTACTGAGATGTTTCACTTCCCCACGTTCCCTCTACCCGCCCTATATATTCAGGCGGGAGTCATCAGGTCGTCTTGCAACGCCTGACGGGGTTTCCCCATTCGGAAATCCTCGGATCAAAGCTCTGTTATCAGCTCCCCGAGGCTTATCGCAGATTCATACGTCCTTCTTCGGCTCCAGATGCCAAGGCATCCACCGTCTGCTCTTATAAACTTGACTACATGAGTTTTTAGAATCGATCGGCCGCACCGAAGTGCGGCAGATTGACCAATGATCTATCGGAAATGCGCTCGAGAGCGCATCCCTATTTGATCATCTTGTAGATCTGAGACCACTGATCTTTCGACCAACGGGCTCAGTTCTAAGATGCTCGCGTCCACTGTGTAGTTCTCAAATGACGGGCGGTACTCGTACCCGTTCGAAGCTCTGCTTGAACGTGGTTCGAGTCCTGAAGTCGTCAACCTCCGAAGAGGCTGCCCGGTCCTTCAGGACCCAACAGCGTGCATGCAGCGAGTGCCTGCTTCCGAACTGTTCCTTGCCGTTGCCGGCTGTACTGGGTTCTCGAGTTTCGACTCGCTGCCTATGTCAATGTTCCACCCATGAGCAAACCACCCGAGGACATTCGCCTCGGTTGTGGCTCTGGGACGCCGAAGCGTCCAGAAGCTCCTTAGAAAGGAGGTGATCCAGCCGCACCTTCCGGTACGGCTACCTTGTTACGACTTAGTCCTAATCACCGATCCCACCTTCGACGGCTCCCTCCACAAGGGTTGGGCCACCGGCTTCGGGTGTTACCGACTTTCATGACTTGACGGGCGGTGTGTACAAGGCCCGGGAACGTATTCACCGCAGCGTTGCTGATCTGCGATTACTAGCGACTCCGACTTCATGAGGTCGAGTTGCAGACCTCAATCCGAACTGAGACCGGCTTTTTGGGATTCGCTCCACCTTACGGTATTGCAGCCCTTTGTACCGGCCATTGTAGCATGCGTGAAGCCCAAGACATAAGGGGCATGATGATTTGACGTCATCCCCACCTTCCTCCGAGTTGACCCCGGCAGTCTCCTATGAGTTCCCACCATTACGTGCTGGCAACATAGAACGAGGGTTGCGCTCGTTGCGGGACTTAACCCAACATCTCACGACACGAGCTGACGACAACCATGCACCACCTGTATACGAGTGTCCAAAGAGTTCTACATTTCTGCAGCGTTCTCGTATATGTCAAGCCTTGGTAAGGTTCTTCGCGTTGCATCGAATTAATCCGCATGCTCCGCCGCTTGTGCGGGCCCCCGTCAATTCCTTTGAGTTTTAGCCTTGCGGCCGTACTCCCCAGGCGGGGCGCTTAATGCGTTAGCTGCGACACGGAGACCGTGGAATGGTCCCCACATCTAGCGCCCAACGTTTACGGCGTGGACTACCAGGGTATCTAATCCTGTTCGCTCCCCACGCTTTCGCTCCTCAGCGTCAGTTACGGCCCAGAGAACTGCCTTCGCCATCGGTGTTCCTCCTGATATCTGCGCATTCCACCGCTACACCAGGAATTCCATTCTCCCCTACCGCACTCTAGTCTGCCCGTACCCACTGCAGGCCCGAGGTTGAGCCTCGGGTTTTCACAGCAGACGCGACAAACCGCCTACGAGCTCTTTACGCCCAATAATTCCGGACAACGCTTGCACCCTACGTATTACCGCGGCTGCTGGCACGTAGTTAGCCGGTGCTTTTTCTGCAGGTACCGTCACTTTCGCTTCTTCCCTACTAAAAGAGGTTTACAACCCGAAGGCAGTCGTCCCTCACGCGGCGTTGCTGCATCAGGCTTGCGCCCATTGTGCAATATTCCCCACTGCTGCCTCCCGTAGGAGTCTGGGCCGTGTCTCAGTCCCAGTGTGGCCGGTCACCCTCTCAGGCCGGCTACCCGTCGTCGCCTTGGTGAGCCATTACCTCACCAACAAGCTGATAGGCCGCGAGCTCATCCCGAACCGAAATTCTTTCCACGCGCAGAAGATGCCTTCGCGCGTCGTATCCGGTATTAGACGTCGTTTCCAACGCTTATCCCAGAGTTCGGGGCAGATTGCTCACGTGTTACTCACCCGTTCGCCACTGATCCAGAGGAGCAAGCTCCTCTTTCACCGTTCGACTTGCATGTGTTAAGCACGCCGCCAGCGTTCGTCCTGAGCCAGGATCAAACTCTCCGTAAAGGTTTGGTAGCACGACTCCCGTGTCCGAAGACACAGCGGAGCCGGCAGAACCGTTGCGCTCACGACCGGGAAAACGGTCGATCGCACGAGTTGATCTGACTGAAAGGATCGTCTACTGACAATCCGTCAATCCAAAGGAATCTCTGTCTGATCTCGCGATCAGACGTCGAGGTTTTTGGCATTTGACATAGTGCACGCTGTTGAGTTCTCAAGGATCGGACGCGCCTGGTGCTCTCCGTCTCCGGATCGCTGCCAGGGCAACTTGTCTATCCTAACCCCCTCGTTCCGTCTGTCAAGTCGACGCGCTGGAGCGAAGCTCCTCACGCAAGTCGACGACCGCGGTCCACAAGGGTGGCTCCCCATCCTAGACCCGAAGGCCGGCAGACACTAGTTCTGCTTCTTCAGAAGGGGCTTGTTCCCGCTTGAGGGGGCGGGGCCTTCCGGCCTCTCCGCTCTTCCCTTTGGGGCGAACAAGGAAGACATTACGTGGGATCCGGCGCGGTGCCAAATCGCGCCCGCATCCCGGGCGTGTCGCGCGCTGGAGCTGGGAGCGGAGGCCATTTCTGGCCTTCGCCGCGACGCCGTTCCCGACGCCCGTCTGGGCGTCGGGAACGGGGATCTCGATACGCCGCTGCGCGGCTACTCGATCGGCGAGAGGTGGGCCGCTGCGCGGCCACTCGATCAGCGAGAGGCGGTGATCGTCAGTCCGGCGAGGGTCTTCTTGCCCCGTCGCAGCACCGCACGACCGCCGGCGAGGGCGGCGCCCCCGAGGGTCGCGGCCTCGTCGTCGACCTTCGCGTTGTTGAGGTACACGCCGCCCTGGGCGATCGCGCGGCGCGCGTCGGAGAGACTCGTACTGAGCCCGGTGTCGACGAGTGCCTGCGCGACGAGCGCGTCCGCGGTGAGCTCGGCATTCGGCAGCTCGGCGATGGCCGAGGCGAGCGTCTGCGCATCGAGCGCCGCGAGATCCCCCTGCCCGAACAGGGCCTCGGACGCCGCGATCACGGCATCCGTCGCCGCGGCGCCGTGCACGAGCGTGGTCACCTCCCGCGCGAGGGTGCGCTGCGCCTCCCGCCGGAAGGGCTCCTCGCGCACCGCCGTCTCGAGCGCCTCGAGCTCGGCGCGCGTCAGGAAGCTGAACACCTTGAGCCGGTCGATCACGTCGGCATCGTCGGTGTTGAGCCAGAACTGGTAGAAGGCGTACGGGCTCGTGAGCTCGGGATCGAGCCATACGGCGTTGCCCTCGCTCTTGCCGAACTTGGTGCCGTCCGAGTTGGTGATGAGCGGCGTGCCGATCGCGTGCACGCTCACCCCCTCGGCACGGTGGATGAGGTCGGTGCCGCTCGTGAGATTGCCCCACTGGTCGGAGCCGCCGGTCTGCAGCACGCAGCCGTAGCTGCGGTACAGCTCGAGGAAGTCCATCCCCTGCAGGATCTGGTAGCTGAACTCGGTGTAGCTGATGCCGGCGTCCGAGTTCAGGCGCGCCGCGACGGCATCCTTCTTGAGCATCGTGCCCACCCGGAAGTGCTTGCCGATGTCACGGAGGAAGTCGATCGCCGAGAGCGGGGCGGTCCAGTCCAGGTTGTTGACGATCCGGGCGGCATTGTCGCCGTCGAAGGCGAGGAAGCGCTCGATCTGCCCGCGCAGGTAGCCCACCCACTCGGCGACCGTCTCCTTCGTGTTGAGGGTGCGCTCCGCACTGGGCCGCGGGTCGCCGATGAGTCCGGTCGATCCGCCCACGAGCCCGAGCGGCCGGTGCCCGGCGAGCTGGATGCGACGCATCGTGAGCAGTTGCACGAGGTTGCCGAGGTGCAGGCTCGGGGCGGTGGGGTCGAAGCCGCAGTAGAAGACGATGGGCGGTCCGGCGAGCAGTTCCCGCAGCGCGTCCGCATCGGTCGAGACATGCACGAGCCCGCGCCAGACGAGCTCCTCCCACACGTTCGGGAAGGACGGATCGTTGCGCTGCGCGCTCAGAAGCTCGGTTGCGGGCACCGGGCCAGGCTACCGCCTCGCTAGGCTCGCCCCGTGCGCCACCACCGCCATCGTCACCACCTCCGGGGCCTCCGGATGCTGGCATCCGCCGTGCTCGCGATCGCCGCCGTGGCCGTGTCGGCCGTCCCGGCATCCGCGTCGGCGAGCGCACCTCCGCCGCCCGCGGCGCCGACGATGCGTGCCGACGTGAACGACTTCACGATCCCCTCGTTCGACATCGAGTATCGCCTCAGTCGTGACGCCACCGGCTTCTCGGCGCTGCACGTCGTGGAGACGATCGTGGCCGACTTCCAGCAGATCGGGCAGAACCACGGCATCGAACGCGCCCTGCCGATGAGCTACGGCCAGGTGGACCTCGAGCTGCGGGTCCTCTCGGTGCGGGACGAGACGGGCGCGGCCCGACAGTTCACCACGTACGACTCGGAGGGCCTGTACGGCGAGCCGTTCCGCGTGCTGCGGATCGGCTCGTCCGACAGCTACGTGCACGGCCTGCAGAGCTACGTGATCGAGTACACCATGCGTCACGTGGTGGGCACCTTCGAGGACACCGGCGTGGACGAGTTCTACTGGGATCTGAACGGCGACGGCTGGGCGCAGCCGATCGCGGAGGTGACGGCACGCCTGCACCTCACCCCGGAGCTGCAGGAGGCGACGACGGGGGCGGCGGCCTGCTACGCCGGCATCTACGGCGGCACGACGCCGTGCGAGCTGACCACGACCCCCGACGGTTTCGCGGTGGAGGTGGCCGAGCTGCAGCCCTACCAGACGGTCACCTGGTCGATCGCGTTCGCGCCGGGCACCTTCCGTCCTGGGCCGCTCCCCTCCGACTCCTGGTTCGTGCGGGTCGTGCCGTGGGTGCTGCTCGGCGTGCTCGCGGCGGCGCTCCTCGTGGTGCTCTGGCTGCGGATCTTCGTGTTCCGCGATGCTCGCGGGCGCGGCGTCGTGATCGCCCAGTACGAGCCCTACCCCGAGCTCGGCGTCATGGAGGCGGCACAGCTGCTGGGTCGCGAGTCGAAGGGGCTGCCGGCGCAGTTCGTGCAGCTCGTGGTCGCCCGCGCGGCCCGGCTCATCGACCGCGGGGAGGATGCCGGCCGCGACGAGCGCTACCGGCTCGAGCTGCTGGATCCTTCCGGTCTGGACAAGGACGACGCGATCGCGGTCGCCTCGATCTTCGGCAGCACGAAGCAGGGGGCGAAGGTCGATCTCGACCGCAGCGACCAGAAGCTCGGCGATCGCCTGGCCGCCCTCGTCGCGAAGGTGCGCACCGCGGTGTCGCGCGACTACCGCGCGACCCGCGCGACGCCCGTGACGACGGTCACGCGCCTCGTGCTGTTCGCGAACGGTCTCGCCGCCGTCGTGGTGGGCTTCTGGGCGACGGCCAACGACGCCGATCCGGGGTGGCTGTTCCTGCAGCTCGCCGTCGTGATCATCGGGGGGATGGTGGTGTTCGGTTTCGCGGGCGCCCCCGAGCGGTTGACCCGGCAGGGCGCGCTCGCTCTCGAGCACCTGCACGGCATCCGCGAGTATCTGCAGCTGGCGGAGGCGGACCGCATCCGGGTGCTGCAGAGCCCGGAGGGCGCGGAGCGCACCCCGATCGACACCGGCGACCGCGAGGCGGTCGTGCGGCTCAACGAGCGCCTGCTCCCCTACGCGATCATCTTCGGCATCGAGGATCAGTGGCAGCGCGAGCTCGGAACCCTCTATGCGACGACGCCGAGCGAGATCGCCTCGACGGTCGGCGCCCTCAACCTCGGCTCCTTTGCGGCGGGCTACGCGGCGGCGAGCTTCGCGACGACTCCCCCACCGAGCACGTCGTCGTCGTGGTCGAGTTCGGGGGGCAGCAGCTTCTCGGGCGGATCGAGCGGGGGCGGTTTCTCCGGCGGAGGAGGCGGCGGTGGCGGAGGAGGCGGCTGGTGATCCCTGCAGGCATGATCTCTCCGCGATCTAGCATCACGGCTTGATCAATGGAGAATCATCCTTGTACGGTTGACGACGGAGGTGTCATGTTCGCGATCACCGCGGATCAGGTCGACAGCCGGCACGGCCCCGCGCTCGGCGACGAGGGGCTGGCGCTCGTGACCCGGGTCGGGGGCGAGCGACTCAGCCTGCCCCCCGACCGCACCGCGGGCGACGAGGTGCAGGCGCTCACCGCGGATGCCGCGACGGCGCTCGCGCTCGCGCTCGCGCTCGCGCGCACCGGACGATGGAGCGTCGGCATCGGCATCGGCGAGATGGATGCGCCGCTCGTCGGCCCCACCCGCACCGCGAACGGCGCCGCGCTCGTGGCGGCGCGCGCGGCCGTGGAGTCGGCCAAGAAACGCCCCCTGCGGGCGGCCGTCGCGGGCGGCGCGGACGGCATCCGTCCGAGCGCGGCGACCGTGCAGACCTCGCTCGAGCTGCTGCTGCAGCTGCGCGACAGGCGCTCCCCGGAGGGCTGGGAGCTGCACGATCTCGTCGAGGCCGGACTCACCCAGGTGGAGGCCGCCCAGCGGCTCGGCATCACGCCGCAGGCCGCCAGCAAACGGGCGATCGCCGCAGGCCTGCGGTTGGATGCCGCCGCGCGCACCGCGCTCACCGAACTGCTCGAGCTCGCGGATGCGTCCGCCGGCCGGAAGGAGACCCGATGACCGTGCTCAGCTACCTGTTCTGGGCGTTCGCCCTGCTCGTGATCGTCGGCGGGGTCGTGGCCGCCGCGCTCGCCATCCGCTTGCGACGGCGCCCGCTCGCGCTGCTGAGCATCGTGCCGGTCGCCGGCGGGCTGCTGCTCGCGGCGTTCGGGATCGATCCCCTGCCCGAGCCGCACGGCTTCGGGGTGACTCTCGCCATCGGAATCGCGGCGATCGGCGTGATCGGCGGCAATCCGCTCACGGCGCAGGTGCTCGACGCCGCCACCCGCGGGACGGTCGCGGGCGGCGCGCACGGGGGGATCCTCATCGCGCACGACGGCTCGGAGGAACCACGCGAGGTGCTCCGCGGCGGCACCACGATCGGCTACCTCGAGCGGCTCGCGATCATCGGATCGGTCGCCGTCGGGCATCCCGAGGTGGTCGTGGCGCTCATCGCCGTGAAAGGCCTCGGCCGCTTCTCGGAGCTCGACTCGGCGACCGCCCGCGAGCGGTTCATCATCGGCACCCTCGCGAGCATGATCTGGGCGGGCGCCTGCGCCGTGCTCGCGGTCGTCACCGCGGCCTGACCGACCGGCGGGTCGCGGCGCGATACGCCGACACGGTCGGGTCGCCCGGGATCCAGAAGCGCAGCGGGAACGCATCCGTGCCCCCCGCGCCGGAGACGCCCACGCGCGGGCCGACCGCGACGGGCGCGGGACGTCCCGGCAGCTCAAGCGCGAAAGGGTCGCCGCCCAACGCCGCAGCGTCGTCGCCCAGCACGATGCCGAGGGCGCGGGTGAGGCGTGCCGGACCGCGGGCGAGGTCGACATCCTGCCGCGACGCGAGACGGCGCTCGCGCGCCCGCTCGATCCCGTCGACCACCTCTCCCGCGCGCAGCAGCACCGCACTCGCGGTGCCCGGCGGCGAGCAGACGATGTTGGCGCAGACGTGCATCCCGTAGCTGAAGTAGACGTAGAGGTGTCCCGGCTCGCCGAACATGGTGCGGGTTCGCGGCGTGATGCCACGGAACGCGTGGGATCCCGGATCCGTCGCGCCGAGGTACGCCTCGACCTCCGTCAGCCGAACGGCGACACCGCGACCGGTGAGACGGGCGCCGAGCAGCAGCGGCGCGACCTCGTCGGCCGGATGCGACAGCAGCTCCGCGAGGAGACTCAGGCGCCGACCCCCGTGAGCAGCGCGTAGACGACGACCGCGGCCACCACGAGCACCGCAGCGCCGATGAGCACCGGGAAGAGCCAGGGGCGCTTCGCGTCCACCTCGTGGCGGTAGTTCTTCGCGTGCTCGCGGCGCTCCCGGGGATCGCCCTTGCCGGACAGCGTCATGTCGTGACCTCCTGAACTCGTGCGGCGAGCGCCGCCAACTGCTCCGCCACCCGCTCGGGCGCGGTGCCCCCGACGCCCGCGCGGCTCGCGATCGAGCCGCGCACCGTGAGCACGGCCCGCACGTCACCGGTGAGCCGCGGATCGATGGCCGCGTACTGCGCGTCGCTCGGCTCGTCCAGCTCGAGCCCCTCCGCCTCGCAGAACCGGACGAGCGCGCCCGAGATCTCGTGCGCCTCCCGGAACGGAACCCCATGGCGCACCAGGTGGTCGGCCACATCCGTGGCGAGCGAGAAGCCCTGCGGGGCGAGCTCGGCGAGGCGCTCGAGGTCGAACTCGAGGGTCGCGACCATCCCGGTGAACGCCGGCAGCAGCACCTCGAGGGTCTGCACCGAGTCGAAGACTGGCTCCTTGTCCTCCTGGAGGTCGCGGTTGTAGCCGAGCGGAAGGCCCTTGAGCGTCGCGAGGAGGCCGGCGAGGTTGCCGATGAGCCTGCCCGACTTGCCGCGCGCGAGCTCCGCGATGTCGGGGTTCTTCTTCTGCGGCATGATCGACGACCCGGTCGAGTAGCCGTCGTGCAGCCGCACGAAGCCGAACTCGCGGGTGTTCCAGATGATGATCTCCTCCGCGAGCCGCGAGAGGTCGATGCCCACCTGGGCCGCGATGTAGGCGAACTCGGCGACCACGTCACGGCTCGCGGTGGCATCGATCGAGTTGGGCATGGGATGCCCGAGCCCGAGCTCGTGCGCGATCGCCACGGGGTCGAGACCGAGCGCCCCGCCCGCGACCGCGCCGGCGCCGTACGGCGACTCGGTCGCGCGGGCCCGCCAGTCGCGCAACCGCTCCAGGTCGCGCACGAGCGGCCAGGCGTGCGCGAGCAGCTGGTGCGCCAGCAGCAGCGGCTGGGCATGCTGCAGGTGGGTGCGTCCCGGCATCACGGCATCCGGGTGCGCCGATGCCTGGGCGGCGAGCGCATCCACGAGCTGCACGAGGAGGTGGCCGATGCGGCCCGCGTGGTCGAGCAGGTACAGGCGGATGAGGGTGGCGATCTGGTCGTTGCGGCTGCGGCCGGCGCGCAGCTTGCCGCCGAGTTCGGCGCCCACGGTGGCCACGAGCTCGCGTTCGAGGGCGAAGTGCACGTCTTCGTCGTCGGGCAGCGGCCGGATGACGCCGTCGCGGATGCCGCGGTCGATCACCTCGATACCCTCCAGCATCCGCGTGAGCTCGTCCGGGCTGAGGTATCCCGCGGCGGCGAGCGCGCGGGCGTGCGCGCGGGAGCCCTGCAGGTCGTACCCGGCGAGCGCCCAGTCGAAGTGCGTGGAGCGGCTGAGTGCCACGAGCTCGGGCGAGGGACCGCTCGCGAAACGGCCTCCCCAGAGGCTCGCGCCGCCCGCCGTGGCGTCGGTTCCCGTCGCGTCGCTCCCGAGCCCGTCGGGGGTGGCGGCTGATGCCATCGGTTCTCGTCTCCTCGTGTCGCAATCAGTCTAGAAGTCGCGCCGGGCCACTAGGGTGGCCCCATGTCCGAGCCGAACACTCCTGACGTCCCGCCCGTTCCGCCCGCCCCGCAGGCCCAACCCGCGCCGCAGTTCGGCGAGTTCGCCCCCGTCGAGCCGGCGCCCGCCGCCGCACCCGAGGTTCCTGTCGCACCGGTCGAGCCCGCGGCGCCCGTCGCGACCCCGGCCCCCGCGACCCCGGCCCCCGCGGCTCCGGGCTACCCCCAGGCTCCCGGCTACCCCCAGGCTCCCGGCTACGCCCCGGCACCCGGCTACGCCCAGAACGCGCAGCCCGTCTACGGTCAGCCCGGCTACGGTGCGGTCGCCGCGCCTCGCCGCCGCCGCACCTGGGATCTCGTGCTCACGATCGTGCTGCTCGTGCTCGGACTCGGCGGCCTCGGGCTCGGGCTGCTCTACGCGGTCGCGCTCACCGATGTCGACCTGCTGCGCGAGTCGCTCGCCGCGCAGGGCTACGACTGGAACGGCACCGTCGGGTCGGGTGCGGCCATCATCGCGATCAGCCATGTGGTGCTGTACCTCCTCGCGGTCGGCCTTTCGATCCCGCTGCTCATCAAGCGCAGGATCGTGGTGTTCTGGATCCCGCTCGTCGCGGGCGTGATCGCGGCGATCATCTTCTGGGGCACGCTCTACGGTGTGCTGCTGAGCGACCCGAACTTCATCGGCTCGCTCACCAACGCCTGACGCGTCACACCGCCGCGGCGCGCTCCAGCAGCCACACCAGCAGCGCCTTCTGGGCGTGCAGGCGGTTCTCCGCCTCGTCCCAGATGACGCTCTGCGGGCCGTCGATCACGTCGGCGGCGACCTCGTAGCCGCGGTCGGCGGGGAGGCAGTGCAGGAAGATCGCGTCGGACGCCGCAGTCGTCATGAGCTCGGTCGTCACCTGATAGCCGCCGAAGGTGGCCACGCGGTGCGCCTTCTCCTCCTCCTTGCCCATCGACACCCAGGTGTCGGTGACGACGACGTCGGCCCCCGCGACGGCGGCGCGCGGGTCGTCGGTGACGGTCACCGAGCCCCCGGTCTGCTCGGCGCGGCGCGCCGCGTCCTCGACGACGGATGCCGTCGGGCTGAACTCGGCCGGGCTCGCCACCCGCACATGCATCCCCGCGGTGGCGCCCGCGAGCAGGTAGCTGTGCGCCATGTTGCTCGCGCCGTCACCGAGGAACGCGACCGTGAGTCCCGCGAGCTGGCCCTTGTGCTCGCGGATGGTGAGCAGGTCGGCGAGCAGCTGGCAGGGGTGGAAGTCGTCGGAGAGGGCGTTCACGACCGGGACCCGGGTGCCGGCGGCCATCTCCTCGAGGCCCGACTGCGCGTAGGTGCGCCACACGATCGCCGACACCATCCGCTCGAGCACCCGCGCCGTGTCGGAGGGGGTCTCCTTGCCGCCGAGCTGGCTGTTGGCGGTGGAGATGATGAGCGGGCTGCCGCCGAGGTCGGCGATGCCGACCGCGAAGCTCACCCGGGTGCGCGTGGACGACTTGTCGAAGATGACGGCGACCGTCTGCGGACCTTCGAGCGGTGTGCGACCCCAGCGGTCGGCCTTGATGTCGGCCGCGAGATCGAGGATCTCGGCCTGCTCGGCAGGGCTCAGGTCGTCATCGCGCAGGAAGTGGCGGGTCATTCGGGTGCTCCGTGGTCGGTGGGAAGGATGTCGAGGGCGTCGGCGAACTTGCGGGTGAACTCGTGGAGCTCGTCGTCGCCGATGATGAGCGGCGGCGCGAGGCGGATGCGGCTCTCACTCGCCGGGTTGACGATGAGTCCCGCGTCGAGCGCGCGGCGGGCGACGATGCCGGCGACGGGTTCGGCGAGGCCGATCCCGAGCAACAGGCCGCGACCCTGGATGTCGGTGATGAGCGGCGAGCCGAGCAATTGGATGCGCGCACGCAGCTCCGCCCCGCGGATGCGGGCGTTCTCGACGAGACCGGCGCGCTCGATCTCGCCGAGCACCGCGTTGGCGGCGGCGGCGGCGAGCGGGTTGCCCCCGAAGGTCGAACCGTGGTGGCCGGGTCCGAACAGCTCCGACGCCGCCCCGAAGGTGACGAATGCGCCGATCGGGAAGCCGCCGCCGATGCCCTTCGCGAGCGCGATGGCATCCGGGACGATCCCCTCGTGCTGGAAGGCGAACCAGTCGCCCGTGCGACCCGCGCCGGTCTGGATCTCGTCCAGGATCAGCAGCGCGCCGTGCGTCGCCGTGAGCTCGCGCGCGGCCTTCAGGTAGCCCTCGGGAAGCTCCACGACGCCCGCCTCGCCCTTGATGGGTTCGACGACGAGCGCCGCCACATCTCCCCCGGCGAGCGCCTGCTCGAGCGCCTCGATCGTCGACGGCAGATGCTCCACCCCCGGCAGCAGCGGCTCGAAGGGCCCGCGCAGTGCGGGCTTCCCGGTGAGGCTCAACGAGCCCATGGTGCGGCCGTGGAAGGCGTTCTCGAGCGCCAGGATGCGGCGCTTCCCGGTGAGGCGCGCGAGCTTCACGGCCGCCTCGATCGCCTCGGCGCCCGAGTTGCAGAAGAACACCCGGTCGCCGCCGGTGAGGCGCACGAGCCGCTCCGCGAGCTCGAGCTGCGGCTGCGTCGCGAACAGGTTGGAGACGTGAGCGAGGGTGGCTGCCTGGCGGCTCACCGCCTCCACGAACACGGGATGCGCGTGACCGAGCGCGTTGACCGCGATGCCGGCCAGGAAGTCGAGGTAGTCCGTGCCGTCGACATCCCACACCCGGGCGCCCTCGCCGCGCGTGAGCACGGCGAGCGGCGCGGGGGCGGACTTCATGATGACGCGCGAGAAGAGCTCCACGTACGAGTCGGTGGTCTCGATACGCTCGCTGCGCGAGCTATTCGACCAGCGGGGATCGGTCATGCCGGCACCACCTCCGTGCCGATCCCGGCATCCGTGAAGATCTCGAGCAGCACCGAGTGCGGACGCCGCCCGTCGATGATGGCCGCCTTCGGCACCCCGCCGTCGACCGCCTCGAGGCATGCCGCCATCTTGGGGATCATGCCCGACTCGAGACCCGGCAGCAGCTCGGCGAGCTCGTCGCGCGTGAGGTGCGAGACGAGCGAGTCGCGGTTGGGCCAGTCGCGGTAGAGGCCGGCGACATCCGTCAGCACCACGAGCTTCTCGGCGCCGAGCGCGACCGCGAGCGCCGCCGCCGCCGAGTCGGCGTTGACGTTGAGCGACTGACCCGGCACGTCGATGTCGGGGGCGATCGACGAGATCACCGGGATGCGCCCGGCCTCGATCATGGCGAGCACGGCGGCCGGGTCGACCTCGACGACATCGCCGACGAGGCCGATGTCGACGAGCGTCTTCTCACCGTCGGGGCCGTCGACGAGCGCCCCGCGCTTGCGCGCCTGGAACAGCCCCGCGTCCTCCCCGGAGATCGCCGAGGCGAGCGGGCCGTGCTCGTTGATGAGCGAGACGAGCTCGCGGCTCACCTGGCCGGTGAGCACCATCCGCACGACCTCCATGGCCTCGGGGGTGGTCACCCGGTAGCCGCCGCGGAACTCGCTCGGGATGCCGAGCCGGTCGAGCATCGCCGAGATCTGCGGGCCGCCGCCGTGCACGACGACGGGCTTGAGCCCCACCGAGCGCAGGTAGACCATGTCCTGCGCGAAGGCGCGCTGCAGCTCGGCGTCCACCATGGCGTTGCCGCCGAACTTGACCACCACGATCCGCCCGGCGAACCGCAGCAGCCACGGCAGGGATTCGATGAGGGTCGCGGCCTTCACGGACGCTTCTTCCATGCTCATGAGGCGTAGGCGCTGTTCTCGTGCACGTAGTCGTGGGTGAGGTCGTTGGTGAGGATGGTGGCGTGCGCAGATCCGGCGTGCAGGTCGATGAGCACGTGGACCTCACGCGGGCGCAGGTCGACCTCGGTGCGCGGCCGGTCGGGCCCGCCCGCGGCGCACACCCGCACGCCGTTCATCGACACGTCCACCTCGTACGGGTCGAAGGCGGCCGCCGTGGTGCCGATCGCGGCGAGCACCCGGCCCCAGTTGGGGTCGTTGCCGAACACGGCCGCCTTGAACAGGTTGCTGCGCGACACGGCGCGACCCACCTCGACGGCGTCGTCCTCGTCCGCGGCGCCCACGACCTCGATGGCGATGTCGTGGCTGGCGCCCTCGGCGTCCGCCTGCAGCTGGCGGGCGAGATCCTGGCAGAGCTCGACGAGCGCCGCGGTGAACTCGGTGGGCTCCGGCTCCTCGCCGGACGCACCGCTCGCGAGCAGGGTCACCTGGTCGTTGGTGGACATGCAGCCGTCCGAGTCGAGCCGGTCGAAGCTCACCCGGGTGGCCTGGCGCAGCGCGGCGTCGAGCTGGGCGGGAAGCAGCACGGCATCGGTGGTGATGACGACGAGCATCGTGGCGAGGCCCGGCGCGAGCATCCCGGCACCCTTCGCCATGCCGCCGATCGTCCAGCCGCCGCGCCGCACGACGGCGGTCTTGGGCTTCGAGTCGGTCGTCATGATGGCACGCGCGGCGTCCGCGCCGCCGTTCGCGGTGCGCTCGACGGCCGCGAGGTGCGCCCCGGCCAGCAGCTTCGCGCGGTCGAGCTGCTCGCCGATGAGCCCCGTGGAGCACACCAGGATGTCGCCCGCCGAGACGCCGAGATCCTCGCCGACCGCCTCGGCGGTGGCGTGGGTGGTCTGGAAGCCCTCGGCACCGGTGAAGCAGTTCGCCCCGCCCGAGTTGAGCACGATGGCGCTCACGGTGCCGTCGGCGATCACCTGCTGCGACCAGATGATCGGGTTCGCCTTCGCGCGGTTGCTCGTGAACACCGCGGCGGCGCTGCGGAGGGGGCCCTCGTTGACGACGAGCGCGAGGTCGAGCCCGCCGAAGGTCTTGAGGCCGGCGGTGACGCCGGCGGCGGTGAATCCGGATGCGGCGGTGACGCTCACGGGGCGACTCCGTTCTGGGGAAGGCCGGTCGCCTCGGGCAGGCCGAGCGCGAGGTTGGCGGACTGGATGGCGGCACCCGCGGTGCCCTTGACGAGGTTGTCGATCGCCGAGACGACGACCACCCGCCCGGCGTTCTCGTCCACGGTCAGTCCGATGAGGGCGGTGTTGGCGCCTGTCGTGTCGCCCGAGCGAGGGAAGGAGCCCTCCGGCAGCAGCTGCACGAAGGTCTCCCCCGCGTACGCCGCCTCCCAGGCCTCCCGCACATCCGTGGCGGAGACGCCCGGGGCGAGCCGTGCCGTCGAGGTGGCGAGGATGCCGCGCGACATGGGTATGAGCACGGGCGTGAACGAGATGGTGACCCCTGCGCCGCCCGCCGCCTGCAGGTTCTGCACGATCTCGGGGGTGTGCCGGTGCACACCGCCCACCGCGTAGGCGCCGGCTGAGCCGGACTGCTCGCTGAACAGGAGGTCGGCCCGCAGCGACTTGCCGGCGCCGGAGGTGCCGACGGCGAGCACCGCGACGAGGTCGTTGGGCTCGATGACGCCCGCCGCGATGCCAGGGGCGAGTCCCAGCGTGATGGCGGTGACGTTGCAGCCGGGCACCGCGATCCGGGTGGCGCCGACGAGGTTCTCGCGCTGCTTGGTGGCACCGCCGTCGAGCAGCAGCTCGGGCAGGCCGTAGTTCCAGGCGCCGTGGTAGTCACCGCCGTAGAAGGCGTCCCAGGCGGCGGGGTCGGTGAGCCGGTGGTCGGCGCCGCAGTCGATGACGAGCACGTCCTCCGGAAGCCGGGCGGTGACCGCACCTGACGCGCCGTGCGGCAGGGCGAGGAAGACGACATCCGCCTCGGCGAGGATTGCCGGGTCGGTGGGTTGCAGCACGAGGTCGCGCAGGCTGCGCAGGTGGGGGTGGACGGCCGAGAGCGGCTGCCCGGCGTTCTGGTGCGCCGTGACGACGTTCACCTCGAACTCGGGGTGGGCCGCGAGCAGCCGGAGCAGCTCGCCACCCGCGTATCCGCTGGCGCCCGCGACGGCGACGGAGATGGGCATGGATCAACCTTAGGGTTCGACGGGACGTGGCAGCGGCGGCGACGTCACGCGAACGAGCGGGGGATCAGCTCAGGCGCGACGTCGCCGAGATTCGGCGCGCGCGGCGGACGCGACGGAGCTGCACGCTCTCGACCACGATCCGCTGACCCATGCGCATGAGGCTAGCAGACCCGCTGATCGAGTCGCCGCGCACCGGCCCCACCCGCTGATCGAGTAGCCGCGCAGCGGCGTATCGAGATCACCCCGTCGCCGCCACGAAGGCCGCATGGTCGGCCTCGGCCCGGTCGGCGTAGGCGAGCGCCCACTGCGCCATGGCGCGGTCGAAGGCATCCCCCGTGCCGAGGTAGCCGGCGATGAACGGCAGCGCCGGGCTCTGGGCGTGCCCGCGGGCGAGCACCCACGCGCAGGCCTTCGCGTACCAGCGGAACGCATCCTCGTCGAGCGCCTCGATCTCGACCGAGGAGTTGCCGTCGCGGAACTGCCGCACGTAGAACGCCCGGCCGTCGTTCTCGAGGTAGCCGAGGAACGGATCCGACACCGCCTGCAGGATGCGCTGCCCGCTCACCACGCGGTAGCCCGCCTCGGCGATCGCGCGCCCCTCGCGCACCCCCGGCAGCTCGGCGCCCGGCATGCCGCCGTGACTGTAGGCGACCGAGTCGCCCGCCTCCTTCACCTGCATGACGAGCGGCTCGCCGTCCGGCCCCGAGAACGCCAGGATGTAGCACCGCGTGCCCACGCTGCCCACGCCCACGACCCGTCGGGCGATGTCGTCGATGCGGTAGTGCGACAGCAGCAGGGCGATGTCGGCACGCGTCGTGAGCAGGTACTCCCCGAACAGCCGCTCGACCACCGCACGGACGTCGTCGCCGACATGCGTCAGCACGGGCGGGTTGTCGACGAACACCCGCCGCCCGTCCGCATCGAGCACGGTCGTGCGCGCCACCACATGCTGCGAGGTGCGGCGCTTCGCGGCCCGGCGCGCCTCGTCCACCACACCCACGAGGCTCGGTGGGACCCGCCCGCCCGCGTCCAAGTCGATCCGGCGGTAGAAGCGCTCGATCGGCGGGAGAGCGTCGAAGGCGCGCATCGCCCTACGATAGAAGCGCGTCGCGATCAGCGCATCCTCCTCCACGATCGCGGGGGCCGCATTCCTCGCCCGCGCAGCCACCACCACGCTCGTGACGAATCGCTTCACATCCCACTCCCACGGCGCCACGGCGACCTCGTCGAAGTCGTTCATGTCGAACACGAGGGTCCGCTGCGGCGACTGGTAGAACCCGAAGTTCGACAGGTGCGCATCCCCCGCGATCACCACCGCCGCCCCCGAGACCGGCTCGTCGCGCAGATCAGCGGCCTGCACGGCGGCCGTGCCGCGGTAGAACGCGAACGGGCTCTGCCGCATCCGCTCGGCGCGCAACGGCAGCAGCTCGGGCAGCCGGTCCACGTTCTGGGCGTCGATGATGCCGAGCGGGTCGCGCCTCGGCGACGGCCGGAAGGCAGCGTGCGCCGACCGCGGCAGCTCGCCCCGGCGGGCCCGACCCGCCGCGCGCAGCTCGGCCGCGGAGCGGACGTCGACCCCGTCGATGTGCGTCAGATCCATGCACGCTCCTCACCCGGCACCAGTGGATCGGGATGCTGGTGAATCTAGCGCGCCCGGGCATACAGTGAGGCGCACCAGCCCCCAACGGAGAGGACTCCCCCATGGCCGACTTCGACGATCTGCTCTCCCAGATCCCCATCGGCGACATCGCCGGGCGGCTCGAGATCGACCCCGACGACGCCCGAGACGCCGTGCAGAAGGTGCTTCCGGGACTCGTCGGCGGGCTGCAGGCCAACGCCGCCGACCCGGCCGGTGCCGCCTCCCTCGAGAAGGCGCTCGAGAAGCACAGCGGACTCCCGAGCCTGCGCGCGCTCGACGACATCGACACCACCGACGGCGAGAAGATCGTCGGCCACGTGTTCGGCGCCAACACCGACCAGGTCGCCGCACGCCTCGCAGACGCCTCCCCCTCCTCGGGCGTGACGAGCGGCATCATCGCCAAGATCCTGCCGATCGTCGCACCCATCGTGCTCGGCTGGCTCGCCAACAAGTTCCTCGGACAGGGCGGGCAGTCGTCCGCGACCACCCCGGCATCCGGCGGCATCGAGGATGCCCTGGGCGGACTCCTCGGAGGCGGCGGCGCACCCGGGGGCGGCGGCGGGCTCGGCGACATCCTCGGCGGGCTGCTCGGTGGCGGTTCCGGGGGCTCGAGCGGTGGCGGCGGGCTCGACGTGGGGAGCATCCTCGGCGGCCTGCTCGGCGGCGGGAGCCGCTGAGGCGGCGGTCCCGAGGGGCCGCGCTGCGCGGCGCTCCTCGACCGCCCGAGTGCAGCTACTCGCGGAGGGTGGCTCCGACACGCTCGGCAGCACGGGCCACCCCGGCGAGCTTCGCCTCGGTCGCCTCGGCGGCCGTCAGCGTGCGGTCGGCGGCACGGAACCGCAGCGCGAAGGTGAGCGACTTGCTGCCCTCCGGCACCCCCTGACCGCGGTAGTCGTCCACCAGCCGGATGTGCTCGAGCAGCGCGCCCGCCCCCTCCGCGACCGCATCCCGCACGGCGCCGGCGGGCACCGCGACCTCCACCACGAGCGAGAGGTCCTGGGTGGCCGCCGGGAGCGTGCCGATCGGCGTCGCGACACGGTCGCGGTCGCCGAAGGCGATGAGCGCATCAAGCTCGAGCTCGAACACCGCGACCTGCCGCGGCAGGTCGGAGTCCGCCGCGAGCGACGGCAGCAGCTCACCCGCGTGGCCGACAGGGACCTCGCCGACACGCAGCTCGGCGGTGCGACCGGGGTGCAGTGCGGGGTGGGATCCCTGCACCGCGCGGATCTCCACCCCGAGCGCGAGCGCCACCTGCTGCACGGCGTCGAGCGCATCCGCGATCCCCGCCTGCACGGCAACGACCCCGGGCTGCTTGGCGAGCGCGTCGCCGAGGAACAGTCCCGCGACCCGACGCGACTGCGGGGGGATCCCGGCGCCGAGCCGGGCGAGGGTGTCGTCGCCCGGGCGCACCGCGCCCAGCGGGATGAAGTCGGTGCCGTACGCCACCCCCGGCTCGGGCCGGAACACGGTGCCGAGCTCGAACAGGGCCAGATCGGTGAGCCCGCGCGCGAGGTTGCGGTGCGCCGTCTCCACGAGCCCCGGCAGCAGGGTGCGACGCAGCAGCGACAGCTGCGCGTCGAGAGCGTTCGCGAGCCGCACGGATGCCGCGCCCGGCTCGAAGCGCTCGGCCACCGCATCCGACACGAAGGGGTAGCTGAGCACCTCGGTGGCACCTGCCGCCGCGAGAGTCTGCGCCACCCGGCGACGTGCCGCCTGCGAGCCGGTGAGCCCGCGACCCGCGGGGGCGATCGGCAGCAGCGAGGGGATGCGGTCGTAGCCGGTGATGCGGGCGACCTCCTCGACGAGCGAGACGTCGTCGACCAGGTCGGGGCGCCAGCTCGGCGGCGTCACGGTGGCCACCTCCCCGTCGAGAGCGACCTCGGCGCCGATCAGCTCGAGCGTGCCGACCACCTCCTCGCGCGTGTACGGCACGCCGATGACGGCCGCCGCACGGTCGAGCGGGAGGCGGATCGGGGAGAGCGGAACCGAGGCGTCGTACAGGGCGCCCACGGTGTCGAGCGTGCCGCCGGCGAGCTCGACGAGCAGCTGCGCCACGCGGGCGGTCGCAAGCGGCGCCATCCGCGGGTCGACGCCGCGCTCGTAGCGCTTCGCCGCCTCGCTCGGCAGCTTGTGACGGCGCACGCTGCGCGCGATCGTCACCGGATCCCAGATCGCGGCCTCGACGAGCACATCGGTCGTCGTGTCGGAGATCTCGCTGAACGCCCCACCCATGACGCCCGCGAGACCGAGCGGACGCACGGCGTCGGCCACCAGCAGGTCAGCGGGATCGAGCGCGCGGACCTTGCCGTCGAGCGTCTCGATGCTCTCGCCCGGATTCGCGCGACGCACCACCAGGCCGCCCGCGTCCACCTTCGCGAGGTCGTAGGCGTGGTTCGGGGCGCCCAGTTCGAGCATGACGTAGTTGGAGATGTCGACCGTGAGCGACACCGAGCGGATGCCCGCCAGCCGCAGCCGGGACGACATCCAGGGGGGTGTCGGCCGGGTCGGGTCGATGCCGCGCACCACCCGCACGGAGAACACCGAGCACCCGGCGCGGCCGCGCACCGGCGCCGAGTCGGTGATGGTGAGGGGGAATCCGGACGCCTCGGGCGCCACGATGCTCGCCGCCGGGTCGCGGAACGCGGCCCCCGTGGAGTGCGAGTACTCGCGCGCGATGCCGCGGATCGAGAAGGCGTAGCCGCGATCCGGAGTCACGTTCACCTCGACGGCCGCGTCGTCCAGACCGAGCAACGCGATCGCGTCGGTGCCGGGCTCCGGGTCGAGGCCGAGCGAGGCGAGGCGCAGGATGCCGTCGTGCTCGTCGCCGAGCCCCAGCTCGCGCGCGGAGGCGATCATGCCGTCCGAGACATGTCCATAGGTCTTCCGCGCGGCGATCGGGAACGGACCGGGCAGCACGGCGCCGGGAAGCGTCACGACGACCTTGTCGCCCGCGACGAAGTTGTGCGCGCCGCAGACGATGCCGCGCGGCTCCGCCTCGCCGACATCCACCTGGCACCAGTTGATGGTCTTGCCGTTGGACTGCGGCTCCGGCTCGACGCTCAGCACCCGGCCGACCACGATCGGGCCGGTGAGCGGGAAGCCGTGGGTGTCCTCCTCCTCGAGGCCCACCTTCACGAGCGCGGCGTGCAGGTGCTCGAGGGTCACGTCCTCGGGAAGGTCGACCCACTGACCGAGCCATGAGATCGGGACCCGCATCACACCACCATCCCGAACTGCTGCGAGAAGCGCACATCGCCCTCGACCATGTCGCGCATGTCGTTCATCTCGTTGCGGAACTGCAGGGTGCGCTCGATGCCCATGCCGAAGGCGAAACCCTGGTACTCGTCCGGGTCGATGCCGGCCGAACGCAGCACGTTCGGGTTCACCATGCCGCAGCCGCCCCACTCCACCCAGCGTGCGCCGCCCTTGGCGTTCGGCTGCCAGACGTCCATCTCGGCGCTCGGCTCGGTGAACGGGAAGTAGTTGGGGCGCAGGCGGATCTGGGCGCCCTCGCCGAACATGGCGCGCGCGAGGTGCTCGAGGGTGCCGCGCAGGTGCGCCATCGTGAGGCCCTTGTCGATCGCGATGCCCTCGATCTGGTGGAAGACCGGGGTGTGGGTCGCGTCGAGCTCGTCGGTGCGGTACACCCGGCCCACCGCGGCGACATACACCGGCAGCGGGCGGCTCAACAGCGAGCGGATCTGCACGGGGCTCGTGTGGGTGCGCATCACGAGGTGCCGCTCCGCCGGCTCGACGAAGAAGGTGTCCTGCATGGCGCGGGCCGGGTGGTCCTCGTCGAAGTTGAGGGCGTCGAAGTTGAACCACTCGTGCTCGAGCTCGGGACCCTCGCCGATCTCCCAGCCCATCGCCACGAAGAGATCGCTCATCTGCTCCATGAGCAGCGACAGCGGATGCCGGGCACCGCGGTTCCAGCGGGACGCGACCGCGGTGACGTCCACCGCCTCCGCGACGAGACGCGCCTCCTCCTCGGCGACGAGGATGCGCGCATCCGCCTCCGCGAGCGCCTGATTCAGCTGCGCCCGGGCCTGGCCGACGAGCTTGCCCGCCGCCGCCTTCTGGTCGCCGGGGAGGTCGCGGATGGCGCCGTTCAGCACGGCGAGCGGGGAGGCCTCCCCCGCATGCGCGGCGCGCGCGGCCTTCAGGGCCGACGAATCGGCGGCCGCGCCGATCGCCGCGAGCGCGGTCGCGAGCGCCTCGGCGACGGCCTGCTCGGTGATGGGACTGGGGGTCGACACGAACATCGAGTCTATCGGCGCGTGCACGCCACGCCGGCCGCGACCGCGAAAGGTTGACCGGCCACCCGCACGGCCCCACAATGGGGGGCACGCGGATGTGTCCCGGTCATGACCGCCCCCACCCCCACAACCCCGAGGTGCCGCCATGACCGCTCGTCGCCCCCTCCTCGCCTCCACCGCCCTCCTCGCGGCCCTCGCCCTCGCCATCGTCCCGGTGACGCCCGCGGCCGCGGCACCCGGCAACGACGACTTCGCCGACGCCGTCGACGTCGGACTCGGCTGGACCGTCGTCGACCTCGTCGACGCCACCCTCGAACCGGGCGAACCGACCACCTGCGTCGAACACGACCCCGACTTCTCCTCGTACTTCTACCCGGCCGCGTCGAGCGTCTGGTATCGCTTCACGTCGCCCACGGCGCAGACCATCCGGGGCTCGATCACCGACTACCACGCACAGACCGGTGTCGTGCACGTCTACACGGGTGCGTCCCTCGGCGCGCTGAGCTCGGTCACCTGCGGCGACGGCAACGACCGTCCGGGCTTCGCATTCCAGGCGGCAGCCGGCCAGACCTTCTACATCCAGGTGGGCGCCCTCGACGACGGCGACGGCCTGATCCCCGAGGCGACGCTGTTCCTCTCGGCGCTCCCGCCGATCCCCAACACCACGCCGGCGGGGGCAATCACGCTCGCCGTGCCGTCGACGACCACCGCGGACACCTTCGGCACGGATGCGGAACTGGTCGCGCCGTACGGCTGCAGCCCCGAAGACCGGGCGATCATGAACGACCTCTTCTACCGGTTCACCGCGCCCGCGACCGGCGTCGTCACGATCGACGCGAGCGCGTCCGACTTCGCCGTCGACTTCGCCGTGTATCCCTACGCGCTTCCCCCGGGCGACCCGATCGCCTGCCCGTGGCCGGGCAGTTCCGGACACGAGCCCTACCCGGGCACGGCGACCGCCATCACGACGATCCCGGTCACCGCCGGGGCCAGCTACCTCATCCAGGTCGGCGGCTTCTACCTCGGCCTGGGAACGGTCTCACTCAGCCTCAGCCAGCCGCCGTCCACCCCGCCGGCCGTCACGAAGGTGGCGCCCCTCATCGGCCCCCGCAAGGGCGGGACGACGGTGACCATCACCGGCACCGGGTTCACCCCCGACTCGACCGTCGCGTTCGGCGCCCTCGCCGCCGCATCCGTCACGTACGTGTCGCCCACCACGCTGCGCGCCGTCACCCCGCGGGTGCCGTCGGCACGTCTCGTCGAGGTGTACGTCACCACCCCGGCAGGGACATCGCCCAAGGCGCTGCTCGCCAAGTTCCTCTACCTGGGATGACCCGGAGGAACCAGAGGAACCGGGGCGCGCTCAATCGCGCTGTGCGAACGCGCTCTGGTAGAGGCACACCGACGCCGCGGTCGCCAGGTTCATCGACTCCGCGTGGCCGTAGATCGGCACCCTGACCGCCCGGTCGGCGAGCGCGAGCTGGGCCTCGCTGAGCCCATGCGCCTCGTTGCCGAACAGCCACGCCGTGGGGCGGGGAAGATCCCCGCGAAGCGTCGGAAGCTCCTCCCCCGAGATGTCGGCGGCGAGCACCTGCATCCCCGCCGCGCGCACCGCGTGGAGCGCATGCTCGAGGGTGCCGCCCTGCGCGAGCGGCAGGTGGAAGATCGACCCCGTCGTCGAACGCACCACCTTCGGGTTGTACGCGTCGACGCTCTTGCCCGTGAGGATCACGCCGTCGGCCCCCGCGGCATCCGCGGCCCGGATGATCGTGCCGGCGTTGCCCGGGTCGCGGATCTCCTCCAGGATCGCGACCAGCCGCGCACCCTGAGCCAGCAGGTCCTTGATGGTCACCGGGAACTGGCGGCACACCGCGATGACACCCTGCGGGGTGACCGTGTCGGCCATCGCCTCGAGCACCGCGTTCGACACGGCCTCCGCCTCGATACCCGCCACCGAGAGCCCCCGCCCGAGCTCCGGATGACGCTCGAACACGCCGCGCGTCGCGAACACGTCCACGATGAGCTCCGGATGGAACGACAGCGCCTCGCGCAACGCCTGGGGCCCCTCCACGAGGAACAGCCCGGTCTCCTCGCGGGCCGCGCGCTTGGCCAGTTTCGCCACGGCGCGCACGCGCGGGGAGCGCGGGTTGTCGATCACGTGTGGATCATACCCATGGCGGCACATGCGAAAGGCGCGCCTCCCCCAGGGAGACGCGCCTTTCGTGCGGGCGGGTTACGCCGCGCTCTTGGGGGCGTTCACATCGCTCGGCAGAGCGGCCTTCGCCGCCGCCACGAGACCCGTGAAGGTCGCCGGCTCGTTGACCGCGAGCTCCGCGAGGATGCGGCGGTCGACCTCGATGCCCGCCAGGCCGAGGCCCTGGATGAGGCGGTTGTAGGTGATGCCGTTCGCGCGGGCCGCGGCGTTGATCCGCTGGATCCACAGGCGACGGAACTCGCCCTTCTTCGCGTGACGGTCGCGGTAGGCGTAGACGAGCGAGTGGGTGACCTGCTCCTTCGCCTTGCGGTAGAGGCGCGACCGCTGACCGCGGTAGCCCTCGGCGCGCTCGAGCGTGGTGCGGCGCTTCTTGGCGGCGTTGACCGCCCTCTTGACACGTGCCATTTCTCTGAAGTCCTTCTGTGTTCTCGGTCGGGCTTACTTGCCCAGGAGGCGCTTGATGACCTTGGCGTCCTGCGGGGCGAGCACGACATCCTGGTTGAGGCGACGGGTCACGCGCGAGGGCTTGGTCTCGAGGTGGTGGCGCATGCCGGCGCCCTGCTTCACAACCTTGCCGCTTCCGGTGATCTTGAAGCGCTTCTTCGCACCGGAGTGCGTCTTCTGCTTGGGCATTACTCTTCCTCTGTCTTGTCGGCAGCTGCCGTGGTGTCGGCGGATCCGTCGGAATCCGTCGGGTTCTGGGGGCGCGCTCGGTTCGCCGCGCGCTTGGCGTTCTGCTCGGCCTTCGCATCGGCCTTGTTCTTCAGGGGGCCGATGATCATGACCATGTTGCGACCGTCGATCGTCGGGGTGGACTCGACCGTGCCGAACTCCGCCACATCCTCGGCGAAGCGCTGCAGAAGACGCACGCCCTGCTCGGGCCGGGACTGCTCGCGGCCGCGGAACAGGATCATGGCCTTCACCTTGTCGCCCGCCTGCAGGAAGCCCTCGGCGCGCTTGCGCTTGGTCTCGTAGTCGTGCTTGTCGATCTTGAGGCGGAACCGAACCTCCTTGAGGATCGTGTTCGCCTGGTTGCGCCGAGCCTCCTTGAGCTTCTGGGCCTGCTCGTACTTGAACTTGCCGTAGTCCATGATCTTCACCACGGGCGGCTTGGAGTTCGGAGCAACCTCGACCAGATCCAGGTCGGCCTCCTGCGCGAGACGCAAGGCATCCTCGATGCGGACGACGCCGACCTGCTCTCCCGCGGGACCCACGAGGCGGACCTCGGGGACGCGGATGCGGTCGTTGGTTCTGGGATCGCTGATGCGGGTCTCCTTCATTCGGCGGTATGTGCACGCGCGTGACGAGACTCCGCACCCGTGCAATCGGCTGCTGCCGACGGAGTGCGCCACCGCATCCGCGCCGCTCTCGCGACTCGAACCCGGCTGCCTACTCTGACCCGATAACCTGAAGAAGCGGTCGGCGGGTGGGATCTCTCCACTTGCGTTTCCGGGGAGATGGCCCCGGAGCCCGCATAAGGATAGCAGAGGAAACCCCGTGAGCGCAGAGCCGATGTCCGCCGCCGACCCCGAGGACGTCGGGGAGGAGATCCGGGACATCGCGGAGGTGCCCGCGGTCGAGGTCATCAACACCGTCGCAGTGCATCTGCTGAGCGCCGCCGCCGTGAAGGTGGGACTCGCCGACGACCCCGAGGAGCAGACCGACCTCGACGAGGCACGCAAGCTCATCGACGCCCTCGCCGGACTCGTGACCGCCGCCGCCCCGAGCCTCGGCGACCACCACGCCCGCGCACTGCGCGACGGGCTGCGCACCATCCAGCTCGCCTTCCGCGAGGCCTCGCGCATCCCCGACCCCATCGGCAAGGGCCCCGGCGAGAAGTGGACCGGCCCCGTCAGCTGAACGGTCGCACACCGTTCGAGACACGCCGCTGGGGGCGCACATCGCGAGCCCTCAGGGGGTGAGACGGGTGAAGCGCACGCCGATCGAGTCGACGCGGGCCGCGATGAGCTCATCGGCGCTCCAGCGGGCCTGCAGGCGCGTCAGCAGCGCCTGACGCGCCGCCTCGGGCAGCGCGGGGTCCAGCTGCAGCAGCACCACCAGCTCCGGGCCGGCCAACCGCGCGAGCGGATCCCCCGGCGCGAGGCCGATCACCTGCACCGCCGACTCCCCCACGACCGACGACGCGAACGCCTCCGCCACCGCGGAGTCCTCGAACGAGGGCGTCCAGTCCTCGCCCGTCGCGAGCGCCCGGAACGCGGGAGCGCGCACCACGAACTGGGTGTCCGACTGCGGATCCACCACCACGAGCGGCGTTCCCTCGGCGGCCGCCGCGAGCGCGATCCGGCTCGCCTGGATGGGGATCGGACGCGCGAGAGGGTCCCAGCGCTGCATCGCCGCCACCGAGGTGAACGCGGGAAGGGCGGCACGCCCATCCGGCCCCTTCACGGTGACGACCGACAGCTCCTGCGTCTTGTCGACGGTCTGCCCGTGCGGGCCGACACCCTCATCGCCGCGCTCCGCCACGAGCGGCACCAGCAGGCGCTCGGGATGCAGCGCCGCCACCACCTCGGCGATCCCGAGCTCACCCGCCTGCAGACGGCGGACCGCCTCGATCAGCCGCTCCGGCGCGGAACCGTCATCCGCGGCGGCCGGGTTCTCCTGGAACCGCCTGCCCTCGAACGGGATGCCCGCGCTGTCGGCGCGGTGGTCCGCCATCAGTCGCTCGCGACGTCGATCGCCTCGGCGAGCGTGAACGCCCCCGTGTAGAGCGCCTTGCCCACGATCGCACCCTCCAGACCGTGCGGCACGAGGGTGCGGAGGGCCGCGATGTCATCGAGCGTCGCCACGCCGCCCGACGCGATCACCGGCTTCGGGGTGCGGGCGAGCACCTCGGTGAGCAGCTCCAGATTCGGCCCCTTCAAGGTGCCGTCCTTCGTCACGTCCGTCACCACGTAGCGGGCGCAGCCGGCCTCCTCGAGGCGCGCGAGCACCGCCCACAGGTCGCCGCCCTCCTGCGTCCAGCCGCGCGCGGCGAGCGTCGTGCCGCGCACATCCAGGCCCACCGCGATCGCCTCGCCGTACTCGGCGATCACATGCGCCGCCCACTCCGGGTTCTCGAGCGCCGCCGTGCCGAGGTTGATGCGCTTCGCACCGGTGGCGAGCGCCGCCTCGAGGGTCGCATCGTCGCGGATGCCGCCCGAGAGCTCGATGTTCACCCGCCGCGGGGTCGACTTGATGACCTTCTTGATGACCGCGTGGTTGTTGCCACGACCGAACGCTGCGTCGAGATCCACGAGGTGGATCCACTCGGCGCCGCCATCCACCCACTCCTGCGCGGCGTCCACCGGATCGCCGAAGTTCGTCTCGGTTCCTGCCTCCCCCTGGGTGAGCCGGACGGCCTTGCCGTCGGCGACATCGACCGCCGGGAGCAGGGTCAAAGCGGGTGAGGTGTTGAACTCGGTCACGAGAGAAAGATCGTACTCGACTCCGCTGCGGTCTCACGCCCGACCCACGCCGCTCCGCGACTGACCGGAGTCGGTTCCGGGACGCATGCCCTCGCGGGCCTGGACGGCCCGCTCCCGCCCGGCCCGGTGCCAGCGTCCCGGAACCGACTCCGGTCACCCGCTGCGCTCACTCACAGCTGGACCCCCGCTGATCGAATGCCGCCGCAGGCGGTGGATCGAGATCCTCGGATGCCGCAGGCTAGAGCGTCGCGAGCCAGTTGCCGAGCAGCCGGATGCCGGCTTCGCCCGACTTCTCGGGGTGGAACTGGGTCGCCCACAGCGGCCCGTTCTCCACCGCCGCCACGAACGGCTCACCGTGGGTCGCCCAGGTCACCCGGGGCACCGCGAAGGCGCCGATCGGGTCGAGACTCCAGCTGCGCGCCGCGAAGGAGTGCACGAAGTAGAAGCGCTCGTCGCGGAGTCCCGCGAACAGCTGCGACTCCTCCGGCGCATCCACCGTGTTCCAGCCCATGTGCGGCAGCACGGGGGCGTGCAGTTCGTCGACGACGCCCGGCCACTCCCCGAGCCCCTCGGTCTCGACTCCGCGCTCCACGCCGCGCTCGAAGAGCACCTGCATGCCGACGCAGATGCCGAGCACGGCTCGGCCGCCTGCGAGCCGACGGTCGATGAGCTCCGCACCCCGCACCGCGTCGAGCGCGGACATCACGGCCGCGAAGGCGCCGACACCCGGCACGAGCAGGCCATCCGCGTTCGCGATCTTGTCGCGGTCGGCGGTCAGCTCGACGCGGGCTCCGGCGCGCTCGATCGCCTTGGCGGCGGAGTGCACGTTGCCGGATCCGTAGTCGAGCACGACGACGGAGGGCGCGGGCGCGCTCATCTCAGAGGGCGCCCTTCGTCGACGGCACACCGCTCACGCGCTCGTCGCGCGCGACGGCCTGCCGGAACGCACGCGCGAACGCCTTGAACTCGGCCTCGGCGATGTGGTGCGGGTCGCGACCGGCGAGCACCGTGAGGTGCACCGTGAGACCCGCGTTGAAGGTGATCGCCTCGAAGACGTGCCGGACCATCGATCCGGTGAAGTGGCCGCCGATGAGGTGGTACTCGAAGCCGGCCGGTTCGCCCGAGTGCACGAGGTAGGGGCGCCCCGAGACGTCGACGACGGCCTGCGCGAGGGCATCGTCGAGCGGCACGAGGGCGTCGCCGAAGCGGCCGATCCCGACCTTGTCGCCGAGAGCCTGCTTGATGGCGGTGCCGAGCACGATGCCGGTGTCCTCGACCGTGTGGTGCACGTCGATGTCCGTGTCGCCCTCGGCGCGCACCGTCAGGTCGACGAGGGCGTGCTTGGCGAAGGCGGTGAGCAGGTGGTCGTAGAACGGCACCGTCGTCTGGATGTCGGACTGGCCCGATCCGTCGAGGTCGAGGGTCAGCTCGATGCTCGACTCGCTCGTCTGACGGCTCAAGCGTGCCGTCCGGTGCGTGCTGCTCATCCCCTCACCCTACCGACCCCGCGAGATGTCACTTGTTGCGGAATCGGGGGCCGAAACGTGCAACAACGGACATCTCGCGGGTTAACGCGGGAGGGCGGCGAGGGCGGCGAGGAAGAAGGCGGTCTCGTCGGGGGTGCCCGCGGTCACGCGGAGGGCGTGCGGGATGCCGACGTCGCGAATGAGGATGTCGCGCTCGAGCAGCGCGCGGAAGGTGGCCTGCGGGTCGGTCACCCCCTCGAAGAGCACGAAGTTGGCCTGGCTGGGCCACGCGTGGTAGCCGAGGGCCGGGAGCTCGGCGACGATGCGGTCGCGCTGGGCGGCGATGTCGTCGACCATCGCGAGCATCTCGGGGGCGTGCGCGAGCGCGGCGACCGCCGCCGCCTGGGTCAGCGCGGACAGGTGGTACGGCAGCCGGACGAGGCGCAGGGCGTCCGCGATCGCGGGGTCGGCCGCCAGGTAGCCGAGGCGCACGCCCGCGAACGCGAACGCCTTGCTCATGGTGCGCGAGATCACGAGCCGTTCGCGGCCGGGCAGCAAGGTGAGCGCGGTGGGCTGCCCCTTCGGCATGAACTCGGCGTAGGCCTCGTCGACGAAGACGATGCCGTCGCTGGCGTCGTAGACGGCCTCGATCGTCTCGAGCGGCAGCGCCGTGCCGGTGGGGTTGTTGGGCGCGCACAGGAACACGAGGTCGGGACGGTGCTGCTCGACCGCGCGCACGGCCGTCTCCGGGCTGATGGCGTAGTCGGCGTCGCGCTCCGCCGCGATCCACCGGGTACCGGTGCCCGCCGCGATGATCGAGTGCATGGAGTAGGTGGGAGGGAAGCCGAGCACACGGCGGCCGGGGCCGCCGAAGGCCTGCAGCAGCTGCTGGATGATCTCGTTCGAGCCGTTCGCGGCCCAGATCTGCTCGGGCGCGATCTGCTGCTCCCTGAGGTCGCGGCTCAGGTAGCCGGCGAGCGACTCGCGCAGGGCGGTGAACTCGCGATCCGGGTAGCGGTTCGCGGTGAGCACGGCGTGCGCGAGCGACTCGACGATGTGCCGCGCAACGGGCTCGGGGATCGGGTGGGTGTTCTCGTTGACGTTGAGCGCGTACCGCACGTGCTTCTGGGGCGCCCCGTACGGGGTCAGTCCTCGGAGGTCGTCACGGATCGGCAGGTCGGAGAGAGCCACCGGGCGAGTCTAGCGAGCGTATTCCGCCGGGATCGCGAGACGCTGACCGGGCTGGACCTCGGCCGAGGGGAGCTGGTTGAGGGCGACGAGCGCCGACACGACCTCGCGCGGATCGGCCTCGGGGGCGATCCACTGGGCGAGATCCCACAGGGATTCACCCGAGGCGACCGAGATGTACTCGAAGCTCGCCGTGGACGCGCTCGAGCCGGCCTGCGCGACCCCGCCGGCGATGCCCGAGACCGCGAGCGCGATCGCCACGGGGGCCACGAGCAGGGCACCGAACACGAGACGCCCGCGCCGAGTGAGGTGCAGTCGCGGAGCACGCGGACGGGCGTCCGGACGGGGGCCGGCGTAACTGAGGGCGATGGTGCTCATGAGGTGCCTCCTGCTCGTGTCGAGAAGTGAGCAGCCGCCGCATCCGGCCTC